>CAYXWM010000017.1:0-183 GCA_964468805.1 uncultured Defluviitaleaceae bacterium
TAAGCCTAGGACAGTCGGCATGGGAGCATGGGTGTTTGGGTTTGTAAGGCATAGCATTTCACTCCTTGGCAAAACAAAAGCCTTAGTAGGGTGAAACCCCACAAAGACTTTGTTTGTTTTTTGCTATCATAATATTATCAAAAGAGGCATGTATCATTCTATCTCATTTAGTATCATGTTTAG
>CAYXWM010000017.1:283-43213 GCA_964468805.1 uncultured Defluviitaleaceae bacterium
TGGTGTAGTCGATGGGTTTAATTTATCTGATGCTCCTCACAGAAACGGACATAAGGTGTTTGAGTTTGTAAGGCATTATAATATTATCAAAAGAGGCATGTATCATTCTATCTCATTTAGTATCATGTTTAGGAACTCCAACGATTTTTTGGTGTAGTCGATGGGTTTAATTTATCTGATGCTCCTCACAGAAACGGACATAAGATGTTTGAGTTTGTAATGCATTATAATATTATCAAAAGAGGCATGTATAATTCTATCTCATTTAGTATCATGTTTACGAACTCCAGCGATTT
Organism: uncultured Defluviitaleaceae bacterium; assembly: GCA_964468805.1. Taxonomy (GTDB): domain Bacteria; phylum Bacillota; class Clostridia; order Lachnospirales; family WRBF01; genus CAYXWM01. Next base: position 580 of record CAYXWM010000017.1, read on the forward strand.
TTTGTACAGTCTATGGGTTTGAGGCCAGCTGTAATTAATTAAGCTACATAGTTCTTCCCAAGATTTCAGTGATATGTAGCTGTATTCCAAAAGCAATCGGCAGTCCGTGTCAGGAACTGCATCAATAACATCACCGATTTCGTGCTTAAGGTCTAAAAGCTCCTCCATTTTCCTTGCTAATTCAGCTTCCAAATCCATCATCTTTACAAGAGTAGCTTCCATAGGTTGAATATTACGATTACCACTTTTCGGCTCGTGGGATAACATTGAATTTGTTTTTTCAGCCAGCTCACGAAGCGAACGAACCTGCTCCAGTTTGCTATCTATCTGTCTATCAAGCTTATAGGCTCGGCTTAAATATTCTTTGGCTTTCATCGGCTGGTCACCTCCGCTATAATTTTCCTAACCTCGTCTACACTTCTAACTACCACGGCAACACCACCAGCATTACGGATTTAAGCTATTGTTACCTCTTGTAGCTTTGTAGGTTTGCCTGTAGCCGATTTCACCTCAAAGGCGAGAAACCGTCCTTTGTAGCAACAAAGTATATCAGGTATTCCTGCCGTGCCATATTGGCCACCATGTTCCTTAAAGCAGAAGGTGTCGGGTAGTGACTTTAAATACCTAAGTATTGCAATTGTTATCATTTTTTCCATTTGAAAGCTCCTAAAAAAGTATTTGACGATTTTACAGCTTTGACGGGTTTTCCACGGTCCTTATATATATTCTTTTTTTTATGCACTTCTTGCACATTGGTTCTTATGCAAAGGAATAGAAAAGGGTCGTCAAAGTCGTCAAATTTATTTGTTAAGCTGTATCCCACGCCAAGTTCTACGTTTGCTGACCTTATCGCAGGCACGCTCGATGCTTGGATAGGTGCTTTCTAAATCCCTGTTAAAGCTACTTTGAGACAAGGACTTAAAGCCATTTTTTATACAGTAATCTTTGTACTGCTCGAATAATTCTTCACGAATACATTCCACACCGTCCTTGATTTCACAGCATTCATCCACGAACAAAAGAGCACTGTTACTCTCAATACGATAACGATCAAGTTCAGCCTTTGTCCGCTCTGTTTCGGTAAATACATATCCATTTTTAATAAGCCTCTTTAGCCCTTGCAAAGCCCACATAAAGATGCCATCCCGCTCAGTCATCAGCTTTTCGAGCAGGTTAGCATCACGCTTTTCCGCAGGAACGGCATTCTCAAATCTAATTATAATAAGCCTTCTGTAGAAGCCATCGCTCTTATCACCGTAGTTTCTAGGTATCTCATTGCATGAGAATAAAAGCCGTGCGTATGGCTTGAAAAAGAATGGTGTCTTGTTTTTCCGCTCCCCAACTATGTAATCTTCACCTGTAATACTTTTAAAAAGTCCATTGTCATCAATTGCCTTTGAGGGCAAATCTGCAAAGATATTGGCAAGTTTACCGAAAAGCTCTGCTGTTTTAAATCTGTCACCAATACTCTGCCAAGGTATATTTGACACATTGGTATTGCCGAGCAGTACCTCCTGCACCGTGGACAGAAGCGTAGATTTTCCTGCATTGGGTGCACCAACAAAGACAAAAGATTTCTGTGCTTTGTTTATTGGGACAAGGAAATAACCAAACATCTCCTGTACCGGTGGAATTTCTTCTTTGTTCAAAAGGCTGTTTAAGAAATTTAAAAACATCGGACTTTTTGCCGTTGGCTCGTATGTAGCGTTAATCTGAACCGTTGAATAAAATTCGGGTGTATGGGGCTTAAAGCTATCATCAAGTACGTTATAGAGACCATTTTTTACATTGATGATAAACGGATTACAGTTAATTTCCCTAATAGGTTTATTTATAAGCATTTTCCATTGACCTTCGGCATCGTTGATTCCTGACATAGTTGCATATCGGTCACGCATATGCTCCCTAACTCTTGCTGTTGCGGAAAGGTCAGACTATTCGTTATATACACCGTTTTCGTAAAAGTAATAGCTCTCAGCACCGTAAAATGCATGAATGTTCTCGGACATATGCTTAGCTAGTATGCCGGGGATAAACCGTAGACCACCACGCTCGGTCGGCTCGTACCAATCAGGAAGCTCCTCGCCCGAAGTTTCACGTTTGTTGTCCTTACTTTCAGCATACCGCTTATATATCTCTTTATGAAGTGCCAGGAGCGGTTTGATATCGTTTGATTTCAGTTTGAAAAACTCCTTTATTTCATACGAAATGAAAGTTTCAGCAATAATTGGTTCGACATTATATAAATAATCAGTCACAAAACCTCTTGCAATCTCGATATTATCAAGGGCGTTTGATTTTTGTTCCTGTTCTGATAAAATCAAACGAAGGTCAGCAATATTAAGGGGGTTATAACATAATGCTGCCGGTGACTTGCAGCCACATACACCGTTTTCAGATTTTGGACATTTGAAGCCCTTTTCAGCTATCGTTTTACAAGTAATGGGCTTTGTGTTGCTTGCCATAAAGTGATTAATTTTATCTTGTGTTTCTTTGTAGCTATATTTTGGGTAGTTCTTAGACAAAGCGTGAATAGCCCTATCGCTACCTTCAAATACGGCGATGTTTGTAATCATCGAATACCAATCATGTTCGGATAAGGTTGCTACGTTCTGCTTACAGTGTTGTATGAAATCACAGCGGCGACCCACTAATATCAAGCCCTTTCGTGTACCTAGGGGAATGTTAGATTTTTCCCATGTGACTTCATCTATTACCTCCGGAAGTGCCATTTCAAGCTCAGCTTGGGTGTAACGTAGTTCTGGATTAAATTTAATTAACGACACCATAAACGGCTCACCCTTGCGATGTTCGAAGGTCGGTAAGCGCAGAACACGGCTTTCGTTGACACAGGCAGGGTCACCCTGAAAATGTGCAATCAGGCGTTTCTGTACTCTACGATAATCTTCAACCTTGCCGTCTTTAATGAGCCAGTATGTATGAAGTGATTTTTTTGTTCTTACGATAAGGCTTGGAGGTAACGGGAATGCCTCAATCTGTTCTAATTGTTTTTCGATAGAAAGGGTATCGTTTTCTACAAACTGTGCGTTAATCCGGCTGATTTCATTGTCTTCATGACCGCCGAAATTTACAACAAAGAAGATACCCCTGTCTTGTCGGTTGTGTTTCTTAAGTGTATCAATAATACCACTAATTTTGCTTGCTTGGCATTCCAGCTTTTGTCCCCTGAATGCGGAGTTCTTTTTATCAGAAAAGATTCGGAGGCAGACAGTTTCATCTGCATCAAAAAACGGTTTTATAAATTCTTCTAAGGGAATATCAAGAGGGGTTAGTTTATTCATTAAAATTACAGCTCTATTATTTTTATTTTTGCTTTTGCAAGTAGTGCTGATAAACGCTCAACTTGTTTCAGCGTGGTACATTTTAGCAATATCATTCAGCATTTTATATCTCCTTCCATAACCAGTCTTCTTTTTTCGGGCAGTCCTTTGTTGTAGAAGAATACTAAGCTGGCACAGAACATAGTTCGCATATTTTGATTGCTGACGATTTTGACCGTAAATTCAGCACGACCTAAATAGTTTCTGTAGATATTACTGCAGTTTACGTTGCAAAGTCTCTTAGCAAAATCCTGCTCTCCAAAGCGGTTTATGAAATCCGAAGTGCCTACCAAAAATTCACGGTAAAGGGAAGTATCTTCTTAGTCCCAAGTACTTACTAGAAGCCTAAGTGTCCTATTTAAAATATCATAGCCGTAAACCTTATAAATGGTCATTAAAGCGTTTATTGCACTAAGTGTATTAGGCTTCCATGAACGTCCTGATGTACCGACAATAAAGCCGTTTTCTTTTGCAATTTCATTAATATCTATACAGACTTTATCTCCTGCCTCAAGCCCTGCTTTGAACATATTGTATATGGTGAGCTTTCGGGAATTTTCATTATGTTTTCGGAAATACTCCGCTTCCTCTTCGTTTAAAAGCCCTTCAAGAACGATACACATAACATGTGTGTATCCGATCTGCCTCATAGCAGATGCTCTGTGTGCACCATCAAGCAGGTGGTATTTGCCCTCACGTCGGCTAACGACCAAAAGTCCAAGCTTTGCTTCATCAAAAGATTTTGAAATATTGTTAACCTGCTTTGTGTTTGTAGGTCGCTGATAACCACCGACTGTCAGATTGCTGAGAGGAACACTTTCAATATGTTGTACAATTATTAACTTTAATTTCATACCTTTCAATTTTATTGTATTTCCTTCATTTTTCCGAACTTTTCACCATAAGATGCCTCTGCAATTATCAAAACATCAAAATCCTCAAACGGCTGTGCTTCCATACAAGACTTTAAAAATCTACTGCTTCATCAACACGCTCCGTTGGTACTTCAAATACTAGTTCATCGTGAACCTGCAAGAGTGGTAGCAGCCATAAACGATCCTGCAATCCAACAATAATTCGTCCCATTGAAAGTTTGAGAATATCAGCTGCGGTGCCTTGAATTGGCGTGTTTAACGCACATCTCTCTGAGAAGCTCTTTTTGCCCCAATCAGTGGAGTTAATGTTTGGCAAATATCTCCGTCGTCCTAGAGCAGTTTCACTGTAGCAAGATTGCTTTGCTGTCTTTTTCACGGTTTCCTGCCATTTTGCCAGTGCCGGATACCCTGACTTAAGATTTAATATAATATCCTCACATTCCTTAAGGGACACATCAAGTCCAGCCTTGAATTTAAGATTTCGTTGCAAACCTTTTGCAAACAATCCGAAAAAGACACCAAAGTTGCAGTTCTTGGCTATTGCCCTTCGGTTTTTATAGTTCTCAGCATTTTTATCCACGGCTTGTTCAAAGGGAATATGGTAAATAACCGAGGTAGTCTGAGCGTGAATGTCGCCACCTGTTCGATAGGTTTCCAGCATAGTTTTATCACGGCAATAGAACGCTCATACACGTAGTTCAATCTGGGAAAGGTCAACACTTACAAGCATCTTTCCTTCAGGAGCGATTATAAAATTACGAACACCAATAAGGTCGTCGCTTCCAGCACGAGGACAGTTCTGAAGATTTGGCTTATTACAGGAAAAACGCCCTGTATACGTTCCCATCTGCATAAGGTTTGGGTGGATGCGACCAGTGACAGAATTTATATGTTCCAAATATCCGTCTATGTAGGTTGATTTTAACTTACCCCATTTGCGATATTCTTGAATAAATTGAAAAAGTTGTACCAATTCCGGTTTGTTATCTTTACACCAATCTGACAGCAAAATCATAGCCTCATCATCAGCTGCTTCCTTATATTTTGTGGTGGTTTTCACCACAGGGAGTTTTAAGTCCTTATATAGATAATTCTTAAATGCAACGGTTTAAGCGTTGGCACCTAAGTTAATATCGCCAATAATGAATGCTATTTCCTCTTTTAGATGTGTTAATCGGTTGATAGCTTCAGCCTGTTTCTCAAGCATTAGAACCTTGTCGACAAGAAGACCGTTGTATTTCATAGCACCTACATATATAGCGGTAGGGCTTTCGATTTGCTCTACTATAACACGGTGCTTTGGCATATACCTTTCAAACCAAGCATTGAAGGTGTTATATAGTCGTAGTGTGTAATCGCTATCACTACAGGCATAATTCACGGTTTCAATACGATTGGCATCTAGCTCGTCAAAGTGCCCTCCGGCGGTAACTTGCTCAAATTTCGGAAGCTCTACACCCAAAAGCTCAGGTACGAGAGTTTTAAGACCACTGTCTATCAAAGCGCGGAATTCTGTATTACTTTTTAATGTCAGCATGGAAGCAATAATCGTGTCGTACACAGGTGGTGCAATAACAATATCCAAGCCGTAAAAAAAGCTACTCTCAAAGGCAAGATTGTGTGCTATCTTAAGAATTCGATTGTTCCTTAATAACTGAGTTATAAAGGGGAAGAAAACCGAATACTCCATGTTTTTGCTGACTTTATGTGCAATCGGCACATAAACCGCTGAGCCTTCGGATATCGAAAAACTGACACCCACAATATGTGCCTTGTGTGGATCAAGGGCTGCTCCCTGTTCCTCACGGAATCCTTCGCAAGGCGAGGTTATACGTTCTCTTGTCTGCTCAACAGAATTACAGAGATTCAAAGGAATATTGAAAATCTTAGATGATGCTTCATTAAAGGCTCTCTCTTCAGCAGTCATGGTAACGATGTATTTATCCTTGTAACGAGGAATAGTGGTAAGATTATGCTTAATAATCTCATCAACCATTTCCTTAAGCTTTGCAATAGTTAAAATGTCATTTGTAAGACCATCACTCCAACTGTAAGAACCATCTGCGTATTCTTTTAGTATAAAGCCCATTACAAAAGCAGTAAGGTTACAAGGCATAAAGCCGTAAGGTTCTTCCTTAAAAGCATTATAAATCTGAGCGATAGAAATTCTGCCGTCTTTTTTAAATGCTTCTACAATAATATTCTCCAAATGCTGTTTAATTTTGGAAATCTGTATGTTTGGTGTATTAATCCAGTAATCTTTAATCTGCCATGCTTTTTCACCTATATAGTTCTCCAATTTGGTTTGCGGGTTGCCGGAACGGTATTGACCAGAAGTAGTTTGATTTACACCACAATCAACACCTGCCTGAAGAGAGGTAGCTTGCCACATGGTATCAGTAACGGCACTACCTGTTTCCAAGCCATCTGGATACCGCTTTCTATTTATTGCAGCTAATTCACTGTATAGAAGATCAAGGGTACTGGCTCTTTCGCTTTTTGGCTTATCAGTAGTATAAATTACAAACTCACCTTCAGCGATTTTTTTCTCCATTTTTTGAGAACCTCCCTTGCATTTGATTCGTACTGTGCAGCCAAACCCTTATCCTGCTTAATGTTAATAACTGAGTTTGCCATTGCCTCTACATATTGCTCCATAAGGTCGTTGCCGAGAGGTGTGATTGAGGCATCAATAAATACAATATCGTAATTACTGTCATTAACAGCTTCTTGAATATATTTTCCGATAATTACACTTTCGGCTTCATCTTTGGCGAATGTTACAACTGCCATAATTCTATTGCTTGATTACTTAATGAGTTAATAGTGGATCTAAAATCGCTATAAGCATCTCATAACATAACGTAGTCGAATGGCACCACTTAGTGAAATAGCCGAGGAAATATCTCCTTCGTTAATAAGAGCAGAGGTGGATTTTTTGCGCTGTTCATCTTTATGCTTGTCAAGTTCCACAGCATTACCTGCGTTAATTAGTGCAGAATATTGAAATTTTCCACCTCTAATAGGTTTTCTGAAAAGAACATCAGGAATTAGACTGTCTGCAATACGGGCAGCCTCATCATTCGCCAAATCAGATCCTTCAAAAGCGTTGTTTATATTCTTTTCATTAGGAATAAACAACTCTACAGAATCACCAGTCTTCTGAGAAATAGCCTGCATAAGAAGAACAGTCTTTAGTATTCTTTTTTCATCCCGATCGAGGTTCTTGGTGATTGCAAGGGAGTAGCAATCTAAAATAGAACGAATATCGTGAGATAAATATTCCTTGCCTTTTTCATAGAAGAAATCCCATAGCATATCAATTGTGAGCAGTGGGTTTTCATCGAAAGGTCTGCAATTGCTAATAAACCATTGGAAACCTTTGATTTCATTTCCACGGTCGTTTTTAATAAAGTCAAACATACTACGCTGATTTGAATCGAAGACGGAAGATATGTATTTCAAAAGTAAAGCTGTATAAGGATGAATTGGCAGTATTGATTTCAATTCATTATCTGAAATACAGGCCTTACCTTTTACAAGCTGTCTTGCATCATGTGTTCTTTCATAGAGTTCACAAGAGGTGTTTTCCCAGTCTGCCTGAATCTGAGAATCCTCGTTTTTCTCCATGGCTGCTCCCATCAGACGGAATGCCATGTTTTCAGGCAATTGGATACCACAGATAGGGCTTATAAAACGACCTAAAATCTTCTTCCAATCTTTATCCGTTTCAAAAAATATGCCTAACATTATGTGTAACAACAATAAAATAGAATGGCTCACTACCACTAAGGTCAGCAATTTTTTGGAAACCGGTCAAGGCTCTCATATTATTTCTAAAATACTCCGTAAACTCGTCCCAGATGAATATCACTGCCTTTAGGTTGTTTTCTTTAATGACAGACTTTAACCATTCAACAAGGCCGTCAACATCAAGAGTTAGTGCTTTAAACTGCTTTTCATCTCCTACCTTCATTATTTTACCCATGAGTTCCTGCAAGCTGTCTCTAGTAAATGTATTCAGCTTTTCAATAAGAGCATCTACATCATCACCAGCGAAAAGGTCAGCGTATTCTGTAGTAATAAGAGCATTGTAAGCATTTTTTGCCCAAGGTTCTGATAACCACTTGATTAGCATCTTTCAATGTGGACTGTGCTTCTTCCATTTCTTAAACTTGCTTTCGTTAATAGTATATCTTTTTGCCATTTTTATCACCCTGTTTAATTATACCATTTTTTCTTTATATTCAACGTTTTTTATTAGTGTTTAGGATTAATAAAAAAATCAGATATTTAAATCAAATAAAATTTATTGGGTTTTATGTAAAATTATGTTATACTTACATTGTCATGTTTAAAAGAACGGAAAGGTGAGTTGATATAATGCAGCATAATCTTTGGAAAGCAAAGAGAATTTTGAGTCTATTAGTAAAAGTTTCTTTATACTCAATGGGAGGAAGTATACTTCTTATAAACATCTCTTCTTTTTTAGGGAAAAGTTCAGACACTTTAATGACATTAATAAGCATCATATCATTAATTGTATTATCTCTTTGGAATTTATTTGATAAAAAACTATGGAAATTAGAAAAAATATATAGATGGTTGCCTGTAAATTTTTCTACTCCGAATATTTCAGGTCGTTGGGAAGGCAGTTTAATAAGAGAATCTAAAGTCAGTAATTTTGTTCTAGAAATCACTCAAACTTTTACGCATATATCCTGTAACACATTTTCTTTTAATAGTTATTCTAAAAGTGAGCTTGCAGAGTTACTGTACAATGAGTCGGATGGTACTTATAGATTAGTATATATATGGAAAGGAAAAACTAAAAATAATCCATATAGTGTTGGTGCTACTAATGAGTTTTCAGGTACTACTATCTTAAATATAACAATGAATCCAATGAAGCTGGTTGGCTGCTATTATACAGATAGGGAACCTTGTCAAACTAAGGGTGAATTAAAATTTGAAGTGCGACAGGAGACGCTAAAAAATTCGTTTTAAATATGATATATTTTATGCATCTCACATAAAAAGGAGTGATATGCATACTTTGAAAGAAATAGCAGAGAGTTTAAAAAAGCTTAAATCAGGCAAAATTATTAGGTTTAATATACACTATATTATACCAGAACCTTTGTGCAGTTTTTGTTTATATATTAACAATACATTAGCAAAACTTAATAGAAGTTTTTTTTCTATTGCTCCAAATTCAATTTATATGTCTCGTCTTACTTTACTAACAGGATCTGTAAATTCACATGAAATGTTAGAAAAAACATTACAGGTTGTTGCTAGCTTTGCAGAGAAAACGAAACCTTTTAAATTAGATCCAACTGTTCTTTATTTTAAAGAGTCTAAAGACATTTCATCTACTATGGAACAATATCTTTTTTTAGACACTCTTCAAAATGATTTTCTACAGAATCAGAAATTATTATTAGAAAATATGCTAAAAGATATTGTAATATCTTTTGAATGTGATATAAAAATTCGTTCACCACAAATTAATTTAGGATGTTGTAGAAAAGTTACTTATAAAATCGACGAAGCGAAAGAAAAATTTCCTTTAGCCCCATCATGCACTATAAGACAATTAGGATTGTCGTTTGCAGGAAAAAAAGATGTTAGTATAAGCTACTTTAAATTTTTTGATTTGTCAGAGTAATGGACCTGTCACGAAACCTCTATCATTGCTTTGCAGCTATTTTTCCGTTTTAACTGTGTCAGCCGCAAACGCACATACAACCTTTGAGTATGCACGTTTGCGGCTTCCTTGTAAAACGAAAAATCATCTAGCTAATATAGTCAAATTACATTCAATATTGATAATATATGCTAAAATAAAAGTATGAATGCATACCTAGTGAAACTAAGAGAACGGGCAATGGAAGCACTTGAAAAAGGATATACAAAATTAGCAGTAATAGATATGTTTGGACTAAACTACAAAAACCTTGAAAGATGGGAGAATTTAAGGGCAGAGACGGGTAGTTTAGAAGACAAACCATCTAATCGTACAGCATATAAAATCAATCGAGACGAACTTCTAAAGTATTATGAAGAAAATCCACATAGCACAAATAAAGAAGCAGCAGTTTCGTTTTTCTGTAGTGCATCCTCGATTTTTCGTACAAAAAAGTCAATGGGGATAACACGAAAAAAAACGCCAATCAGTATATTGAGCGAGACGAAGAAAAACGCGGCGCATTTAAAGAGGAAATAAAAGGACTACCCGAAGACAGAGATATTCTACATTGATGAAACGGGTTTTGATGAATTTTATACTCGCTAATACGGTTATGCCCTGCGTGGAGAAAAGGTCGTTGGCGAGATTAAAGGTAGAAAATTCAAAAGAACCAATGCTTTTTCCGCAAAACATAATGACGAGCTTGTCGCTTCGTTTGCTTTTAATGGAAAAATGGACTCTGCTTTGTTTGAAGGCTGGATGGAAAAAATATTTGTTAAGCATTTAGTTAATCTTGAAAAGTCAGTAGTAATCCTTGACAACGCTTCTTTTCACCGCAAAAACACTATCTATGACATTGCCGAAGAATACGGGTTCAGGGTTATATTTCTTCCTCCTTACTCCCCTGACCTTAATCCTATTGAAAATGATTGGGCTATTATAAAACGTAGACTTTCTTTGTATATGCACTTCTTTACGTGCTTTTGGGATGCTTTGATTCATGTTTTTAAATGAATTTGACTATACTTCTTTCTATAGTCTGAGAAATAATGCTCCAGAAGATAGGGGTTCCATGGAAATCCTGCATAAGGGAATGAACCGAAATGACGGATTTCACTGATTACTATGTAATCGCCCGTACAAAAACGATCAATTGATGCATCAATTGCATCAACATCGAAATTTGCCTGCTCCTTTGATACAAAATCATACTGGCTAATCCGGAGTGAATTTGCATAAACAGAATCAAAGTAAATGGATGTTTCGAGCTCACTCTTGAGTACATTTAGCTGACTAAGTGTGAAGTGCTCATGTGCTTTCGCAAAATTTGAGAACACATCTGACATGGATAAATCTCGTCCAATGGCACTGATGATTTTTCCCTTAAATGAAAATACATTTCGTAATTTATAACCAATCACATCTCTCAAACCAAGTTGTGTAAGATACGTGTAGCGCTCTTTAATTGCAGGGTACTTAATCGAGATTGTTTCTACTAACTCATTTCCACCCATAAAATCCTTTTCATCAATTGCCTGCTGAATCGAATGTGTAATGCTTTCGAGTTCTGCGGAAGTTAAGTCAACAATATCAGCATGAAAATATTCCCCTTTTTGATTGCGAACGAACTCAGCGCTGTTGCTTCCGGCAATTACCCAGATAATCTTATCCCTTGGAATATGTGAAAGAGCATCTACTAAATCATCCGTTTGTATTGGAGCCCCATGAGTAATTCGGAAATCCCTAACTTCATCAGTCGGGTCAACCACAACCTTACTGTCAGCTGCGATGTAACTTCTTTCAATTACATAATTCCCCTTGTTAATATAGGTAAGATACGTTTTTAGCATATTAGCATTATTAATACGCTGACCTTGGAATTCAACTGAGAATTTCTTATAAAGAGCATCATAGTATATTGCTTTTTTGCCTTGCGAAAAACAATGAAACACATAGGAAAGTAGTTTCTTCTGCTTTTCGATATCAAGCATTGTCTCTGGCAGATACACAAGATCATTATATTGAATTGTGATGCAACTGATATATTTACGAACGGTTTCATCATCTTCTTCCAATGCAGATCCATATTTCAACACCCAGAAATTTCTAAACCGTTTCATTTCAATACTAGAATTTATACGAAAGCCTTTCTGATAGCTTTCTGAAAGAAGCTTTTATAAGGAGTCAAATTAACTTCAGGCTTGTCCTTGTCAGGAGTAATCAGAGTAATATCAGATATAAGATAGTCTAGGTACTTCTTCATAGCAGCACGTGGTCTATTATGTTGTTGGTTATTATAAGCAAGAAAAGCTTCATCAGATAATAATGCATTGACAGTTTCTTTAACTACGCTGTGATCTTTGATTCCATATATTTTACCTATTCCAATATGATTCTCTTTAGCAAAGCTTTCACAGTTATTGATTGCCGATACATAACTATGACTTGTAGTTGAGGCCATACCTTGTGTTTCTGTCAGCCAAGTGTAGAAGTTAGCACGATCCGTTATAATCGCTCTTCTATGAGTAGTTGTTAATGGTAGAGAGGAGGCTGGTTTAGTCACCTTGACACTGTATGCGATAACAACATTTTCGTAATCAACTTTGCAAATATCCAAAAGCAATCGAATTTTATCAATGATATTTGATGCACTTAAGTTGGTTTATACATATAAATTCTGTGCAAATTCTTTAGGAGCAACCATATTCTTACTACTATCAATGTTTGCAATATCTACACGGCCACTGTTACTGATGTTCTTTCCACATAATGATAATATAATTTCAGGATAGTCATCGAATAAGTATCTTAACAATATTGTGTATAATTCAGTCCAAATCTTAATAGAGTTAATGCGTTCTCCAAAATACTCAAGATATTTGGTGTTAGTGAAGGCATAAGAAGATGGACAGTAGAAATCCACAAAAGATATATTTTTGTTCTCGGATTCCTCAAACTGTTCAGATTCAGTAACAATATATTCCGATACCTGGTGATTAGTTGGGGACAATAGCACCTGTAGAACAGATTCTTCTTCACTAAATAACTGTTGGTTGTCTCTTACCCACTGATAGTAATATTTTATTGCAGTTATTATCTTGGATGTCTGGCTTCTATATCTAGAACGAAAATATTTGTTTGATTCAACGGTTTGCTTAACTGATGACAGCGTTTTAATATCAGTTGTCTCAAAGAATGGCTTACTAAGTATTTTACTATGCAAACAAAATGATTCGATGTCTGAATATGTAAAATACAATTCAGACAATTGAGCTGGAGACACTTGAGTCGACAGCCATGATAAATATAGAGTCTGGATTGAATTTTTATTTTCAACCATCTTTCTTTGCCTCCGCAAGTATTTTCTTAAATACTTATTCATTATTGTATGAAGAGAAATCATTTTTACAAATGGAGAACTGTCACTAAATAATATCTTTTTCCACCTGGAAAAATATATCATGGTTTCACATATGTAAAGTAATGTCATTTATGTTTCTGTAAACTTCAACTATTTGATGTCTTTATACTAAGCGTGGCAGACAAATTAGTTACAGCCTAGTTATTACCATTAAAACTATAGTAAAATCTAAAGGCAGTTATCTGCAAGTAATGCGATTTAACATTCATCCCCAAAAAACTCTAAATAGTATTTGTGCATCTATTTTAATATTATAAATTTTGTAGGTTTCAAATCATTCAACACTTTGTTTCAACAAAGAGGTTATGGGATAGATTTTTCTTTTTATTTGAAGAACCTGGACATTTAATTCAAGAATGTAGAGCTAACATACTCAAATACTAATAAAAGATCTATTCAATAGCTAAATTAATTTCACCCCTAAATCATATAGCTTTTAGGATCATAGCTAAAATAATATACGGTATTGATTTTGTCTATAAAACTTACTTATTATATTTATTCTTCAATATCTTAGTCATTTTTATCTGGTGTAAATTCTAAAATATCCTCAACTCTACAATCTAATGCCTGGCAAATTCTCATTAATACATCTAAACTAACAGGCGAATTGTTACCGAGCCTTGCAAGTGTTGTAGTACCAATATTGATCATTTCACGAAATTTCATCTTTTTTATTCTTTTATCAGATATTTGCATTGGATACACCTGCCTATTTTACTAGTCATTAATATATCTTATTCTTACTGAAAAATCAACGCAAAACGACAAAATCTTTTCTAGTAAGAAAACTTTTTCTATAGAAATGTCCTAAGAAAAGGCCATCAACGGTAAAACAAGGTTTCTTAAAAGTTCTAATAATAATTAAGTCTGTGAATCAATCTTTCTTAAAACAGAAGATGAAGTTAGTATATAATTAATTCTGTCTCTACCATATGGCACACACATTCGTGAACTACAATAATATATCTATCAACTCAACCTATCAAAAGTACATCTATCTCCCAAACCTTACTTCTCGACAAATTCCCATAAACAAAGAAATTCCGAAGTCGAAACATCAACCAAAAAACGGCATCAATGTTTCAAACCTCGGAAATCAATATATTCCTACACTTTTTAGTTTTTTACTTATCAACCCTTGACATCAATACTATCGTCTCCACATGACCCGTCCTACAAAACAAATCCACTCCCCAAATTTCCTTAATTGCATACCCTGCTGATACCAACTCGGGTAAGTCTGCTACTAAGGTAACGGGGTTGCAGGATACGTATACTATTCGATTTGGATTGAGGTTTATAAGACCCTTAACTGCCTTTGGAAGAAGACCCTGTCTGGGCGGATCAACTACCGCTATATCCGGGGCTTGTGTTACGGAGGAGATAAAGTTTTGAACGTCATCAGCAATAAAAGTGCAGTTGGTAATATTGTTTAAAGCGGCGTTTACCTTAGCCGCCTCAACTGCCTCCGGCACGATTTCTACTCCTGTCACCGATTGGGCATTACGGGCAATAATCTGCGAAATAGTGCCTGTGCCGCAATATAAATCGAATACGGTTTTGTTTTCCGTATCACCTATTAATTCCAAAACCTTTGAATACAGCAGTTCGCAAGCGGCTGAATTGCTTTGAAAAAAGGAGAACGGAGAGATTTTAAAAGTCAGCCCCAGTAATTTCTCGTGAAAATACGGATTTCCATAGAGAACATTTAATTTATCGCAAATAACGGCATCGGAAAGAGAATCGTTTACTGTGTGAACTATGCCCACAAGTTTGGAATTTAGGTTAAGATTAATTAATTCTTCAACGAGAGGTTGCAAGGCAGTTGAAAGACTGCTTGTTGTTACCAAATTTACAAACATTTCAGAGGAAATACTGCCGGAGCGTATTACCAGATGACGGAGGGAACCTTGGTGAGTTTTCTTATGGAAGAAAGTTTCGCCCGTTTTACGGAAATAATTTAATACGGTATGAAGTATGGTAAGGTAGTCCTCCGAGACTATATTGCAGTCAGTAGGGATTACTACCTCGTAAAAAGTACCTTGCTTCCTTAAACCCAATGCCAATTCTCCGCCTTTTTGTGCATCTCCGAAGGAAAACTCCATTTTGTTTCTGTAATGCAAAGGCGTAGGGCCGGGAATAAGCCCTTTAAAAGCGGACTCTCCAAAGGGGGCATATTGGGCACGCAACATGTCTTCCTTTATTTTTAATTCATCTTCGTAGGAGAGATGTTGAAAAACACAACCTCCGCAAGAAGGAAAAATTTCGCAATTGGGTTTAATTTCGTTGGGCGCCTTCTCCAAAACGGAAAGCACGCTGCCGAAACGTTTACCTTTTCTTTTTGCTAAGGTAACGGATAATTTTTGTCCCGGTATTGCATTTTTAACGTATACCGGTTGACCTTCACAGTAGCCTACGCCGGTACAGGGAAACTGCATACGTTCTATTGTTATATCTATAATTTTTTTATTTTTAGGCATTTTAAACTCCGGTAAATATTATTGTTTTTTACTGAGATTTATGATACAATGAAAATTAATAAAAATTTTAGGGGTGTTTTAATGTCAGAAAGGATTGAAGTGGGCAGCATAATTGAAGGAAAGGTTATACGTATAAAACCTTTCGGCGCAATCGTTTCCTTGCCCGACAACAGTCAGGGACTTGTCCATATATCTCATATTTCAACCGGTTTCGTACAAAATATTGCAGACCATCTTACCGTCGGAGACGTAATAAAAGTTAAAGTTCTATCACATGATGCGGAAACCGGCAGAATTTCGTTGTCTATCAAAGAGGCTACGGAACAACCTCGTCGTCCCCAAAAAGAACAATATGAAAATCATCGTCAAAAATCAAGCCAAGACTCAGCCGCACTTTTTGAAGATAAATTCAAAGAATGGCTCAAAATTTCAAACGAACGTCAAGCCGGCTTGAATAAACGCAACAAGCGTCGTTAATGTGATTTGTGATAAATTTATATATATAAAGTAGTTTAATGCACTTTTGCCAATTTGGCAAAGTTGCATTGAATTACATTTATGCCGATTATCAATCACTTCTCGTCTATATTCTTTCTAAGCAAATCATAAGCCCTAACGGGTTTGTCAACCTTAATCCTTACCTTTTGTTGTGCATGAGGCACAGAAGATAGGGGTATCATATTTTCGTCGAAAATTTCCTTTATTTCTTGAGTAAATCCTTCGCCTTCAGAGGAGAAAAATTCTATTTGGTCACTAACGCTAAATTTATTCCTTTGCTCTACAAGAGCCAGCTTGGTTTCAGGGCAATAATCCAAGACTATCCCCACAAAATCCACGGTTCTTATATAAGAACTTGAATTATAAATTTGCGAGGGATTGTTAAAATAAAAACCGGTTGAATAATGCCTGTGGCTGACCTGTTCGGTTAATTCCTTGTAGTAGGGTAAATTTTTGTTGTAAAGCTCGGGGTCGGTGAAGAAATCGTCTATAGCCTGCCTGTAGGCTTTAACCAAAACAGCCACATAATGAGGAGTTTTCATTCTGCCCTCTATTTTAAAACTGCCTATTCCCGAATACACCAGTTGGGGTATGTATTCTATCATACATAAATCCGAGGAATTCATGATAAATGTGCCCCGTTCTGTTTCTTCTATGGGCAAATATTCGTTGGGACGACTTTTTTCGGTTAAGTGATATTCCCAGCGGCAGGGTTGAGAGCAGTTGCCCCTGTTGGAGTCTCTGTTATTAAAGAAATTACTTAACAAACAACGTCCCGAATAGGAAATACACATAGCTCCGTGTACAAAACATTCTATTTCAAGACTTTTTGGTATGCCTTGGTTGATGGCAAAAATATCATCCAAAGGCAATTCTCTGGCGAGTATAACCCTTTTGGCACCCAATTTATGCCAAAACAGGGCTGAACGTACATTGGTAATATTGGCTTGGGTACTTATATGCAGTTCCATTTCCGGAACGGTTTCACGAGCAACAGAAAAAACGCCGGGGTCGGAAATTATCAAAGCGTCTACGCCCAGAGACTGCAATTGTAAAAAATAATCCGGTAAATTAACAAGGTCACTGTTATGGGCAAAAATATTCACCGTTACATAAACCCGAACATTATGTTTGTGTGCAAATTCAACTCCGGCACGAATTTCTTCCGGGCCGAAATTTTTCGCCTTTGCACGTAAGCTGAATGCATGACCGCCAAGATACACCGCATCTGCACCATATATTACAGCCATTTTTAATTTTTCCAAATCACCTGCCGGAGCAAGCAGTTCAGGTTTCTTAATCATAAAACCACCTTGTTTGGTATAGTATACTGATTCCATTTTAAACAGAGGACAAAAATAATTGAGTTTTTCCAACGGATCAAGGAAAAAACAATTATTTTTGTCCTTCATCTTATATGGAATCAGTAAAAAACAAACCTTTAAGAAACTTGTACGAGAAAAGGTTTGTCAACCCCGGTTCAAAAATATTAATCTTGATGGGGATATTGGGGATATTTTGTTACAGTAAAATATCTATTTTTTATGGGAAATCAATACTCCACCGCCTACCGGCAGAATAGTGGTTTCCAGACATGGATTGTCGGCAACTTCTTTTAAGAAAGCACGTAGCCTTTGATGTATGGTACGTTGCCTACGAGGAACAAGGCTTCTGTCCCAAGCTACCGTACCGTCAAAGAGTACGTCGTCGGCTATAAACAAACCGCCTTCTTTTAATAATCGCAAACATTCCGGCAAAAATTGTATATACTGACCCTTTGCGGCATCCAGAAATATAACGTCAAAACTATCGTTTAAAGTAGGCAAAATTTCTGCGGCATCGCCTTCAAGCAATGTTACTTTATCGGTGATTTTCAAGCGTTCGAAGTTTTTCTTGGCTTGGTTTATCATCAGTTCGTAGCGATCAATGGTTGTAATATGACCATCTTCGGTTATATATCGTGACATTAAACCGGCGGAAAATCCTATGGCACAACCTATTTCCAAAATTCTCTCCGGTCGCTTAATGCTGAGAAGAGTACAAAGCAGTCGTGCTGTTTCGGGCGGTATTATGGGCATATTTTTCTTTAAGGCGTCTCTTTGAATCTCGCCCAAAACCCCATCAAAATAGGGCTGTACCGACAGTAAAAATTGAGTTATACACTCTGTAAAATTGTTCATGTTTCACCTATGTGGGTCTGAAATAAAATATAGTAGAAGACCTAAGGAGAAAAGCTTTTTTCAGCAAAACAAATCTGTTGCAAAAATATTAATCATATACTATCGTTCAATAACAAAACTTTGCTATCTGATTTCCTTTGGCTCTGACAGTGAAAAGGTTTTCTCCCTCAAACTCCTACTTTAAAAAATCCGAACATTAATAAAACTAATACAATATAAAGGAGTTCGGTAAAAATTTTAATAGAAATATCATGTATTAATATTTTTGTTTGTATTCCGCCTTTGCCTCCAAGAAACGGTTGTAATCGGCGGTAAACTCATGTTCGCCGGTTTCTTCGTTTTTAATAACAAAGTAGATATAATCAACGTTTGCCGGGTTAAGGGCGGCTTCAAGGCAGGCGGCTCCCGGGTTACTTATGGGCCCGACCGGTAAGCCGGCGTTTTCGTAAGTATTGTAAGGAGATTTAACCTTCAAATCCGAATCCAGCAAATAAGCACGTTTCTTATCCAAGACGTAAAGAACAGTGGAGCACATGGCAAGGTTCATTTTTTGTTCCAAACGGTTATAAATAACTGCCGATGCCAAAGCTCGTTCTTCGGGAACTCGGATTTCCTTTTCTATAACGGAAGCTATGGTAACCACTTGGTCTGTGGTAAGGTTCATTTCTTTGGCTTTGGCTCTCATATCCGCATCGTAAATTTCTCCGAAGCGAGTAAGCATCTTGTTTATGATTTCTTGGGGTGTGGGATTTTCGGAGATAAAGTAAGTATCCGGGAAAAGGTAACCTTCAAGGCGATTTTCTCGCACAGGTACATCCTTTAGGAACTCGTAATCAAATTCTCCGGTATTGCAGGCATTGATAAATTCTTCACCGGTTACTACTCCCAAATCCTCCAAATAAACGGCTATATCCCGAATGGAATAACCTTCTCTTATTTGGATTTTAATGTCCTTGGTTTGGGGTATTGCCGGGCGGATTATATCATTTATATCATTAAAGTCCATCTTGGTGGTCAAGGTGTATTCACCGGACGGAAAAACATTGGACTTGTTTTTCAGTATGGAATCCGCCTGAAATAAAATTGCACTGGTTACCAAGCCTTTGTCTTCCAACATCCTGGAAACATCCCATAGCCCGGCGTTTTCGGGTATGGTTATGACTACCTCTTTTTCCGGCTCATCTTTGTTTTTGTTATAAGTTTGAGCTATACCGAAATTGTAGGAATTAATGGTAAAAGTATAGATAATCAATGCGGTAATCAGAGCCAAAACTATATTAAAAGTTCCGCCTAAGGTGTCTAAAAGCAATTCCAAATGTTTTCTTTTCATAATAACACAACCTTGTTACTAATCCTTAATTTATGAGGCTTAGTATATAGTCAGAAAATTGCAACAAACCACATCAACGTCTCTCCAAGCTCGGTAAAAGCACCCAACAAATCTCCGGTTATGCCGCCGAAATGCTTCTTTGTTGAAAAATAGTAAAATACACAATATAAAACTCCTGCCAAAGCTATCAAAGTACCCATATAGCCGGCAAAATGCCAAAGCAAATAAAGCGTTACAGAAAAAAACAGGGCCAATATCCAAATGTTGAAAGCTGAATTTGAGTTATACATATTGGATAGGCTTTCTTTTTTTGCCTGTGGAAAAGTGCATTTCATATAGGCGACCAATATCCGGGAAACGATGGGTATGAAAATAATCATTATAGGGTTAAAATCCCGGTTGATAAATATTTGAGAAAACAATCCGAAACGAATGAGTATTTGACATACCGCTGTGATTACAGCAAAGGCTCCCACTCCCGAATCGGACATTATTTTCAATCTTGTGGGTATATCTTTTCTGGAAAAATATCCGTCTGACGCATCCAAAAGACCGTCAAAATGCAGTCCTCCGGTAATAAACAAAAAATACATAACCATTATTACAGCAGACAGGTTTACGCCAAAATTTAAGTACTTAACTATGTTAAACAAATAATACCCAATAACCCCGATTATTAACCCCACTATGGGCAAAGATATATTCATAAACCGGGCATTTTTTGGCGTCCAATTTATCATGGGCATGGGTATTACCGTTAGAAAAGACAGAGAAATGCATATGCTTTGAAGGAAATAATATATGGATTTAATTAAACTCATTTTACGGAACCGGTGTGTATTCCACGGCTTTGCCGTCTTGGAATTTTATGCAGAATCCCTCGCCGTTCTTTGTAACCAATTTAAGGTCGGTGGACATATTAAATTCCGGGAAAATACTTATCATCAGCTTGGTAATAACGCCGCCGTGGGTAACCACAAAAGCGGATTGTTGATCGTTATTATTTAAGTCCTCAAGGATGATATTTATTCCTCTCATAATACGCTCAAGGAGTTGATTAAAAGATTCGCCGTTGGGACAGACTACTTCTCCGGTAGGGTCGGATACCCAGCTTATGTATTCCGGTAAATCTTTTAAATCCCTATAAGTACGCATTTCAAAATCTCCAAAGTTGCATTCCTCTAATTCGGGTAACTTGGTGTACGGGATGTTGGGAAAAATCAATTCAAAGGTTTGATTTGCTCTAGTCATGCCGGATGTATAGTGTCTGTCAACTTTAGGGTATTGAACCTTTGTAAGCAATTCTTTTATTTCATCTACGCCCTCTTGGCACAGGGGTACATCAGTACTGCCGCTGTACAGCATATCCAGATTTGCCTGTGTTTTAGCGTGGCGAACCAAATAAATCAAATGTTCTGTACTTTTTCCCATTGCAACTCTCCTATATCTATTCCTATTTGCGTTGACATTGATTTTTCACTCAAACTAGGTTTTTAAGTTTCGTTTACATTATATACGGGAAAACCTCACTATAAGTTTAAGTTTTCCCGTAAGAATTACTCCAAGCTGTGTATAAATAGTCCGGACAATAATTTTGGCTCAAACCAAGTAGACTTGGGCGGCATGATTTTGTCCTCATTTGCAATGTCAAACAATTCTTTTATTGAGGTTGGGAACATAGCAAAAGCAACAGTCATTTCTCCTGAACTTACTCTGTTTTCCAACTCTTTTAAACCGCGTATTCCGCCTACAAAGTCAATACGTTTGTCTGTTCTGGGGTCATTGATTCCCAAAACCGGAGCAAGAAGTTTGTTTTGTAAGATGGATACATCCAAAGCTTCGATTACATCGGTGGAAAACGGAGGTTTTGCAGTTAAAAGATACCACTCTCCGCCAAGATACATTCCAAATTGATGATGTGAACCGGGTTTGCCGGATTCGGCTTTTGATACCGTAAAATTCTTTTCAATTTCAGCAAAAAATTCTTGAGTACTTAGACCGTTTAAATCCTTAACCACACGATTGTAGTCCATTATCGCCAATTGCTCATCCGGAAAAAGAACGGCAAGGAAATAATTAAATTCCGCATTCGTATCGTACCCGGGATTTTCTTCACGGCGTTTCATACCTACTTTAACAGCGGAAGCCGCTCTGTGGTGCCCGTCCGCAATATATAAATTGGGTACTTTTTCGAATAATTTTTGCAAACCGTATATAATTTCGCTGTTATTTATGACCCAAACTTCGTGCCTTACGGCACCGAAGGATATAAAGTCATAAACCTGTTCATTGCCTGCTATATAATTATTAATTATAGCATCTATTTCCTTATTTGTCTCGTAAGTCAAGAAAATAGGACCGGTATTTGCATTGCAAATATCCACATGGCGTATACGATCTTCTTCCTTGTCTGTACGGGTCAATTCGTGTTTTTTGATAGAATTGTTTAAGTATTCGTCTATAGAAGTACAAGCAACCAAGCCCGTTTGAGAGCGTCCGTCCAAGGTTAGCCTGTAAATATAGAAATTCGCCGTTTCGTCTTGAACAAAAACTTTGTCTTGAATCATTTTGTTTAAGTTGGAAGCGGCTTTTTCGTATACTTGAGGGCTGTATAGGTCTATGTCCGGATCCAAATCCACCTCTGCTTTGTCCACATGCAAAAACGAATAAGGATTGTTTTTGGTTAATTCTCGGGCTTCCTTGCTGTTCATTACATCATAAGGCAAAGCCGCCACTTTGGAAGCAAGTTCAGAATCAGGTCTGATTGCTTTAAATGGTTTAACTGTAGCCATATCAGTCTCCTATTAACCTTACACTGAGTACTTCCGGAATTTGTTTTAATTCTTGAACAATATCATTTGCAGTCTTAATTTCGAACAAAGCACAGGCATTGTTTCCGTTGGATGCCACTGCTTTATCCGCAATGTCTGCCTTAGCCGCTATTTCGCTGATTTTATCCAAAGCAGCGGCCTTGTCTTTGTAAAGCACCGCAAGACGTTTGTTTCCTGCATCCGGTAAGTAACAGTTGGGGAAATTTACAGAATTTTTTATATTGCCTTTTTCCAAGTAGTCTTTAAGCTGTACTGCCGCCATATAAGCACAATTTTCTTCGGATTCTTCTGAAGAGGCACCAAGATGGGGTATGGTAATTAGATTTTCGCAACCCAAAACATCTTCGGTTGGGAAATCGGTTACGTAGCAACTTACTTTTCCTGAATTAAGTGCATTTTTAACGGCCGTACTGTCTACCAAATCTGCACGGGACATATTGATAATTTTAACGCCGTCTTTCATCATTGCTATTGTTTCATCGTTAACCATTTTTTTGGTTTCGGAATTCAAAGGAACATGAAGGCTGATATAATCGCAATCTTTATAAATTTCTTTGGGGTCGGAAACTTTGGTAAAGTTACCTTCGGGTACGATAAAGGGGTCAAAACCCACTACTTCCATGCCCAAAGCAACGCCTGCGTTGGCAACCAATAAACCTATGGCACCCAAGCCGATTACGCCTAATTTTTTGCCCATGATTTCTGTTCCGGCATAAGCTGATTTTTGTTTTTCAACTTCTTTGGCAACGTCTTTAACTTCGCTGTTATCTTTAAGAGATTGGCACCAATTGATACCTTGAACAATTTTACGGGAAGATAACATTAAAGCCGCTATTACCAATTCCTTAACAGCGTTTGCATTGGCACCGGGAGTATTAAAAACAACTATTCCGTTATCTGTGCATTTTTCTATGGGAATATTGTTTACGCCGGCACCGGCACGGGCTACAGCCAAAAGGCTTTCCGGCAGTTGCATTTCATGCATATCCGCACTGCGAACCAAAACTCCGTTTGGATTTGTCTCTTTATCGCAAATTTCATAGTTTTCAGCTGGAAGATGAACAAGTCCGTTTTGAGAAATTTTATTTAGTGTAAGAATTTTAAACATATATATCGCCTCTTGTTCAATATATTTTTATTATAACCCAAAATGTCGTATTTGTACATATAAACTAACCGGTGGTTGGTATTAAGATTTAATCCGGATTTTCGGTTATCTTTTTCTGAGTTTATAGCATTTGGGGAGATATAAAGTTATCTCCCCGGAAGTTTTGATACTGATTAGAGTATCAATTATTTGATATATTTTTAACAAAGCTTATCGTAAATCAGTTTTGTGTTTCGAACTTCTTCATAAAGTCAATTAATGCTTTTACACCTTCAACAGGCATAGCATTGTATATGCTGGCACGCATACCGCCAACGCTTCTGTGACCGGCTAAGTTTACAAAGCCTGAAAATTTTGCTTCCTTGATGAATTTTGCGTCCAATTCTTCGTTTCCGGTTACAAAAGGTATGTTCATTAAAGAGCGGTCTTTTCCGGCTACTGTGGAGTTAAACATTTTGGAATTATCCAAGTAGTCATAGAACATACCGGCTTTTTCTTCGTTGACTTTTTGCATAGCCGCTACGCCGCCCATGGCCTTAATCCATTCAAAGACCAATTTTGCAAAGTAAATGGTGAATGTGGGTGGTGTATTGTAAAGAGAATCATTTTCTGCATGAACTTTATAATTAAGGTATGTTGGTGTATCTTCCGGAGCATGACCGATTAAGTCGTCGCGAATAATAACTATAGCCATACCGCTTGGTGCAATATTCTTTTGAGCTCCCGCATAAATTACGCCGAATTTGCTTACGTCATATACTTCTGAAAGTATACAGCTGGACATATCCGTAGCGATAGGCACGTTTCCTGTATCGGGGAGTTCTGTAAATCTTGTGCCGAAGATGGTGTTGTTCATTGTTATGTGGAAATAATCGGCGTTTGGATTAAATTTGCTTTTGTCAAGAGTGGGGATATGATTAAAGATTGATTCTTTAGAAGAAGCAACAACGTTTACATCACCATAAAGCTTTGCTTCCTGGATAGCTTTAGTTGACCATTGCCCGGTATTCACATAATCCGCAGCTTTGTTTCTAAACAAGTTAATGGGCAACATGGAGAATTGTAAAGTTGCACCGCCTTGCAAAAACAAAACCTTGTAATTATTGGGGATATTCATAATCTCTCTGAGCAAAGATTCGGCGGATTGGATTATATTTAAAAATTCTTTGGAACGATGGCTCATTTCCATAACGGACATTCCCGAATTTTCATATGCCAACAATTCTTTTTGAACCTTTTCCAATACTTCCAAAGGCAATACAGAGGGACCTGCGGAAAAGTTATAAACTCTGTCCATAATAAACCTCCAAATGATAAAATTTTGTGTCAGACACAACGCCATACCAAACGAAAATAAAAGTATTCGCTTAGTCAATATTTACCGAAAGTTTTATCGGTAATTGTTGGGTTAATTATAAGCACTGAATAAAGTGCTTTTAATCAGTCTCCACAGCGGCCGCAAATATTAAAATAAATTTCGCAGTTTCTCCGCTATATTTTGATTTAGAAAACATAACGGATTATAGGCATATTTATTAACAATATGCCGCGATAACTTATTCTTTGCCGGGAAAACACCGATTTTCTGTAAAAAAACAGCAGTATTTGACTGTCAAAGCAATATTTTGAAACCGTTGTTAATTTCCGATTATAATACGAAAAGCGGATTGAAGTCAATGGAAAAGCTGTATAATTATAACCGGAAATTTAATAAAAATGTTGACAAAAGACCGGGGCAATGGTACAATTCCTATAGTTAGTTTAGACTAACTCAACGAAACATAACAAAATACACAAAAAAAGTTTATATTCACAGCGAAAGGAGCATATCATGGCTACTATAACTCTTGGTGATATAAACCTTATGGAAACTGCAAAAATTATCAGCCTCCAATGCGAAGGACCCGTTCGCAGAAGACTTTTGGATATGGGTTTGACACCGAAAACTCAAGTTACCGTTACCAATGTGGCACCGTTGGGTGACCCTATTCAAATATCCTTGAGAGGATACGAGCTTTCTCTGCGAAAAGACGAAGCGAAAAATATTATTGTCAACAAGGAGTAGACCATGTTATTTGCACTGGTAGGCAATCAGAACTGTGGCAAAACAACGCTTTTCAACAGATTGACCGGTTCCAATCAACACGTGGGCAACTTTCCCGGTGTAACCGTGGAGCAAAAAAGCGGTGAATTGAAAAAGCGTCCCGATATAACTGTTGTTGATTTACCGGGGATATATTCTCTCTCTCCCTTCTCCGCCGAGGAGATAGTGACCAGAGATTTTATTTTTCATAACAAGCCCGGTTGTATTATAAATATAGTAGACGCCACCAACCTAAGGCGAAATCTTTATTTAACCCTGCAATTGTTGGAATTGGAAATTCCCACCGTAATTGCGGTAAATATGATGGACGAATTTTTAAGCAACGGAAATAAATTGGATTGCGAAAAGTTGTCCGCCGGCTTGGGAGTACCCATAATCCCCATATCAGCCGCAAAAAATCAAGGCATTGAAGAATTGATGGATAAGGCTATGGAGGTAAGCAAAGAAAGAAGATTACCCGCACGACAGGACTTTTGCTCCGGGGCACTTCATCGAAGCATACACTCCATAGCCCATATTATAGAAGACCATGCATTAAAAGAAGGAATACCCGTTCGTTTTGCGGCTTCAAAGCTTATTGAAGGCGATGAACCGATTAAAGAAAAATTAAAACTTTCCGAAAACGAAGAGGAAATCCTGTCCCATACGCTTTTGGAACTGGAAAACGAGATAGATACACAAATAGACGCGGCAATAGCCGATATGCGTTACGGATTTATAGAAAAAATTTGCGACAAATCCGTAACTGTAAACAAACGGGATTCCAGGGAACAAAAACGCTCGGCAAAAATAGATGCTGTTTTAACTCACAAATATTTTGCCATACCTATTTTCCTTACGTTTATGTTTGTTATTTTTTACTTAACATTTAACGTAATAGGCAGTTTTTTAAGCGATTTGCTTTCCCAAGGCATAGACTACATAACCTTTGCGGTAGACTCTCAATTGACGGCTTTGGAAATAAACCCTGTGGTACACTCTCTCATTATAGACGGTGTGTTCGCCGGAGTGGGCAGTGTTCTTTCTTTCTTGCCCATAATCGTAGTTTTGTTTTTCTTTTTGTCCGTTTTGGAGGACACCGGATACATAGCCCGTGTTGCCTTTGTAATGGATAAGGTTTTAAGAAAAATCGGTCTGTCCGGCAAGAGCTTGGTACCTATGATAATAGGCTTCGGCTGCTCTGTTCCTGCTATTATGGCTACAAGAACCCTTGGCTCCGAACGCGATCGTAAGATGACTATATTCCTGATTCCCTTTATGTCCTGCTCGGCAAAGCTTCCAATTTACGCTCTGTTTTCCGTGGCATTTTTCGGAAACAATGCAGCGTTCATAATGATAGGGCTTTATATCTTCGGTATATTAATGTCCATAGCCTTTGCCAATATTTTAAAGTCAACCATATTTAAGGGTGAATCAGTACCCTTTATAATGGAAATACCTCCATATCGTTTTCCGTCCTTTGGTAACATAGTTGTTTTAATATATCAACGCGCCAAAGATTTCTGTGTTAAGGCATTTACGGTTATATTTGTGGCTTCTTTGGTAATTTGGGCTATGCGAACCTTTGACCTTAGATTTAACGTGGTGGAAAACACAGATACAAGTATGTTGGCTCAGTTGGGAAAATTCTTGGCTCCGGTATTTAGCCCCATAGGTTTTCATGATTGGCGAGCATCCACAGCAATTATAACCGGCTTTACGGCAAAAGAAGCCGTTATAAGCACTCTTGCGGTTTTAACCAATCTTTCCGTAGAGAATTTACAAACCGGCTTGAATCAAATATTTACCCCTCTGTCGGCATTCTCCTTCCTGGTGTTTACCTCACTGTACACTCCTTGCGTAGCCACTATAGCCGCTATCAAACGAGAGTTTAACAGCGGATTTGTAGCCTTTTTGGTTTCAGTTATGCAAACTTTAATTGCATATGTTTTGTCGGTTGCAGTGTATTGGAGTTGTATGGCTGTACTTTAGCTGAAAAATTATGCTTTTTACATATAATCCAAATAAAATAACCTCATTTCTTTGGTTGCGAATGAGGTTATTTTATGTTATTGAAAAATATTATTTGAAGCAAAGGACGACCCACAAACAGTAAATATTACGGGTTTTGTAGGTGCTCGCATTGTGCGTCCGGTGAATTTTATTTTGACAATTTCTTATTATATAAAATTGCCGCAAACAGACCTATCACTCACATTACCCAAATACCTGACATTTGACTTGTTCAGCCTAATTATCAGGTCTTTTAACTGTACTTTCTTTTATATTCCGATCCCCATTCAATCATGGCTTCCAAAACGGGTTTAAGGCTGTTTCCGGTTTCTGTGAGAGTGTATTCCACACGAGGAGGTACTTCGGCGTAAACCTTGCGTAAAACAAGTCCCTTGTCTTCCATATCCCTAAGCTGGGCAGTTAAAACCTTTTGGGATACGCTTCCTATGGAATTTCTAAGCTCTCCGAAGCGTTTTGTTCCTTGGGACAAATCCCTAAGGATAAGAACTTTCCATTTGTTTCCGATAAGTAAAAGCGTAGTCTCCACGGGACAAGCAGGCAATTCTTGTTTCATAATTCGACCTCCTAAAAATACCAAATATAAGCAATAGTTTCCTTTTGGTAACTATGTCACAAATTTGTGCCTACTTTACATTGATTCTGTTAATATATATAATACTGTGAGAAATATTAAAAGTCAATAGAGACAGGTAAACTTAAATGTCGGTTAAGCAGTAACAAGGGCGTAAACTACGATTTCAGAAAAAGCACAATAGCAAATCTCTTACGGAATATAGCTTTTGTCACTGTTTCATATGCATTAGTATACAGCAAATATACAGACGGAGGAAAAAGTATGAAGAAAATTTTTAAAGTGTTTCTTAAAGGATTCCTGATAACGGTATTATTGTTGTCTGTGGGATGCGGAAGCAATTCCGATAATTCTAAAATAACCGTAGCAATGGAACTTGCCTATCCGCCTTTCGAAACAAAAGACAGCTCGGGAAATCCCACAGGTGTAAGTGTTGATTTTGTTAAGGCACTGGGTGAATATATAGGAAAAGAAACGGTCATAGTGAATACGGCATGGGAAGGATTGATACCCTCTTTGCAAACCGGTAAAGCAGACATGGTTATTTCCTCCATGACTATTACGGAAAGCCGCAAGCAGGAAGTTGATTTTTCCGTGCCCTACGCAAATTCATTGTTGGCTATTTTGGCAAATAAGAATTCCGGTATTTCAACAATCGACGACCTTAACAAAGCCGGCAAGAAAGTTGCCGTAAAAACAGGCTCCACAGGCTTTTTATACGCTCAAGAAAACCTTAAAAATGCGGAAATTATCGCTTTGGCAGACGAAAGTGCCTGTGTAACGGAAGTGTCGCAGGGTAAAGCTGACGGTTTCTTATATGATCAATTAACAATATACCGCAACAATCAAAAAAATCCCGATACAACGGACGCCATTTTTATACCTTTTCAAAACGTAGAGTATTGGGGCGTGGCAGTGAAAAAGGGAAATACAGAGTTGCTGAACAAGGTAAATGAGTTTATTGCCAAATATAATGCCGAGGGCGGATTCGATAAACTTACCGGCAAATACTTGTCTGAAGAAAAGAAAGCCTTTGATGAACTTAGCTTCAAATGGTTTTTCGACTTAGAGGAATAATATGAATATTTTCATCTCAAAAGATAAAAATACACATCCGTTAAAAGCGGCAGTAAACCTGCTGCTTTTAACTGTGTTTATAACAGTCGTATTTTGGTTTTCCTTGTCAAAAATCGGAGTCACTTTTGACTTTCCATTCCTTGCGGACTATAATGAGAGAATTATTAACGGGTTTACCATGACTTTTTATTTAAGCCTTGTAAGTCTTATTGTAAGCCTGGTTTTGGGTTTGGTCAGTGCCGTTATGCAATCCTCAAAAATTTTATTTCTGCGATATCTTGCTAGGCTGTATGTTACCTTTATCAGAGGTACGCCTATGATAATGCAGATTTATCTTTTCTTTTACATAATAGGAACGGCGTTTGGCATAGAAAATCGCTTTATTTGTGGGGTTTTTGTTTTATCTTTATTTGAGGGTGCTTATATAGCGGAAATTATCAGAGGTAGTCTATTGTCTGTGGATAACTCCCAGTTGGAAGCGGCTAAGGCAGTTGGGTTTACAAAAAGACAGACTGTCACATTAGTGATTTTACCCCAGCTTGTAGCACGAACTCTACCGGCATTAACAGGACAATTTGCCTCCATAATCAAGGATTCTTCCTTGCTCTCCGTGATAGCTCTTATAGAATTAACCCAAACAATACGAGAAATCAGTGCCACAAATTTTAAAATTTTTGAGTGTTATTTATTCTTGGGAATTCTGTACCTGTGCTTGACTATGCCCATAACCCTATTGAGTAAAATGCTTGAAAGGAGGTTTAATTTTGAAAATTGAATTAAAATCTCTGTCTAAGCATTTTGAAGATAATAAAATGGTGCTTAATAAAATAAACCTTACCGAGCAAATAAAAACCCTCGCCTTAATAGGTCGTTCCGGCTGTGGTAAGTCTACTCTGTTGCGTATATTGGGCGGTTTGATTCTACCTTCGGAGGGTGAAGTTCTGTTGGATAATGAACCTGCACGGGACAATGAATTGTATAGAAAAAATATAGGATTTGTATTTCAACAAGGCGGTCTGTTTCGTCATTTAACAGGTAAACAAAATATAACCCTACCACTTGTAAAAGTACACGGTTTATCCAAGGAAGAAGCGGAATATCGAGCGGATGAACTCCTGTCTCGTTTCGGCTTAACTGAGGAAGCAGACAAAAAACCGGCTAAACTTTCCGGGGGTCAACAGCAGCGTATAGCTATTGCAAGGGCTGTGGCTCCAAAACCGAAAATTTTGCTGTTGGATGAACCGACATCAGCCTTGGACCCGGAATATACTACAGAAGTATTGGATATGATTAACGAACTGAAAAACGAAGGATTGGGATTTATTATTGCTACCCACGAAATGGGTTTTGCTCTCCATGCCTGTGAAAAAATTGCGTTTTTACATGACGGAAATATTGCGGAATACGGCAAGGCAAAGGAAATATTCGAATCTCCCAAAACACCGGAATTAAAAGCCTTTCTTTCAAAACTGCTGGAATGGAGATTGTAGGAGAGAGTTTATTATGACTATTCAAGAAATATTTGAAAGGTTTGACAATATAGGTTGTTTAACCTTTGCCACTGTACAATATTGATTCTCACAATTAAATATATTGAAAACATAACTCACAGGCTGAGTTTTGGGAGGTAAGGCAGTGTTTGATACTTACTCGTTCTTAATCTATATTTTTGTTACAGCATATACCCCGGGTCCAAACAACATCATGTCCATGAGTAACGGGATTAGATATGGTTTTAAAAAGAGCTTTCGGTTTAATCTGGGAATATTTGCAGGGTTTGCCGTGGTGGTGCCCATATGCACCTTATTTAGCGCTTCCTTATTCTCATACATACCGACATTTAAAATATATATGCTTTGCGTGGGAGCGGCATATATGCTTTACTTGGCTTGGAAAACATTAAAAAGTTCCTCCGAAATAAAGCTAAAGGAAACTACCGGAGCTGGCTTTGTGACCGGAATGATACTTCAATTTATTAACCCCAAACTATATTTTTCCTCTATAACCACCATGTCCTTATATGTACTTCCGGTTTTTGATTCCGTGGCGATTTTGCTATTATTCTCACTGATACTTTCTTTTGTGGGATTTTCTGGTACTGTGGTTTGGTCGCTTTTCGGTTCTGCCTTTTGTAAGATACTTTCAAAGTACAACAAGATCGTAAATATAATTATGGCGTTGCTGCTGGTATATTGTGCCGTGTCTTTGTTTCTGTAGTTCTGATAAACCGGCTTTGACGAGGAGAGAACTTAATTGAAAGCAAAAACTTTATTCGCTGTAGTATTTCTGATTCTTGTTTTGGCTTCTGTCACAGTATATTTTTATACATTGAATTACCCCAATGCAATGAAACACAAATACGAAAACTTACCGTCTACGGATTTGTCAGGCATAAATTTTACATCACTTGAAGATAACGAGATATTAAGCCGAGGAAGGTTGGACTTACCTGATTATTACAGAATAGAATACAATAACGTAAGATTGTTTACTTTTGATGAGTGTATTAAAGCGTTGGGAGAGAATTATATCCGCGAAGATACTGATAAAATACGTATTACATATCTTGACCATAAAAATAATCTCCAATTACTTATTACAAAATATTGGGATGGTCCGGAGCATATAGAAATAGACACAATAGAACCGGACTTTTCCGATCATATAAAAGTTGAGAAGTCGATTGGTATTGGTGTGTTACTGCAATTCCTATTTCTGCTATTATTGCCCGGAGCAATACCGGAGTCGTATTATATTAGTATTACGGAGCATTATCTTTATGACTTTTTTACCTATATAATAAGTCCCTTAGTTATTTGTATTTGGCTTATTCCTTTTATAAGACTCGTATATAAACGCAGCGTAGGTAACATAATATTAGCGGTATTGGCAGCTCTGTATTTTTCTTTATCTATTGGTTTTTTCAAAGCACTCATGAGTGTATAAATTTGTACAATTTGCGATTTGTTAAAAATTAAGATGATATAACAAAAAAAGCTTCCGAAGTTTAAAATTTCGAAAGCTTTTTCTTTTATACTATTTCTAATTTGTGTATTGATATTTTTGCTGCTGTTATTTCACTTTCAAAATTACACAATTATTGATATGATTCTGTGCTGGATTTTAATTCGGCAGTAACTGTCAAGGGCATTTGACCCTGTCTTAAAACTTTAATTTCGACTTTTTTACCTATTTCACATTCTTTGATGGCTTCAAGAAGTTGCTCCATGTTGAAAATTGCCTTACCGTCAAAAACGGTGATAATATCGGTACTGCGAAGCCCTGCGGCTTCAGCGGCACCACCGGGAACTACTTCTTCTATCATTACACCAATTTGAGGTAAGTTAAACATTTCAGCCATTTCTTGGGTTATATTTTTGCCCGTAATACCCAGGAAAGGACGAGGCTTCATAAGTTGTTCTACTATAGGTTTAACTATATTTGAAGATATACTGTAACCCATGCCCTCTACCATTGACTGTCCGGAGTAACCGTATTGGAGGAGTTTTGCGGTATTGATACCGATTACTTCACCTCTCATGTTTACCAGCGGACCGCCGGAATTGCCGGGATTTATGGCGGCATTGGTTTGAATAACTTTCAAAGTACGACCTTCTACATTGATTTCCTTATCTTTGGCACCGATAATACCGTTAGTGGCTGTGTTTCCTTCGCCAAGTGCATTTCCTATGGCTAAGACAACGTCACCAACTTGCATACCGTCGGAATCCCCGAAGGTTGCCAAAACAACTTGGTTAATACCTACTTTTTTCAACTCGTCTTTGGGAACTACAATTACAGCTATATCTGCCGCAGCTTCGCTGCCTACCACTTTAGCAGGTACGGGCTCCTTGTTGGTAATGGTTACCATAATTGACTCTGCTCCGGTTACAACATGAAAGTTGGTAGCAATATATACTTTGTCGGCGTCTTCATGGAAAATAATCCCGGAACCCTGCCCGGTTCTTTCGGAGGGTAAACCAAAGAAACGGTCGGATGATGCTGCCACTGATGTTATTCTTACAACCGAAGGTTCTACTTTTTTAATAACATCTGCATAGTTAGTATATTCAATGTTTGGTGAGCTTACTGTGGGGCTAACGGTTTCAGTTGTTATGTCGTCTTTATTGGATTCTGCAAAGAAATACGAGGGTTGCTCTTGTTCTTTGCTTTCTTTTTGAGAAAATTGAGGAACTATTAATTCTTGGGCTATGGGTATTCCCAAGCCTATTGAAACGCCGCCCAAAACCGAACAAATACAGGCCAAAGCCACGGTACGTTTAAATTTGTCTTTGGATTTTGCCTTAGTTTTTTTAAAGTTTTCTTGTTTATTAAGTTCTTGAATTATGGGTGCGGGATTGGGTGTAGGATTGGGTACGGTATTTTGTATGGCGTTGTTATTTATGCTACCGGTTTCGTTAATCAATACAAATCCCGTATCGACCGGTTGAGAAGCCGGTGTGTTGTTTTGGTATGAATAAGGGTCGTTTGAACCGGTATTTTGGTTGTTATATGAATTACCGGGGTCGTTGTTAATTTGGTAGTTAAAGTCATTAACATTATAGTTGTTGTTTAAGTCGTTATTTGGAAAAGTATATCCGTTGTTGTTGGGTTCACGATTGTTGTTTGGATTGTTGTTTGGATAATCGTTCATAAAGACACCTCCTAAAATTATTGCATTACGGTATATTTTTTAAAATTGTTCAAAAGCTAATGGGTTGACTATAATTGTTACCTGAATTAAATCTATAATAACCATTATAATCATGATTTTGAGTATTTTATGATTGTTATGTGAAAATTAAGTGAATTTTTTTAATTTAAAATTGTTCTAAATCGTATTTATACTACGGACAGCTTATTTTTTATAAACACTGCAAAAAATGCCTGTAATTTCTTACAAGCATTTTTTTAAAGTCAAATAATTTATTTAATTATTAATTCATTGAATTTTCAGAACCCAAAACGTTGGTGATTTTTTCTTCTACAAGGGCTTGTACGAAGTTTCTCGCATCTGTCAAGTAACCTCTGGGGTCGAAGTCTTCGGGTTTTTCTGCCAAGCGTTGTCTGATAGCTGCGGTCATTGCTAGGCGAATGTCGGTATCCATGTTGATTTTGCAAACTGAAAGAGAAGATGCTTTACGCAACATTTCTGCAGGCATACCGCTTGCACCTTTTAAGGAAGCACCGTTTTTGTTGCAAATTTCGATGTATTTGGGATCAACAGAGGAAGCACCGTGAAGAACTATGGGGAAATTCTTTAATCCGGCTTCGTCAAGTTTCTTTGTGATAGTTTCCAAACGAGCAAAGTCAAGTTTAGCTTCGCCTTTGAATTTGTATGCACCGTGGCTGGTTCCGATAGCAACCGCAAGTGAGTCGATTCCCGTACGAGAAACGAAATCCACAGCTTGGTCGGGGTCGGTGTAAGTTGCGTTAGCGGCGGATACGTTTACTTCGTCTTCTACGCCTGCAAGCTTACCCAATTCAGCTTCAACGGTAACACCTTTGGAATGAGCGTATTTAACAACCTCAATGGTTTTTTTAACGTTTTCTTCATAATCGTAATGAGATCCGTCGAACATTACGGAAGTAAAGCCGTTGTCAATAACTTCTTTGCAAATTTCGAAATCAGCGCCGTGATCCAAGTGTAACGCTATATCAATACCGGTTTCCTCAATAGCAGCCTTAACCATACCGTTCAAGTATAACGGTCCGGCATATTTCAAAGCAGATTTGCTTACTTGCATGATAACGGCAGAATTTTTAGCCTTGCAAGCCCAAGCTATTGCTTGTATAATCTCCATATTGTTAATATTAAAAGCACCGATTGCATAACCGTTTGCGAAAGCTTTTTTAAACATATTTTCGGTTGTAACCAAAGCCATAAATAACGCTCCTTCCAAGAATTTCAAATATTATCGTTACTATTATAAACCGGAAAAATATATTAATCAATGATAATTTTTATATTTACTTTGTCCCAAGTTATTGATATAATATCAACTTAATTGCTATTTACCAATTCGCTTTTGGCTTGTCCCGGTTAAAAAGCAATTTTGCCCATACATTTTTCGGCAAATTTTTAATACTTTACAAAACTAAGCTAATTATTTAACATATTTTTTATTATCATAAAATAATATTTTTTATTATCATACAATAACAACCCGCAAAGGCGTGATACTATGTTGCCGGTTATTATAGTTACAGCCTCTGTAATTCTCTGTGACCAATTACTTAAATTGATTACGGAAAAAATTATCCCTGAGGGTAAATCGGTTCATCTTTATAAAAGACTTTACCTAACCAATGTTAAGAACAAAGGCGTAGCCTTGGGATTTTTGAAAAACAGCCCAAAAGTCATCATGTATTTGGTTGTTGGTTCTTTATTGCTGTTTACCTTTGCTTATTTATTGCTTATAAAAAGAAAACAAAACTCCGCTCTGTCTACAGTAGCCTATGCTCTGGTTTTGGGTGGTGGTATTTCTAACATTATTGACCGTTTAAGAAACAAATATGTAACGGATTACCTTAGCATAAAATCATCAAAACCCTTGCCTGTTTTTAATTTGGCTGATATATTTATAGCCGTGGGAGCCTTAATTTTCTTTTTTAGGGAACTAAAAACATTTATGTTTAATGCATAAAAAATTAACATAAACCGGAGATAGCTTTTGTTTACGATTTAGCCGGTCCCTAATCATCCTTTAAGTCATTATTTCGCCCGGATATCCGGCATATGTTGCCCGTTCTTGAAAATATGCACTATAAAATAAACAAAAAGTGCTAAAATACATGGTAAAATCTTTGTAAAAATTTTAGTTTGTCTCCTCTTGTTTTTTTTTAAGAAGTGTAATATAATAATCTCATCGCAAAAATAAAAGTTCCTGAAATGTTCGATAACCTATCATTTTGAACCTACATCTCTTCAACGGGTTTCCTTTACTCGTGGTGTACGTCAGACCGCAAGATAATTCCCTTTGGGCAGCGGAAGGCGGAAACCATGACGCGGATACCCACCTAGCAATAGCTAGGTGTCAAAATATAGGACCGGCATTTCGGGATTATCACAAACGAAAGTCCGTTGGGCTTGCGTTTTTTTATTTTGCGGAAATTTTTTTACTTTTCGTTTTAATATGTTATAATGAGTACTTATACTTAGTTGACGGTTAAGCAGAAACAAAAGCGTATATTCGAATTGGAGAATCACCGGTGTTTTTTCATAAAAAACGAAGAAGCGAATCCTTTACGAAGAATAGCTTTTGTTACTATTCCTTATGCAATTAAGTTATAAAACTTCTTAAAAGACTAAAAACCCTTAATCGGGCAATTATTATAAAAAGAAGTCCGGATAAAAGGAGATACTTTTTCAGTAAAAAAAGTATTCTCAAAATTTATTTACTTTTTTTATTCCACATACATACAAAACCAAGGAGAATAAAATGATACCCCATAATTTACTGCTTACTGTTGAAAAACCGGCACGATATATAGGAAACGAAATAAATATGATACGGAAAAATCCCGAGGACATAGAAATACGTTTTGCTTTTTGTTTCCCGGACGTCTACGAAATAGGTATGAGCCATTTAGGTCTGCAAATTCTTTATTATTTTTTAAACAGACGTAAGGATACCTATTGCGAACGTTGCTTTGCACCTTGGTTGGATATGGAAAAGGTTTTAAGGGATAATAAAATGCCTCTCAGTACCTTGGAAACAGGTACGGCCCTTAATGACTTTGACTTTGTGGGCTTTACTTTGCAATATGAACTAAGCTACACGAATATAATTAATATGTTGGAACTGGGCGGTATCCCCATTTTAGCCGCTGACAGAACCGAAGAGCATCCCATAATCTGTGCAGGCGGACCTTGTGCATACAATCCGGAGCCTTTGGCTGATATAATCGACTTTTTCTATATAGGCGAAGGCGAAGTTTCCTATGATGAAATCTTGGATATGTACAAGGAACACAAAAATAACGGCGGTACCAGGGATATGTTCCTAAGAAAACTACTTAAAGTAAAAGGCATATATGTCCCCAAATTTTACGAGGTTACTTACGAAAACAATAAAATCAACTCATTTATGCCCACAATCGAAGATGCACCTAAAACAATTAAAAAGGTAATGGTAGAAGATATAGCCAATGTATTTTATCCGGAAAATCTGCTGGTGCCTTTGACGGAAACTGTCCATGACAGGGTAAGTTTGGAGGTTTTCAGAGGTTGCGTAAGAGGTTGCAGATTCTGCCAAGCCGGTTATATTTACAGACCTTACAGAGAAAAACCCGCCGAACGACTTTTGGAACTTGCGGGAAAATTGGTTGAAACTTCAGGACATGAGGAAATATCCCTTGTTTCTTTAAGTACCGGCGATTATTCTGAGTTTAAAGAACTGACCGAAAATATACTTGATACGTTTAAAGACCAACGAGTCAATATCTCATTGCCTTCTTTGCGTATAGACGCCTTTTCCTTGGAACTTATGGGACGTGTTCAAGAAGTACGCAAAAGCAGTCTAACCTTTGCTCCGGAAGCAGGCACCCAAAGATTGAGAGACGTTATAAATAAAGGAATTACGGAGCAAGAAATACTCAGCGGATGCAAACTTGCCTTTGAAGGCGGTTGGAATAGGGTTAAGTTATATTTCCTTATGGGTCTTCCTACGGAAACAGACGAAGATTTGTTGGGTATAGTAAAGCTTTCAGAAGATATAGTAAAACAATACTATACAACAAAATCAAAAAGACCGTTGAGCGTAGTAGTCAGCGTTTCCTGTCTTGTACCCAAACCCTTTACTCCATTCCAATGGGAAAGACAAAATTCAGCGGAAGAATATGCCGCAAAGCAGGAGTTAATTAAAAAGAACTTCTCCAAAAAACAAATTAAATTCATTTACAGCCACCCAAATATGAGTATATTGGAATGTGTTATTTCAAGAGGAGATCGCAGAGTTACCCGTGCTTTAATTAAGGCTTGGGAAAAAGGTGCCCGTTTTGACGGTTGGACAGAACATTTCTCCTTTGAACGTTGGCAAGAGGCTTTTGACGAATGCGGATTAAGTTTTGATATTTACACTTCCGGAAAAGCTCTTGACGAAATTTTGCCCTGGGATCATATTAACATAGGCGTGGGTAAAGATTTCCTTATATCGGAGTATCAAAGGGCAATTAATGAGCAAGTAACCGGAAATTGTCGGGAAAAATGCTCTGCCTGTGGCTTGGAAGAACTAAAATTATGCCGTAAAGATAAGGCACAAAAGGCAACTCCCATTCCGATAAAAACCGTGAAAGAGCAAAAAGAAAAGTCTCTGCAACTTCTCAGACTGAAATTTACCAAGCTCGGAAAAATGCGTTACATCGGGCATTTGGACTTGCAAACCTTATTTCAGCGAGCAATTAAACGTGCCGGACTTCCCATAGAATATTCCCAAGGATTTAACCCTCATCAGATTATTTCCTTTGCCTTGCCTTTGGCTGTGGGAATGGGCTCGGAATGTGAGTTCGTAAATATCTTGCTTAACGAAGAAAGAGATTTGCAACTTGTGATTGACAGCTTGAATACCGCTTTGCCGGAAGGTTTAAGAGTTTTGGAAGCAGAAATTTTGACAAGCAATAAAAAGGCACCCTCAGTAACAGCGGCAACTTATAAAATTACGTTGCCTTCCGTTTCTACGGACGAATTAAAATCAGTAACAGCTGAAATCTTAAACCGGGAAGAAATAATGGTAGAAAGAAAAACCAAAACAAAAACTTCTACCGTTAATATCAGGGAACATATTAAGAAAATTGCAGTAAGCGAAAACCAACTTATGGCAACCCTGTCAGCAGGGTCACAAAACAATCTAAAACCGCAATTGTTGGTTGAAGAAATTTATAGACGTTTAAATAAAGAATACAATCAAAATCAACCGGATTATATAAGAACCGAATTGTTCTTTTAAAAATAATCGGCTTTCCATGGGGAGTTAGACTAATCGCGTAATAAATCTGTTCTGTAAATTTCTATATGCCGGTAACGTCGCATACGGTAACGTCGCATATTTGAAATTTTACAGAATGGGTTTAAACCGGATTAGTATTAATACTCCCTTAATTTGACATCATGTGAATTTCCTTATTTTCTCATTATTCAAAATTAAGGAGTATGCCATGCTTAGAAGACTGTGTTTAAAAGGAACCATGAACACCAGAGAACTCGGCGGTTTTCCCATAGGAAAATTCAATCATACGGCGTATAAGGCTTTTTTACGCTCTGATGATTTATCAAAGGTAACTGAGGAAGACATAGAATGTCTTAAAGATTACGGTTTGAAAACGGTAATAGATTTAAGAAATACCGATGAAATCAAACTTTCCGAAAGCTTATTCCCGGAAATGGAAGGAATAAAATATTTTAATGTCACTTTAACTGAAAATTACGACTTTGTAAGCTCACAGAGCTTTTTCAGTTTGGATATGCCGCAAATGTACTTGGAAGTAGCTAAGAATCACGCCGGGCTTTCACGTTTGTTTAATACCATGGCAGAGAACAACGAAGGAATAATCCTGTTTCACTGTGTGGCAGGCAAGGACAGAACCGGAGTGGTTACCTGTATTTTGTTAATGCTGGCCGGGGTGTCTTTATTGGATATAATGGCTGACCATCAAGTTTCCAATACCTTTCTTATTCCGGCTATGGATTCCATCAGAGCACGTTATCCGGATATGCCCATGCACGTAAATCTTTCGGACCCCTTGTGGATAAAAGGTGCTTATGACTATATTACCGATAATTTCGGAACAGCCCGCAGTTATTTGCAGCACATAAATGTCTCGGAAAAAAACATAGATATTTTGTATAAAAAAATTACCGGTTTGGAAAACTTTTAAAGGATTTTCCGTTTTAACGGCGAATTTTATAGATATAAGTAAACGTTGAAAACCCGGTTATAAATAAATTAATAAATCAGCGTTTACATAAGGAATTTTGTTGCAATACGTAACCATTATGGTATAATATTACTCCGACACAAAATTCTGAGAATTGTAATAGTCGGAATAATGGGCTTTCGTTCTTGTGAAAGCCGCAATGCAATATACTTAATACTATTCCCCAACTCTATGTTTTAAATGGGTCAGTATTATTTATAAAAAACCGGAAAGGGGTTTTAGCATGAAATTTACATTCACAGGAAAGAATATTTCTTTGACCGAATCCCTAAAAGAAAAGGCTTCCGCTAAGTTGGGCAGACTTGCAAAACTGTTGCCGGAAAATGCAGAAATAGCAGTGGCTTTCAGTGTTGTTAAGCAGGATCAAACCGTAGAGGTTACTGTGCCACTTAACAAACGTATATTACGTGCTGAAGTAACTACGGAAGATATGTATGCGTCCATAGACGAAATTGTGGACAAGTTGGAAAAACAAATGGTTAAATACAAAAGCCGTTTGCGTCACAAGTCCAAAAAGGATACAAAATATCAAAACGAGCTGTCCTTGATAGTGGACGATATTGAAGAAACCGATTCACAATACCCGGTAATCGAAAAGACCAAACGTTTTGCCCTTAAACCCATGGATGCTGAAGAAGCGGTTATGGAATTGGAGCTTTTGGGTCATTCATTCTATGTTTTTCTTAACAGCACCACAGAGGAAGTTAATGTGGTTTACAAGCGTAAAGACGGCACATTTGGACATATAGAACCGGAGTTTTAGAATGGAATTATTGTTTGCCACAAAGAATCAAAATAAACTGCAGGAAATACGTGAAGTCCTTGAGGGATATACTATCGTATCCATGCAGGATAAAAATATAGACATAGATGTTACTGAAGACGGCTTGACCTACGAGGAAAATGCCTTAAAAAAAGCCCGTGCAATCATGGAAATAACCGGTCTTACAACTCTTTCCGATGATTCGGGCTTGGAGATAGAATTTCTCGATAACCGCCCGGGAGTACATTCGGCTAGGTTTTTGGGAGAAGATACCGGCTATGATATTAAAAACAATCATATATTGGAGCTTTTAAAGGACGTACCCAACAACCAAAGAAAAGCACGTTTTGTTTGCTCTATAGCCGCGGTTTTTCCCGATAACAACTCTTTAGTCGCAACTTGCTCCTTAGAAGGCTATATTGCTCATACTGTAAGCGGAAAAAACGGCTTCGGATATGACCCGATTTTCTTTGTTCCGGAGTTTGGCGTTACCACAGCGGAAATGCCGCCGGAATTGAAGAACCGAATTAGCCACAGAGGCAAAGCCCTGCGGAAAATGAGAGATATGTTAAGCAATTATAATATTTAAATCGTTTAAATCAGTTACGGAATAATAAAGTCTTTATAACGGAATATGAGGGAGACTTTATCTTCGGAAAAAGTTTCCCTCATATTTTTGTTCCGAATTTAATCAAAAGGATTTAGAACGAAACTATACTTAATTGCATAAGGAGTTTAACAAAATCTATTCTTCGTAAACGGTTCGCTCTTGCGTTTTTTATGAAAAAACACCGGTCGCTCACCACTACGAATATACGCTTTTGCTACTGCTTAACTCGAAATTAAGTATATATGTTAAACCGTTTAGAAGCTGTTTTTCTATACTTCGGAGGTATTTATTGAAACTACTTGTACTTAGCGATTCTCACGGAAATACGGGATTAATTTACAAACTCTTGGAATCCATGCACAGTCAATTGGATTATGTAATACACCTTGGCGATTGCTTTACGGATATAGATTGTTATACTACTGTATTTCCGAAAATTAACTTTGTGTCCGTTACCGGAAATTGCGATTATTACTGCAAGGAAATTCCTTCTCTGACCATTACCGTAGAAGGAGTAAGGATATTCATAACTCACGGTCATCAATACAGAGTTAAATCAGGTTTGTATACCATACTAAAAGCCGCCAAGGAAAATGACGCCGGGCTGTGCCTCTTCGGTCATACACATCGCCCTGAAACAGATACTCTGTCCGGTATTATGTTTGTCAATCCCGGGAGTTTATCTCTACCCAGAGACGGCTCAAAGGCCGGATATGCATTAATCAATATTGAAAAAGGAAAAATTGAACCAAAATTTATAACTTTAGATTGACTTTTGGACGTTTGTCCGGCTTAATATAAA
>CAYXWM010000018.1:0-39784 GCA_964468805.1 uncultured Defluviitaleaceae bacterium
GTAATTCAGGGCTAATATTTTCCTTTAAATTTACCGGTAGTGTATATTACCGGTAAATTGTTTTGTGTTCTATACTAATTCCATATAAGATGATGGAGAAAAATAATCATTTTTCCCTTGAACCGTTGGAAAAAATCAATTATTTTTCTCCTCTGTTTAAAATGGAATCAATATACTAATTCCATATAATGAGAAGGAGAAAAATAACAGTTTTTCCCTTGAACCGTTGGAAAAAATCAATTATTTTTCTCCTCTGTTTAAAATGGAATCAATATACTAATTCCATATAATGAGAAGGAGAAAAATAACAGTTTTTCCCTTGAACCGTTGGAAAAAATCAATTATTTTTCTCCTCTGTTTAAAATGGAATCAATATACTAATTCCATATAAGATGATGGAGAAAAATAATAGTTTTTCCCTTGAACCGTTGGAAAAAAATAAATTATTCTTGCCTTCTGTTTAAAATGGAATCATTATATTATACAAATTACCGGTTTCGGAAATAATTTACCCGAAGGCATTTAATTTTTTACTAACGTAAATTATTTTTCTAAAGAAGGTTAAACATTTGGACTTATTCACGCTTGCACTTGAGTTTTTGAAAGTAGGGATCTTTTCAATAGGCGGAGGTATGGCTACCCTGCCTTTTTTAGCTGATATAGCTGTAAGAAAGCCTTGGTTTACACCGGAACAACTTATAGACATGATAGCCATTTCCGAATCCACCCCGGGACCCATAGGCATAAACATAGCAACCTTTGCCGGATACTCCGCCGGAGGCGTTTTGGGCAGCATTGTTTCGTCAATTTGCTTGATTATACCATCTATGTTGATTGCATTGATAATGTCAGGGGTTCTTAAAAAATTCAATGACAACAAGTTTGTCAAATGGGGATTTTACGGGTTGAGACCGGCGGTAACCGCTCTTATAGCCTTTGCTGCCTACGGAATAGTAATCATTACTTTTTTCAATTTTCCCTTGTACCAAGAAACCGGCAACCTTTGGGATATGTTTAATGTAATATCCTTGGGGATTTTTGCGTTTCTCTTTGTTTTCACACGTAAAGTAAAAATTCATCCCGCCTTTTATTTGGGAATAGCCGCAGTTTTGGGGATAATATTTAAACTTTAATTTCCGTTAAATTTCAATTAGTTTTCTCCTTCAAGGTCTTTCTGTAATTTTTCTTAGCACACAAAAAACCACTCGGTTTACCTTCCGAGTGGTTTTTGTTATTAAACCCTTAAACTTCTGGTATTGCTTTCTTCGGTTACTTGTTTTATAAAATCGTCTACAGGTACGGAACCTTCGTCGCCCAATCTGCTGCGAACGGATACTGTTTTGTTTTCCGCCTCTTGTTCGCCTACCACCAACATATAGGGTACGCGTTCAAGACGGGCGGCACGGATTTTATAGCCGATTTTTTCCGCACGGAAATCGCATTCTGTACGTATATTCATCGCTTTCAGCTTTTTGGCTATATCAGCCGCATAGTCGTTGAAACGCTCGGATATGGGCAGGATTACTACCTGTACCGGCGCCATCCAAAGCGGCAGGGCTCCGGCGTATTTTTCTATAAGCATAGCCAAGGTACGCTCGTAACAGCCGATGGAAGTACGGTGGATAACGATGGGGTGTTTCTTTGAACCGTCCTTGTCCACGTAGGTCATGTTGAAACGTTGAGCAAGAGCAAAGTCTATTTGCACGGTGATTATGGTATCTTCCTTGCCGTAGATATTTTTAAACTGTATATCCAGTTTGGGACCATAGAACGCCGCTTCGCCGGCTTCTTCGGTAAACTCTATATTCAGCTTTTGGAGCATACTGCGCATTATATCCTGGGTTTCTTTCCAAGTTTCAGGGTCACCTACGTATTTTTCTTGGTTGTTTTCGTCCCATTTGGAGAAGCGGTATTTAATGTCGTGTTGTATACCCAATGAGGACATCATAAAGTTAACCAAGTCAACCACGCCGAAAAATTCGTCCTCCAACTGCTCCTTGGTGCAGACCAAGTGAGCCTCGGAGATGGTGAACTGGCGAAGACGGATAAGCCCGTGCATTTCTCCGGAGGATTCGTTTCTGAACAGGGTAGATGTTTCCGAATAGCGTATGGGTAAATCACGGTAGCTGTGTTGTTCGGCGTTGTATATGGAGAACTGGAAAGGACAGGTCATGGGGCGTAAAGCGTAG
This sequence comes from uncultured Defluviitaleaceae bacterium, assembly GCA_964468805.1. Lineage (GTDB taxonomy): Bacteria > Bacillota > Clostridia > Lachnospirales > WRBF01 > CAYXWM01. The sequence goes on from CAYXWM010000018.1 coordinate 2,190, forward strand.
GCATTTTCTTCATCGTTGCCCATTATAAACATACCGTCACGGTACAAATCCCAGTGTCCGGAGATTTTGTAAAGGTCGGATTTCGCCATAAAAGGAGTTTTGGTGAAAACATAGCCTCTGGACTCCTCGGTATCCTCAACAAAACGTTGAAGCACCTGCAATACTTTTGCACCTTTGGGCATCATCAAGGGCAAACCTTGTCCGATAACGTCGGAGGTGGTGAAATATCTTAATTCTCTGCCCAGTTTATTGTGGTCACGTTTTCTGGCTTCTTCACGGGCGTGGAGGTAGGCTTCAAGGTCGGCTGTTTTCGGGAAAGCTGTGCCGTAGATACGACTGAGCATTTTATTTTTTTCGGATCCTCTCCAGTAAGCACCTGAGGAGCCGCCGTCGTTTAAAAGGGCAACGGCTTTTACTGATTTGGTGTTGAGTAAGTGTGGTCCGGCACAAAGGTCGGTAAAATCGCCTTGTTTATAGAAAGAAATAACCGCATCTTCCGGCAGTTCGTTTATTAGTTCAACCTTGTACGGTTCGTCTTTCATAAGTTCCAAAGCTTCGGCACGGGGTAAGGTAAAGCGTTCTATTTCATGACCTGCCTTGATTATTTTTTTCATCTCTGCTTCTATGGCTGTAACGTCTTCGGCGGTAAAGGGAGCGTTGTTGTCGAAGTCGTAGTAGAAGCCCTCGTCTGTAGCAGGTCCTATGGCAAGTTTAGCGTTGGGAAACAGGTTTTTTACAGCCTGTGCCAATATATGTGAAGCGGTGTGGCGGTAAGCACGTTGTCCTTGAGGGTCGTCGAAAGTTAAAAGATTAAGTTCGCAATCATTTTCCAAGGTGTCACGTAGGTCTGCAATTTCGCCGTTTACCAGCCCTGCCAAGGTTACCCTTGCCAAGCCTTCGCTGATGCTTTTGGCTACGTCCAGAACAGTTACGCCTTTTTCGAATGTTTTTATGTCGCCGCCTTTGAGAGTAACATTTATCATAAATTTTCTCCTTTGCGATGAAAAGTCAGTGGAAAGAGCATAAAACCTTTGGGGAAAAAACTTTTTTTCCAAAAAAGCCGAGTATAGAATAATGTTTAAAGATTCAATGCATTTTATAATAATATAGCAGTTTGACCGTAATTGCAAGTGTATCCCTATTAACCGGGGAAAGATTGCAATATGTTCAAACTGCTTTTTTTGATAAGTTTTTTGAGTGTCGTAAAGCTTGCCGGTATTTAATATTCTTGGAGCAGCAAGCTTGTGTTCATGTTCTTTTTCACTACGGCATAGAGGATACTGTCGATTTTGTTTGTATAGTCCTGCAATCTGAAATCCACGTAGCCGTCCATGTTTATGGTTTGGTTTAGGGAGATGTAGTTTTGCAGGTCTTCGGAGATGTTATTCGGTTCGGTAAAAACAGATTGCAACAGTATATTTTTAAGCCGCTGTGAGCGTTTCACTATGGGGTTACGGTCCAGGACAAAGCATTTTAACATTTGTATGAAGCTTTTAAGATAAACGGTAGCTGTGGGGATTACAAAGGCTTTGAAGCCGGAGGCTTCGAACAGTTCGTAACTTACCTTGTTGCTTACCAGAAATTTTGATAACTCCAAGCTGTACCGTTTTGTATAGACAGTAACATTGAGCATATACCACCGCCACAAACCTTGATATAAAAACTATATGCCGGTACTTGCTTCGTTTTACCTGTCTGAATAAAATTTTTGACCGGACGGGTGTGAGTGTGTGATAAAGACCTTGTTTTAACCTTGATTTATTTAAAGTCGTCGGGGTAGAAGTCGTAGTCTTTATTGCAGAAATGGCAATGCATATTTATTTTGCCGTCCTCAGCCAGAATTTTTTGAATTTCTTTTGGGTTGAGAGATGCCAGGGCTTTTTTTACTCGGTCGGGTGAGCAGTTACAGTGGTAAAGCACGGGCATTTCTTCGTTGATTACGGGGTTTAGACCTTTAAGGACGGTTTGAATCATGTTTTGGTTTTCGTTTAGCATGGCCGTGACCGGAGGGCAGGCGATAAGGTTTGTTTCAAGGATATTTATCATTTCATCGTCGGCTTGGGGCATAAGCTGAACTATGAAGCCGCCGGCGGATTTTATGCTGTGGTCACGTTCAACCATAACGCCTAAGGCAACGGAGGTAGGTATTTGTTCGCTTTTGGCGTAGTAGTAGGTGAGGTCGTCGGCTATTTCGCCCGAAACCAAGGGAATCATGCCCACGTACGGCTCTTTTAAGCCCAAATCACGAATTACCACCAGTTCGCCCATGCCCACGGCTGTTGAGACGTCCAATTTTCCGTTTGGTTTCAAGGGCAACTCTACAAAGGGGTTGTTTACATAACCTTTGACTCGACCCAAATAATCCGCTGTTGCAACCATGCCGCCTATTTCGCCGTCGCCTTTAACTTTAAGGGTAAGAAGGTCGGTATCACTTTTTAACATACTGCCCATAACAGCCGCCGCTGTTAGCAAACGTCCGAAGCCGGCAGAGGCTGTGGGTGAAGTTTTATGGATTTGAACGGCACGGTTCACTGTGTCCGTGGTATAGGCGAAAAATCCCCTGATTGCACCATTTCCGGCTGTTACTCTGATTATTTTGTCTGACATGGTATCTCCTTTGGTAAGACCTTGAGGGAAACTTTTATGAAGAAAAAGTTTGAGGTATAATGATTCCATTTAAAACAGAGTACAAAAATAATTGATTTTTTCCAACGGTTCAAGGAAAAAACAATTATTTTTGTACTTCATCTTATATGGAATTAGTATAAAATTTACATTACCTCAAACATTCTTCAAATGATTATGTTTTATATAATTTCATTCAACAGAGTGGCGAAATTTTATTCTGTGTCGGTTTCTTCCTCTGCTTCTGCTGTAACTTCTTCTATAACTTCTTCTGTATCTGCTTCAGGTTCTGCTATAAGTTCCGCTTGTTCCGGGGATTCATCCGGATCAACTTCAACGTCCGCTTCTGCATCTTCGCATAATTCTTCGCCGATTTTGGCTATGCTTATTACTTCGGAGTTTTCCGGGAGGTTAATAAGTTTTACGCCTTGGGTAACACGTTTTTGAGTGGATATATCGGCTATACGTATACGAATGATAACACCGTCGGAGTTGATTAACATAAGCTCGTCCTTATCGTCAACCTTGGCAACGCCAACAACAGAGCCTGTTTTTTCCGTTATACGGTAAATTTTAACACCCTTACCGCCTCTGTGACGGGATGCAAATTCTTCGATGTCTGTACGTTTACCGAAACCGCCGGAGGTAACGAAAAGCACTTGGCAATTGCCGTTAATGGTATCGGCGGAAACTACGCAGTCCCCGGGATTTAAGGTTATTGCACGAACCCCTGCGGCTGTACGACCCATTACACGCACTTCGTCTTCATTAAAGCGAAGACCCATGCCCTCTTTGGTTGCCACGAAGATTTCGTCCTCACCGCCTGTTTTCAGTACGGCTATAAGTTCGTCATCCTCACGGAAGCTTAACGCCAACAAACCGGAATTTCTGATACGGGCGAAGTGTGACAGTGAGGTTTTCTTAATAACTCCGTATTTGGTTACCATTACAAGATTTTCGTCCTCTGTAAACTCTCTGACAGGGATTACAGCGGCTATTTTTTCACCGGGCGATAAATTCAGTAGGTTTACTATGGCTATACCTTTTGCGGCTCTACCGGACTCGGGTATTTCATAGGTTTTTATGCTGTATGCCTTACCCAGACTGGTGAAGAAAAGTATATTGTCGTGGGTACTGGCAACGATAAGGTTTTTCGCCACGTCCTCGTCTCTGGTGCCCATGCCCAAAATACCTCTGCCGCCTCGGTTTTGGCTTCTGTAGGTGTTCAGAGGTAGGCGTTTGATGTAATCCATAAAACTCATGGTGATTACGGAGGTTTCTTCGTCTATTAAATCTTCGAAATCTATTTCTCCGGAGTCTTGGACTATTTCTGTGCGCCGTGCATCGCCGTATTTTTGTTTAATAAGCGATATTTCTTCACGTATAACTTGATACAGGCGACCTTCGTCCGCCAGTATGGCTTTGAGTTCGCCTATGGTTACTTGAATATCAGCGTATTCTTTTTCCAACTTTTCACGCTCAAGGCTTGTTAAGCTGCGGAAACGCATATCGATAATTGCTTCTGTTTGTCGCTCGGAAAGACCGTAGCGTTCGGTCAGCACCGTTCGGGCTGTTGCCGTGTCTCTTGAACTGCGGATTAATTGCAGTATTTCATCCATATTTTTAAGAGCCAACAGGTAACCCTCGAGTATATGAGCACGTTTTTCAGCTTTTGCCAGATCGAAAGCTGTACGTCTGGTGACCACTTCTTTTTGATGGTCTATATAATGGTCAAGCAATTCCCTTAAATTTAAGGTTTTAGGCTTATTATCAACCAAAGCAAGCATATTTAATCCAAAACTTTCTTGCATTTGGGAGTACTTGTAAAGTTGGTTTAAGATAACGTTGGGGTTTGCATCTTTTTTAAGCTCTATTACTACTCTGACCCCGTTACGATCGGATTCGTCGCGGATATCATAAATACCCTCGACTTTCTTTTCGCCTACCAATGAGCCGATTTTTTCAACCAAACGGGATTTGTTTACCTGATATGGCAACTCGGTGATAATAATTGTTTCACGGTTGCCCAAGGTTTCTATGGTAGCTTTTGCACGGACAAGAATTTTGCCTCGACCGGTGCGATAGGCTTGTTTAATGCCGTTGGTGCCTAAAATTATGCCGTAAGTAGGGAAGTCGGGACCTTTGATTATGTCCAATAGTTCCTTAATTTCCGTTTCTTTGCCGGCAACACGGTTGTCTATGACTTTGAGGATACCGTCCACTACTTCCGTTAGGTTATGTGGCGGAATATAGGTAGCCATACCTACGGCTATACCGGAGGAACCGTTAACCAGTAGATTTGGGAATCTTGAGGGCAGAACCGAAGGTTCGCTGAATTCTTGGTCGTAGTTTGGCACAAAATCAACGGTGTTCTTATCTATGTCTGCCAGCATTTGCAGTGAGATATGACTTAGGCGGGCTTCCGTATAACGAGGAGCCGCGGCACTGTCGCCGTCCATGGAGCCGAAGTTTCCGTGGCCGTCTACCAGCATATAACGCATGGAGAAATCCTGGGCCATACGAACCATGGACTCGTAAATTGAGGAGTCGCCGTGGGGGTGATATTTACCCATGGTATCGCCCACGATACGAGCTGATTTTTTGTAGCCCTTGGTGGGGTCCAGATTCAGTTCATGCATGGCGTAGAGTATGCGGCGATGTACCGGTTTCAGACCGTCGCGAACGTCCGGCAAGGCTCTGGAAACGATAACGCTCATGGCATAGTCTATATAAGATTTACGCATTTCTTCGCTTAAATCTATTTGTTTTATTTTCTCTTGCTTTAGTTCTTCTTCCATATTTTGCTCCGATCTAAGGAAAAGCCTTGAGGGAGAAAACATTTTTTCAACGGCGAAAAAAGGTTTTCTCCCTCAAACTCCCTCTTTCCAAAAAAGCCTAATGAAATTCATGTATTTATTTTAATGGCAATAATACTTTTATTGGTAGATTTAATAAGTTTTTGTTACACGTCCAAGTTTCTTACAAAGTGGGCGTATTCGTTGATAAATTCACGCCGGGGTTCAACTTTGTCGCCCATTAGTTGGGTGAAGATTTCGTCGGCTTGGATGGCGTCTTCTAGGGTTACTTGGAGGAGTACCCGTCTTGAAGGATCCATGGTGGTGTCCCAAAGCTGAATAGCATCCATTTCGCCCAGACCTTTGTAGCGTTGGATTGGTTTTATGCCCTCTTTGCCGATTTGGTTAAGGAGACGATCCAATTCTTCGTCTGAGTAGACGTAATATTCGGATTTGCCTTTTTCCACCTTGTACAATGGCGGTTGAGCAATGAAAACATTTCCATTTTCTATTAATTGCCACATATAACGGTACATAAATGTTAATAATAAGGTTCTGATATGGGCACCGTCTACGTCGGCATCGGTCATGATTATAATTTTATGGTATCGAAGTTTGTTTAAGTCAAACTCATCATGTATGCCTGTACCAAAAGCGGTGATCATGGCACGGATTTCTTCGTTGGCTAAGATTTTGTCCAGCCTTGCTTTTTCCACGTTGAGGATTTTACCTCTCAACGGCAGTATGGCTTGGGTTTTTGGGGTACGTGCCGATTTTGCGGAACCGCCGGCGGAGTCACCCTCTACCAGATAGATTTCGCATAAACTCGGGTCACGCTCCGAGCAGTCCGCTAATTTGCCGGGAAGTCGTCCGGATTCCAGAACGGATTTTCTGCGAACCAGTTCCCTTGCTTTCTTTGCAGCATCTCTTGCCCTTGCGGCAACCAGACCTTTTTCCAAAATCGCCTTACCCACAGAGGGGTTTTCTTCCAAGAAATATTTTAAATACTCTGTAAACAGGGATTCCACAGCGTTTCTTGCTTCGGAGTTGCCAAGTTTGGTCTTGGTTTGTCCCTCAAATTGGGGATTTTCTATTTTTATACTGATTACAGCCGTCAGACCTTCTCGAACGTCGTCACCGCTTAGGTTTTTGTCGTTTTCTTTAAGAAGATTGAATTTTCTGCCGTAATCGTTTACAGATTTGGTTAAACCGGCACGGAAACCCACAAGGTGAGTACCGCCGTCGGTGGTGTTTATGTTGTTAACGAAAGTGTAGGTGTTTTCGTGGAAATCGTCGTTGTATTGCAGGGCAACTTCTACGTAAACGCCGTCTCTTTCTCCTTCGGCATAGAAAATTTTCTCGAATATGGGAGTACGGTTTTTGTTAATATGCTGAACAAATTGCTTAATACCGCCTTCGTAATGAAAGGTTCGTTCGCGTTCCATGCCGGGGCGACGGTCTACCAGGTTTATCTTTAAGCCTTTGGTGAGAAAGGCTGTTTCTTGCAAACGTTGTTTTAAGGTTTCGAAGCTGTAAACGCATTCTTCGAAAATTTCTTCGTCGGGCCAAAACCGTACATAAGTTCCGTGGAGTTCGGTGTCGCCGATTACGGTGAGTTGGGTTATGACCTTGCCTCTTTCGAAGGTTTGTTCGTGGATTTTTCCGTCGGTATGGATATTGACTATAAGGCGTTTGGACAGAGCGTTTACCACGGAGGCACCTACGCCATGCAAACCGCCGGACACCTTATAACCGCCGGCACCGAATTTACCGCCGGAATGGAGTATGGTAAAAACTACTTCCACGGCAGGAATACCGGCTTGGGGTTGTATACCTACGGGTATACCGCGACCGTTGTCCATGACGGAGACAGAGTTGTCCGAATGAATTGTAACGGTAATTTCGTTGCAATGTCCGGCCAAGGCTTCGTCCACGGCGTTGTCTGCTATTTCGTATACAAGATGATGCAGTCCTCGGGAACAAGTACTGCCTATATACATACCGGGGCGTTTTCGTACCGCTTCCAAGCCTTCCAATATTTGAATTTGTGTCTCGTTATATTCACTCATTTTGCGAGTCTCCTCTGTTTCAACACCCTTTGGGGTTGCGTGTAGCTATGTTACTTTAGGCTCAAAAGTTCGTATACACCGAATAAAGGGTTAGCGGTTGTTTTGAGCATTTCTGTATACTTAACCGATTCTCTGTCCGAACATAAGTATTCGGATTTAAATACCGGTTTGATTTCTTTGGTTGGATTATTATTGACTTTCACCTGTTTTCGTTGCGAAAAAAACTTTCTTTCATACTTTTATAAACAAAAACCGGGGACTGATACAAGCCAATAAATTTGCTGAACCACTACCCTTAAATATACCGGAAAATCGTTTAATTTACAATCCTGACTTTTCCCTTATATATTTCAAAAACCTTGGCTTCCTTTGTGACATTTTTTACAATATCTTCAACTCCGGTGCAGGTAATAAAGGTTTGCACGTCTTTTATGCTTTTCAAAAGATAGCTTTGACGTGAAAAATCCAGCTCGGAGAGTACGTCGTCCAAAAGCAAAACAGGGTTTGTGTTTTTTTGTGTTTTGATAATTTCTATTTCCGCCAGTTTTGCCGAAAGTGAGGCTGTGCGTTGCTGACCTTGAGAGCCGTAAACTCGGGCTTCTTCGCCGTTTATGTTAAATGTTATGTCATCTTTGTGTATTCCGTAGGCGGTACTGCCGGTTTGTATGTCTTTTTTAAGGTTTTTGGATAGTTTATCGGCAAAATCCTCGGCAGTTACGGAGGGTTTATATTTAATTTCAAGAGTTTCCTTGTTTTGCGTTATTTCACTGTGAATTTGGGCGGCTATGGGGTTTATTTTGTTTATAAAATCCGTTCTGTGCTTGATTATCCTTATGCCGTGTTCCACCAATCCCGTATCCCAAACAAAAACCGTGTCTTGGTCTGAGGGATTGTAACGGAGACTTTTCAACAGTTTATTTCGCTGATTCAGAACCCTGTGATATTGTTGCAGTTCGTAGTAATAAACGGAACTCAGCTGGCATTGTTCTATATCCATAAAACGGCGTCTTATACCGGGGCCGCCTTTTATCAGGCTTAAATCCTCGGGCGAAAAAATAACCACAGGCAGGATACCCAGCAATTCACCCAGCTTTCTGATGGACACGCCGTTGACGGCAACTTTTTTGCCGTCTCGTTTCAGTTGGATGTTTACGGTTTCGCCTATGGTATCCCCTTGGATACTGAGTCCTATATGGGCTTGTTGGGCATTAAAGTTAATTAGCTCCCGGTCGTAATAGGTGCGATGGGAGCGACCAACGGCGGCTACATACACAGACTCCAACAGGTTGGTTTTGCCCTGGGCGTTGTTGCCGTAAAAAATATTAAGGCCGTCACGGGGCTCCAGCTCCAGTTGTTCTATGTTTCGGAAATTTTTCAGTGACAGATTTTTTATATACATGGCGGTATCCTGTGGGGTGGGCGTGTATACGGCTTAATTTAATTAACAAAAATCAAATACAATCCGACCAAAGGAGTAATTGTATTTGATTTTTGTATACTTTACATAAACCGCTGTGCCTCCGGTGGGAAAAGAGAAGACCTTGAGGAAAAGTTTTGGTAAATTAGTATAACAGCCAACAAAAGCAATTAATTTACCATAAATCCCTTTAATAAGACTTTAGCATGGCTAAGTTATAGATTAATGCATTTATTAAAGTCGTCTTTCTTAACCGGAGGTTTATGTGTATTTGGGCATCTAACCGAATTATTATGTTTACCGGTAATTATTGCCGGAAAGTTAAGCTTTTAGTCTTAGGGGCAGTATCAAGTAACGGCCGTTGTCGTTGTTGGGCGGCTTGATAACACAGGGACTGAGAGATGTAGAGAATTGGATGTTTACGTTATTATCTTCAATGGCTCTCAGGGCGTCCATAAGGTAGCGTGGGTTAAAGCTGATTTCAAGGTTTGCACCTTCTTGGTCTATGTTCAGCTCGTCTCTTGCCATACCCAGGTCGGTTTTGGAGGTAAGGATAAGTAAATTATTCTCTATTTGGAAGTTTATGGGGTTTTTCTTGTTTTCTTTACTGGTTACCAAGGCAACACGCTCTATGCTGGAAAGAAGAGCCTGTCTGTCTGCGGTAATCATGGTGGTGTAATCCATGGGGAACATGGTTTCGTATTTGATAAATTCGCCTTCGATTAACCTGGAAACTACCTTGCAGTTTTCAAATTCAAACATAATGTGTTTGTCGGTGATATAAGCCGTGAATTCGCCTTCGCCTTTTTGACCGGTTCCGGGTGCGAATTTGCTGATTTCGTTCATAGTTTTCAGCGGAATAACGCATTTTGTGTCCGGAACGGGGTTATCCAAGGGCATTCTTCTGCATGATATTCGGAAACCGTCCACGGAAACAAGATAAAGGTGGTTATCCTTGATTTCAAAGAGGATACCTGTCAAAACCGGCTTGGATTCGTCAACTGCAACGGAGAAGTTGGTTTGAACTATCATATTTTTAAATTCGGAAAATTTGATTTCTATACCGTCTGTAGGTTCAACGGCGGGCAAGAAAGGAAATTCCCAGCCAGGCATACCCATTATGGTAAACACAGATTTTCCACAGCTAATGGTAGTGGTATTTTGTTCGTCTACGCTTATCTCTATGTTGTCATCAGGTAATTTTTTAACAATTTCAGAAAAAAAGCGTGCAACCAAGGCAACGGAACCTTGTTCGGAAACGGTAGCTTCTATATTGCTTGTTTCTATACCCAGCTCCAAATCGTTGCCCAGCATTTTAAAACCGTTTTCATCGGCTGACAGCAGTATACATTCAAGAATAGGCAGGGTGGTTCTGTTAGATACGGCTTTAAGCACCCGACTTATATTGTTTTGCATATTCTCTTTGGTGCAAGTTATTTTCATGGTGACTCTTCCTCTCGGTTGAAGACGTAAAGGCAAAGCAAGGAAAACCTGCCGGCCTGCAATTTGTTAACATAATGTATTTTGTATTTATCCGGGTGAATATATATATTAAAAAGTTTAACCAATATGTGGATAAATTTGCAAATATATTTCTTTAACGGGCTTTGTTTGCCAAGCAAGATTCAGAAAAAAGCCTATAAACTAAGCTTCTTTACAAACGTTTCGTTGTTTGTGCTTTTTTGGTTTTAGTTGTTTATATCTTTATTTTTTTAACAAACAACTAACAAACCTTTTCTTTTGCTTCGGCGAAAATAATTTTACCACTTGGGCGATGTTGTTCACATTTTTTCAACAATCAACAATCAACAGCTTAGATAAAAAAATAAAATAAATTACAGAAGTAGCAGTAGTAGGTGTTGTTGATATGTGGAAAAGTGGTTTTTGACCGAAAAATAAAGCAAACTGCCCGGTTACAAACATGTTCACAACCTATGGACAATCGCCAAGGTTATCAACATGTTCAACAGGGGCAGAAGTAAAAGAAAATTATAAACAACTTATCAACAAGTAAATTAACACACTGTTGATAAGTTTGTGAGTTAAAATTTCGGCCGAAAAGTTATCCACAGGCATTGTGAAAACACTTAAATCATAAGGTTTTTAAGCATAGGTATACCTGATGCCCGGCGGATAAAGTCCTCTCAAATAAAAAAAGACAAACCTCGAGGGAAACTTTTTCTGAAGAAAATGTTTCCCTCTGACTCTCTTCAAAAGACTTTGATATTTGACGGTAGATTATCAAGGTTTATTAAAATCCCGGGTATCCGGCTTTTAAAAAGGCGATTACTCTCTGATTTTTTGTTCCAGAAGCATTAATTCGTTGCGTAGTTTGGGGTTTTTCTCTAAATCTTGGGCGATTTTTTCGCAGCCGTGAATTATGGTAGAATGGTCTCTGCCGCCGAATTGCATACCCATCTTGGGCAGAGAAATGTCCACCAATTTACGGGTTAAATACATTGCTATCTGCCTGGGGTAGGATATGTTTTGGCTGCGTTTTTTGCTTAATAATTCGTCCGTGGTAACGTTATAGTGATTGCAGATGATTTCTTGAATAAGTTCCACGGTGATTTCTCTTTTTTCGCCTTCTACTATTAAATCTTTCAAGGAACGCTCTGCCAATTCAAGAGTGATTTCTGTTTTGGAAAGTTTGGCATAGGCGGAGATTTTGTTTAAGGCTCCTTCCAAATCTCTTATGTTGGAGACTATGGAACGGGCTATAAATTTTGTTACCTCTTTGGGTATGACCAGCTTGTCCAACTCGGCTTTTTTCTCCAAAATTGCGGTACGGGTTTCAAAGTCCGGTGAAGAAATATCGACTATAAGACCGCAGCCGAAGCGACTGCTCAAGCGTTCTTCAAGAGTTTTGATTTCCCTGGGCGGTTGGTCGGAGGAGATAACGATTTGTTTGTTGGCGTGGTATAAGGTATTGAATGTATGGAAAAACTCCTCTTGAGTACCTTCTTTTTCCGAAAGGAATTGGATATCGTCTATGAGCAGTACGTCTATCTCTCTGTATTTGTCACGGAAAACTTGGTTTTTACGGTCTTTGATGGAGTTAATCAATTCATTGGTGAAAGTCTCGGTGGAGACGTAAAGTACACGTTTGTTGTTGTTTTTGCTGAGTATGTAGTTACCTATGGAGTGCATTAAATGGGTCTTTCCCAAACCAACTCCGCCGTATAAAAACAGAGGGTTGTAGGTGGTCAGACCCGGGGCTTCAGCCACAGCTACGCAAGCGGCATAGGCTAATTCGTTGCTCTTGCCTCGTACAAAGGTTTCAAAAACGTATTTGCTTTGTATGTTGCTTTTGGAATTACTGTCGGGAGAGTTGTTTTTTTCTTCTTGGAATTGCTGTTCGTCGTCGCTGGTAATGTAGACATTTATGTCAGAGCGTGTTGCGGAGCGGACGCTGTTTGTTATTTCGTGGAGATAGCGTTGTTCTATGGTTGTTTTGAAAAATCTCTTCTTTGTTTGTAAAATAAAGCTGTTTTCGTCCATACTGACGGGTTCCAGGGTTTTTATCCATGTATCATAGACTACATCTGTAAACGATTTTTCCATAAGTTTGAGTGCGTAAGCCCAAGCACTTTGAAGTTCTTCGTTCATTTTTATCCTCCTAAAACTGTATATTTTCTGTGATTGTCCCGTTCTGCCCGGAGTTGTCGGGTTACGGTTGTATTTTGTGGTAACATTTTTAAAAAATGAACCTTGAGCTTTGCCCTAAAAACTTGTGAATATTGTGTACAAAAGCTGTTGATAAAAATGTGGATAACGTGGAAAACTTCGCCTGAATGGGATTATCAACACCTGTTGATAAAAATATAAACATTATCCCGGGGTATCTGTCATCAGAGCTTCTGTAAAAAATCGCCGGTTAAGTGAGTTTATAAAAAACTAAAATAATGGGGCTTTGTTTAACGCTTTTTTATGTTCCTTACGTTAATAATTATATCAAAGCTTATATCGGGCGGTCAAATTTTGTTATGAAATTGTAAAGTTATCAACAAAATTATCAACACCCTGTGCATAACCGGTCTGTGGATTACTTATTTTTCACCTGTTAATAATATCAAATAATCTGTGGATAAGCAAGAGTTTTTCAAGTTTCGATATTTATCGACAGGCACCGAAAATACATGAAGTACAGCCTGTTTAAGAAATTTTTATAAACAAAGCGACCTTTAGCGACAATAATTACCTGCTATTTAAGACCACTCATTGTATTTAAAAGAAAGCTCAAGGGCATAACAAATTGTTTATAAATGAATATCTAATAAAGAAAAAATTTAATTGTGTATAACTCAAATTTTTTTAAAATTACGGCAAGTAAATTTTTTCCGAAACATAACATACAAAACTTACCTATAGGAGGCAAAGCCCTACAGAAATTTATTTATTTCAAGGATTGTTTAACATTTTCAGAAACTTTTTTTGCAAAATTTTTTAACACTCCGTCTGTATTACCCATAATTACTGCCATAATACTTGACGAGTATATTCTAACGTACTATAATGTTTCTATAAAACGGCGATTCACGCCGATTACGCCATTACCGGAGGACAACCGGTCAAAAAAATCTTTGGTTATGTAAAAATTTAGATTTTGCAGGTATAAAAACCGAAGACCCGGCTTGGTCCGGACAAACCTTGTAAACCGTGTGTTTATAGGGTTTTAATTGACAGGATGTTTCGCTGACCGGCGTTATGCTATGCCCGGACGGCGGTTATTTTTATGTAACCGCAGGAAAGGTTTTAGTTCAGAAGGAGGTGTAATACTTGAAAAGAACATACCAGCCCAAGAAAAGACAAAGAAGCAAGGTTCACGGATTCAGAAAACGTATGGCTACCGCAAACGGCAGAAAGGTTCTGTTGAGAAGACGCAGAAAAGGCAGAAAAGTACTTTCCGCTTAATATTCGAATATGTTTACTTTAAAAAACACTCGGCAATTCAATAAGGTTTACCGCCGGGGTAAATCCTTTGCTACAAAGTATATGGTAATTTATGTTCTCAACAACAGGAGCCTCACAAACCGCCTGGGTTTTTCGGTAAGCAAAAAGGTCGGCAACTCGGTCAAGCGAAGCCGTATCACTCGCCTTTTGAGAGAGGGTTACAGACGCTTGGAAAAGGCTGTTACTCCCGGCTTTGATATAGTGATTATAGCAAGAAAACCCATGGACACGGCAAGCTTTCAAGATGTCTTGAATTCAATCGACTTTCTGCTTAAAAAACACAATCTTTTCATTAATTAATCGCCGGTATTTTAATCGGCGTTAATTCAGCAGTGGAACGTGATTATATGATTAAAAAATGCTTGTTGTATTTGTTGAAGTTTTACAAAAAACGGGTATCACCCTGCTTGCCGCCGGCCTGCAGGTTTTACCCTACCTGTTCCGAATATTGCTATCTGGCAATTCTAAACCGCGGCGTGTTTGTGGGCCTGTTATTGGGTATATGGCGTATTTTACGCTGCAACCCCTTCTCTGCCGGCGGCTATGACCCCGTTCCACCGAAACCTGTAAAAAATAAATAACGATTTTAACCCCAAAATACTGTCCGAGCTGCACTGTGTTGTTCGTGCGGTATTAATTTTGTTTGCGTGTATTCCGCGATAATTAAAACTTCATCCCAAGTACTCGGAATTAGCATAGTACCGACCCGATTCTCTAAAAGGAATACCTCCGAATATATGACTGCTCGGTCACATGTCGGACAAGCATCCCGAATCGGGCTTCAGAATGGAGGAAATAAAACTTGTTTACCCTAGACAATTGGCTTATCTTAAGTAAAGTGCAGAATGAACCCGGATTTATTGTAGGTCCTATTGCTAATTTTCTCGGCTTTATCTTGAATTACGTTTTCGAATTTTTCTATTTTCTGATTACAGACGGTGCCCAAACTTTGGGTCTCTCCATTATTATATTAACTTTTATTACAAGATTATTGATGGTTCCTCTGGCTTTCAAACAGCATAAGTCAATGGTTGGTATGCAACGTATAGCACCGGAGATGGAGAAAATCAAGCAAAAATATGCTGGCAATAAAGACCCGGAAGCCCAACGCAAAATGAGCCAAGAAATGCAGGCTTTGTATTCCAAAGAAAAGGTTAACCCTTTTTCCGGCTGTCTGCCTCTGTTAATTCAGCTTCCCATATTTTTGGCATTAAGTTACTTGATGCAAAACGCTTACTTGTATATTTCAAAGGTAGGCACCATCTACAATAAACTTTCCGATTTAATACTCAGTATCCCCAACTACGCTTCAGATTTTTGCGTTAATGTTATAGTACCAATAGCTACACCCAAGGTTCCCGGTGGTGTTATGGTTGATTTAAAAAACACTCTGGACCTTCAAAAAATCTTAAACTTAATGACTACCGGTGAATGGCAGACAGTTGTTTCCAATGCACCGGCTGAAATTGCAACTCAACTTACTCCCTTAATCGAAAGCAAGTTTAGAGTAGAACATTTTATGGGCATCAACCTTATAGAAAATGCCGGTCTTATGTGGCCCGGAATTTTAATACCCATACTTGCTGTGGTAACCACCTTCCTTTCCTCGTATTTGATGACAAAAGTTTCACCCTCAGGCAGTGCCGCTCAATCTCAAAAGGTTATGCTCTTTACCATGCCGCTTGTAATGGGCTTCTTCACCATAGGATTCCCCGGCGGTGTAGGTATATATTGGATTGCGTCATCTGTATTCCAAGTGTTCCAACAAATTATTATGAACAAATACGTTTTCGCCGCTAAAAATCCTTTGAAAAAAGAGGTGGGTCTTAATGGAAAGCCTTGAGAAAACCGGTAAGACTGTTGATGACGCCATAAATTCAGCATTAAAAGAACTCAATCTCCCGTTAAGTGCCGTTGAAGTAACCATTTTGGAACAGGGTTCCAGGGGTATCTTCGGCATAGGCAGTAAAGCTGCCAAGGTGCTGGTCACCAAAAAATTCGACCCCGAATCCATAGTAAAAACTTTCCTGCGTGAGCTGTCCACATCCATGAATTTGGTTGTGGAAGTGGAAACAAAACTTGCCGATCGCCAAATGTATGTAAACATGAAGGGCGACGACATGGGTGTTTTCATCGGCAAACGCGGACAAACCTTGGACTCATTGCAATATCTGCTTAATTTGATTGTAAACAAAGGCTCCGCTCCCTTTATCAGCATAACATTGGATACGGAAAACTATCGTCAACGCCGTAAAGAAACTCTGGAGGCTCTGGCTTACAATCTTGCAAAAAAAGCTAAAATAACCAAAAAAGATGTGGTTCTGGAACCCATGAACCCCTACGAACGTCGCATTATACATTCCGTATTACAAAGCGACCGCTTTATAACAACCCATTCCGAAGGTTCAGAACCTTTCAGAAACGTTGTTATTTCACCCAAGAAATGAATATGCCTTTAAAATAAATCTATAACGGTGCATAACCTTTAAGCTTATTTCTCTTCTGTATCCAAAATGTATCGCCGCTTATATACCCAAACCGCAACTTTATTGCATGAGAGTTTCTTCCTTAATTAATGGGTTCTCTCCGGGTATATGAACTGTGTGCAAAAAGCTTTGATGGTTATGTGCTGTTTTTTGTAATGAAATAAGTTTTACGTGCAGCTAAATTGACTATAATTAAAAAAAGAAACTGACTAAAGAAGTGATTATTTTATGAATCAAACCACAATTGCCGCTGTCTCCACACCTATGGGCAACGGCGGTATAGGTATAGTCCGTATTTCCGGCGACGGTGCTGTGGATATACTTAAAAAAATATTTGTACCGAAAAAACAAAAAAAAGAATACAAAAGCCATAGCCTAACCTTTGGACATATAGTTAACGAAAAGGGTAAAATTCTGGACGAAGTGCTGGTGGCGGTAATGCTTGCTCCAAACACCTATACCCGTGAAGATACCGTGGAGATTAATTGCCACGGAGGAATTACCTGTGTTTATGCTGTTTTGGAATTGGTGCTTAGATCCGGAGCAGAGCCGGCTCAACCCGGTGAATTTACAAAACGTGCCTTCTTAAACGGTCGTATAGACTTGAGCCAAGCGGAAGCCGTTACGGAAATTATTAACGCCAAAACAGAGCAAGCCCTTTTAATGGCTACCCAACAGGTTCAAGGCAGATTGTCCCAAAAAATCAGAGAATACAGAGAAAGAGTTCTGACCCTTATTACTCACATTGAAGTCTCCATAGACTATCCGGAGCATGAGGAGGAAACTCAAAACCTGCAAGAAGTTTCCAAAGAATGTAAAAGTATTACCCAAGAAATATATAAACTTATAGCCGGCTTCGAACAAGGCAAATTGCTAAAAAACGGCGTAGACACAGTAATCCTGGGCAAGCCCAATGCAGGTAAATCCTCTTTGCTGAATATGTTTCTGGATGAACAACGTGCCATAGTAACTGATATTCCCGGCACAACAAGAGATATTTTACAAGAATACATTAATTTGCAAAACATACCCTTTAAAATTACAGACACTGCCGGAATAAGAGAAACCCAAGATAAAATAGAGCAAATAGGTGTAACCGCCGCCTTAGAGCGAGCCAACAACGCCGACCTGATTATTTTCATGCCGGACGGTTCAAGACCGTTGGAAGAAGAAGAAATCCAATTATACAAACGCCTAAAAGAAGAGTATTCAAAACCCATAATCACGGCTGTAAATAAGTCAGACCTACCGCAGGTATTAACAGAGGAGGATTTAAGCAACTTTGACCAACCCATCCTCAAACTTTCCACAGAAACCGGCGAGGGCTTCGAAACCCTTACCAAAACCATGGTAGAACTGTTCTTTAAAGAGGAACTTCTTGCAAACGGCCAACTGCAAATAACAACTCTCCGCCACAAAACCGCCCTGACAAAAGCCGCAGAGGCAATGGAACGAGCCTTAGAATCCATAACCATAGGCTTCTCCGAAGACATAGCGGCAATAGATTTAATGATAGCCTATGAAAAATTAGGTGAAATACTGGGTGAAAGCGTTGGGGAATCTGTAATAAATAAGATTTTTGAAGCGTTTTGCTTGGGGAAATAACTAAAGAAATGCCTGTAATTTCGACAAGAAAAGAAAAAACGAAGTGATCACTGAAATACTTACTCACATATTATACCGGAAAACACATAAAAAGTAAATTAAAATACAAGGACCCAAAATACAATATTAAATCTTTTAAAGGGAGTTTGAGGCATGGTAAATTAATTTGTAAAGATACTTTTTGTTAAATAAAACTGATGTATCAACGGTTTATTATTCACAAAAAGTAACTCTAAATTTAATTTACCGGAACTTTTTCTTCAGAAAGTTTCTCTCAAGGTCTTAATTTCTCACTCTATCCACCGGAAAGGTAAAGCAATGAACCTAACAAATATCTCAGAATACGACGTAGCAGTGGTGGGCGGCGGTCACGCCGGCTGTGAAGCAAGTCTGGCGGCAGCCCGCATGGGCATGAAAACCGTAATGTTTGCCATAAATTTAGACTCCATCGCCATGATGCCCTGCAATCCCAATATCGGCGGCAGCTCCAAGGGCATTATCGTCCGCGAAATCGACGCCCTGGGCGGCGAAATGGGCAAAAATATCGACAAAACCTATATCCAAAACCGTATGCTCAACAAATCCAAAGGCCCCGCCGTTTATTCCCTAAGAGCCCAAGCCGACAAATACCAATACACCCAGGCAATGAAATCCGTGCTGGAAGAAACCGAAAACCTGAGCGTGGTTCAAGGCGAAGTTACGGAAATTTTAACTGAAAACAACCAAATAACAGGCGTAATCTCCGAAACCGGCAGAATTTATAAAGCCAAGGCGGTTATACTCTGCACAGGCACCTACCTTAACGCCCGTTGCCTTTGCGGCTCAACCATAACCTACTCCGGACCAAACGGGCTTAAAGCCTCAAAAAGGTTAAGCGAAAACATGGCGGACATAGGCATAAAAATGTTTCGCTTTAAAACCGGTACACCGCCCAGAATTAACGGTCGCACCGTAGATTACGCAAAAATGTCCGAACAACCCGGCGACAACCCGGTTAACCCCTTTTCCTTCGAAAACACCCCGGAATCCATAGCCCGTGAACAGGAAAGTTGTTACCTGACATATACCAACGAGCATACTCATAATATTATAAAGGACAACTTAGACCGTTCACCCATGTATTCCGGGGTCATTGAAGGCACCGGAGCAAGATACTGTCCCTCAATAGAGGACAAAGTTATGCGTTTTGCCGACAAGGAACGCCACCAAATCTTTATAGAACCGGAAGGTCTGCAAACCAACGAAATGTATGTACAAGGTATGTCCACCTCTCTCCCGGAAGATGTGCAGGAAGCCATGCTTCGTACTGTACCCGGCTTGGAAAACTGTCAAATAATGCGTCTGGGTTACGCCATAGAGTATGACTGCATAGATGCTACCCAACTGGAGTTATCTCTGGAATTTAAAAATAATAAAGGGCTTTTTGCCGCCGGTCAGCTTAACGGCAGTTCCGGTTACGAAGAAGCCGCCGCTCAAGGTTTAATGGCAGGCATAAACGCCGCCTTAAAAATACAAGGCAAGGCTCCTCTTGTGCTCCAACGTTACGAGGGCTATATCGGTGTACTTATAGACGATTTGGTAACTAAGGGTACCAACGAACCCTATCGTATGATGACCTCTCGAGCGGAATACCGCCTTTTATTAAGACAGGACAACGCCGACCGCAGGCTTACTCCCAAGGCTTACGAAATCGGCTTGATTACCCAAGAGCGTTATAACAATTTTCTTCAAAAGGAATTACAAATTACAGAAGAAATATCCCGCTTAAACCAAATTATTATCTCTCCTTCGGAGGAAGTAAATCGCCTTTTGGAGGAACATAATACCACGCCCATTACAAGCGGCGTAAAGCTCCCGGATTTGATAAAACGCCCGGAACTCAGTTACCAAATCCTTAAACCTCTGGACCCCAATCGCCCGGACTTGGATTATGCCGTAAGCGAGCAGGTAAACATTACCATAAAATACGAGGGCTATATAAAACGCCAACAAGACCAAGTGGAACAATTCAAAAAGTTGGTTGAAAAAAAATTGCCCAAAGACATAGACTATGAAAATATGCAAGGTCTGCGTATAGAGGCCGCTCAAAAACTGGCTAAAATCAGACCCGAAAATTTGGGACAAGCTTCCGGAATATCCGGCGTTACTCCGGCTGATATAGCCGTCCTAACCGTCAGACTTCATATGAAGTAAAAACATAGGACATAATGCCGTACCAATCAAGGTTTTACTTATATTTTTACCAAAGAAACCAAATGTTTTTTCGCAAAGATATTATCTAATCTGCATAAAATGTATTATAACCGACAAGAAGGTTATAATATCCACAGCAATTGACCGCACTGAATCCGGAAAGACGGTGAAATGCTCCGATTTTGCAGGAAATATAGTGGTTTAACTTTAACAAACCAAAATAAATTCTATTCATCCAAGCACAAGGATTAATAGCAATTTATTACGGTACATTAATTTAAACGACTGTCCCATGTATCGACGGTGGCTATAAAACGCTGAACCGGCGGCAACTAATTCCAAAAGCAAGGCTTAACCGCCCCGACTATACCAACAAATCACCGGGAATTAGTATACATACACCCGGCAACCTTTGCGAATTTATTTTGTGCTGTTTTTTGCCTAAAAAACAGCACAATTCCTTAGCCGGAAAATCAACAGGAGGAAAGAGCATTGGGAAAGTGTGGATATTTTTTACCCTTAAAAACAGGTGCACCGGGATTTCGCCTTTCTGTGGCAAAATCCGTTTATAAACCATTATATATCAACTATTCCGAGGAATATCATACCGTAGAAAAATTCCTTGAAGCACTCTCCAAGTGGCAACACGACGATGCAAAAGTATACATCAGCAAGAATTTTGCAAACGATTTTGACTTGGATGAACTATCAAGATTTTTCGCAGAAAAAATAGATTATAAAAACTTGATTAAGGTCGAGTTTAATAAATCTCCCAAAAACTGCATAAGCAATTCCATATTAATTTTAGACAAGGACAGAAGCATAGTCCATCTGTACTTGGTAAAGGAACCGGATAAATTTGGAAAATGGAAAATTTACAGTATCGAAAAAGAATAGTGAGCTTGAAAGCTTGCTTTTAGAATCCTGTCGGCAACAAGACACAGAACTGACCCAACAACAAACATCAAACCTATTGACATACAAGGATATGCTCCTTGAAACCAATCAATACCTAAACCTGACGGCAATAACCGAGCCAGAAGAGGTAATCCTAAAGCATTTCGTGGACAGTCTCAGCCCGTTGAAGTTATTGCCCGAAGGGAATTTTAACGCTATAGATATAGGAACGGGAGCCGGTTTCCCGTCCCTACCCATTAAAATAATAAGGGAATCCATGAACCTTACCCTGCTGGACTCCGTCAACAAAAAGCTGAATTTTATCGAAGAAGTGATTTCCGCTTTAAGCCTTAACAACGCAAAAACCCTTCATGCTCGTGCGGAAGACGCCGCGAAAGCTAAGGAACATAGGGAAAATTACGGGGTATGCTTTACCCGAGCCGTAGCCCGTCTAAACGTCCTTGCGGAATATTGCCTGCCCTTTCTTCAAATCGGCGGCAGACTTATAGCCATGAAGGGTCCGGAAATCACGGAGGAATTAAACGAGGCGAAACCTGCCCTAAAAATTCTGGGCGGCGAAATATCCCAAGTTATCTCCTACACCATCCCTTTTACAGATATAACCCATACACTAATTTCTATAGACAAGATACACCAAACCCCAAGCAAATATCCTCGCAAGCCGGGAATAGTGTCAAAGAATCCTATAAAAGCATAGAGAAAACTTAAATATTTTGCCCCAAAAAAACAATTCTGAATATTCGAACAATTAATTACCCGGGTCAAATTCGT
Organism: uncultured Defluviitaleaceae bacterium; assembly: GCA_964468805.1. Classification (GTDB taxonomy): domain Bacteria; phylum Bacillota; class Clostridia; order Lachnospirales; family WRBF01; genus CAYXWM01. Next base: position 24,022 of record CAYXWM010000018.1, read on the forward strand.
GGTATTATTTATAAGGAATATATGGGAAATAATTATGTAACACTTTCTTAATCCCAACAAGGGATTTTGTTTATCCTTTCATCGGGGACAAGCCCCAAAAGGTAAACAAACATCACATTTAACCCTATTTCTCAAATTTTATATATTTTTTATAAATATGAACCGTTACCGGTCTTTTCTTAATAATTAAAGATAAAACTCCTTTCTTTATTTTAAAGTCTTTTTAAAGGGAGTTTGAGGTATGGTAAATTAAGTTGAACATAAAGTGACTTTAAATTTAATTTGCCTAAACTTTTTCTTCAGAAAAAGTTTCTCTCAAGGTCTTAATTTTTAAGCAACAGACCGGAAATCACCACGAAGGAGATGTTAAAATGGACAGTATGGCGGTAGCAAGCGACCGAGAGATTTTATATATCCCGGTAGACAAGATTATGCCCAACCCATATCAACCCCGGCGTTTCTTCGATTCTTCCGGCTTGACCGAGCTGGCAAAATCCATCTTGGAACACGGCGTTATTCAACCGATTTCCGTCCGTCGCCTTAATGATTACAGCTACGAGCTGGTCTCCGGCGAACGCCGTTTACGAGCCTCCATTTTGGCAGGTTTCGATTATATCCCGGCAATAATAGTCAACATAAACGACGAAGAATCGGCGGTTATAGCCCTAATAGAAAATATCCAACGCCAAAATCTTAATTATTTGGAAGAAGCCGAAGGTTTCCTAAACCTAATGCACGATTACTCCATAACCCAAGAAGAACTGGCAGTAAAACTGGGCAAAAGCCAATCTACCATAGCAAACAAAATCCGTATTTTAAAATTACCCAAAATAATTCAGAAAAAATTGGTAGAAAACGAACTGACCGAACGCCACGCCAGAGCCTTGCTCCGTTTGGAAAATTTAGAGCAGCAACTGGAAGCGGTACATAAAATTGTGGAAGACGGCTTAACCGTAAAACGCACGGAAGCCTTGGTTGAGCAAATGCTCAAACCGCCAAAACAAGTCCAAAAAATGAAACGTTGCCTGAGCGACATCCGCATATTTACCAACACCATCCGCCAAGCTGTAGACTCCATGAACAACTCCGGCATGAGTACGGAATATTTGGTAGAAGAATTGGACTCCGGCTGTGAGATAATAATAAGAATAGAGTATTGATTTATGTAACTCTTTTAAAAATTTTGTTAGAACAGTCTTTTTATCGGCTTTTTTGGAAAGAAGGGTTTGGGGAGAATCTTTTTTCTCCCCAAAGGTTTAATTTTTTATTTGACACAAGGAGGTCGACCGAATGTATGAAACCGAAGAACAAAAGGAGCGGGTAATCCTAATAGGCGTGGACGAAGGTTCAGGCATTATGAGCATGAAAGACAGCCTTGAAGAACTGCGTCTGTTGGTGGATACCCAAGGAGCCCAAGTTTTGGGAGAAATGGTCCAAAACCTTGAACGTGCCCATACAAAGCACTATTTCGGCAAAGGTAAGCTGGAGGAACTTAAAGAACTCATCGAAAGCACCGGTGCCACCGGCATTATAGCCGACGACGAACTTTCAAGCTCCCAGCAACGCAATATGGAACAAATTCTGGATACCAAGGTCATGGACAGAACCATGCTTATACTGGATATATTTGCACGTCACGCCCAAACCGCCGAAGGTAAGCTACAAGTAGAACTTGCCCAATACAGATACAACCTAACACACCTTATCGGTGCCGGTCGTGATATGTCCCGTCTGGGCGGCGGTATAGGAACAAGAGGCCCGGGCGAAAAGAAACTGGAACAAGACCGCCGCAAAATCCGTGAACGTCTTACAGAACTTACGGCAGAACTGAAAGAAATCGAAATCCGCAGAAAAGTCCAACGGGAAAAACGCGAGAAAAACCATATCCCCATAATGGCACTGGTGGGCTATACAAACGCCGGAAAGTCATCCCTTATGAATGCTCTTACCCAAGCCGGAGTATTGGCTGAAAATAAACTTTTCGCCACTCTCGACACGGTAACCCGTCGTATCAAACTTCCCAACGGCTCCGAAGGTCTGCTGACGGACACCGTAGGTTTTATTCAAAAACTGCCCCACGGTCTGGTGAAAGCCTTTAAAGCCACCCTTGATGAATTACGCTATGCGGATATTTTAATCCACGTGGTTGACTCCTCTTCTCCAACCCGAGACGAGCAAATGAAAGCGGTATACAAAACTCTTGAAGAACTGGACTCTACAGGCAAGCCCATAATCACCGTTTTCAATAAAGTCGATTTACAACCTGAATATCCCTTACCCATAGATAAACAAGCCACCCGTGTTATTTCCGTGTCCGCAAAAACCGGTCAAGGTACAGACGAGCTGGCGGCAATAATGGAAGAAGAATTGTCTAAATTCAAGCGAACCATAAGGGTTATCGTCCCCTACAATCAGGGTCATCTTATCAATCAAGTTCACAAAACCTGTGAAATCCTTAAATCCGAGCATAGAGAAAACGGCTATTACCTAGAAATAAACGCCACAGACGAGATTTTCAATAAGCTCAAATCCTTTGCCGAAACCGTATCCCAATAACCTTTGTCAAATTTTGCGAATTGTTTTAATTTACAATACCTGTCCGAGCTGTATAATTAGCTTAGTACAAGTTGTGGACGAGCTTTATTTCTGATAAAGAAAAACTGCGATTTTTGTCCGGTTTTGTTTTCCGTATATAGCCGGTCTCACAACTGACGAGTTTCAATCCGTTAGAAAAATAAAACGACTGGGGGAACAAGTAAGCTATGCTATCCGGACAAATGACAAAGGTTTGCAGTCTTATTACGGAAGACGGCAAGCATATACAACTAAAGTATTTTATAACCCGAAAATTTTATCTGCATAAAAATCAAAAAATACTATACGGCATAGCCATAGAACAGTCCTCGGAGGGTCTGCCCACAGAAAGAGAATGTGTGGAGAACCTCACCTTTGAGCTGAACGAGGCTTACGAAATAATCAAAATCATGAGTGACAATACAGTCACTCCTACCACCATGTTGGACGTTCTGGACGATATGCCTACGTATAAAACCCCAAAACAATCAAATATAGCGTAACATCACTTGCTGTCGTTTGGCAGCTTTTTTTATTGAGCAGAAAAGGCTAAAAGAATGAAATAATTAAAGGATAATGACCTTGAGGGAGAAAACCTTTTTTTAAACGTCAAATAAGGTTTTCTCCCTCAAACTCCTTCTTTCCAAAAAAACATAGTATGAAGACATACAGAATATTATTTTCGTAATTGCTATATATTTGGGTTTTTAAAGTTTACTTTTATTGAACTAAAAAGAAATGTATTAATATTGTTCAAAAACATTTCGACATATGATATAATAAATTTTCCAACAATTTAATAACACAGAAACCGTTTAACGGACAGAATATAATTAAGAAAGTAAATTTCCATTAAAGTATTTGATTTATTTAAAGCAATTAATTCATGTTTTATTCTATATGTAACCTCTATGGTAAATAGGGTGACATAAGCAAGGTGTGGTTTAACGAACCAAAAACCTTTTTATCTGACGGGAGCATATATATGAAAGACAGGTATGTTACCTTTAAAAATTACGGAGAATATGAAATAACGGAAAAGAAATCACGATTTATAGGCATAGCCTCACCAATAGACCGAGAAGACGACGCTTGGAGTCTTCTTGAAACAGTACGCAAAAACCATAAAGAAGCCCGGCATGTGGTATATGCGTTTCAAACGGATAATCTTGTGCGTATGAGTGACGACGGCGAGCCTTCCGGAACAGGCGGGCTTCCTTTATTGAATATTTTGAAAGCCAACCAAACCGATAACGCAATACTTATTTCCGTGCGATATTTCGGGGGTATTTTGCTGGGTACCGGCGGATTGACCAGAGCCTACAGCCTAAGCGGACGAAAAGCCGCCGAATTGGCAGGTCTTAAAGAAATGATACTTCATCGGGAACTTTTGGTTGAGATAGACTATAATTTTCTTTCTTCCGTAACCAAAGCCGTAAACTCTCCGAGAAATTACAGTTGCGGCATAACTGACACACAATATACCTCTAAGGTTTTGATAAAAATGCCCGTTGAACTTAACTTTGTTCAACATTGTATGGACCGCCTGACCGAGATTACCAACGGAACCGCAACATTTGCTCCGGCGGATACCCTGTATCTTGAAGCCATGTAATTATCCTGACTTAAATCAACTCAACTTAAACGGCTTTGCTGAAAAAGGGGTTTGCGTGAAAAAACCGGTTTATCTGAAATTCGCTCTGAAAAATGAAAATTTAGGGTTTAATATAATCAGTTTTACTACCGACATATTTTTTCGCAAAGAAACAACCGGCTGTCTGAATTGAGGTGATAACATGATATCGGGAGCACGAGTGGTACTGGCGACATATTCGGGTGATATTTACAACGGACTGAAAGCAGGCTTGGAACAAGCCGGAATAGAGGTTGCCCCGAGGGTATTGACGGTATTGAATTTAGATAATATTTTGGTAAAACAAAAACGAAATATTTTAATAATAGATACCGACGGAATAGCTCTTAATCATACCTACATTAAAAACCTTGTGGAACGCAACAGCCTCATGGTTATACTCACGGGAACCGACAAAATGAAAGCCGCTCCGTTTTTAAAACCGCCTGTAAATGATTTTTATTTGAAACCCAGAGCAGCCGATGAAAGGTCAATTCGGGTATTTAAAGATTACATTGTTAAAAAAGTACATGAATTTCGTATGCCCGTATTGAATTATTTGAATATGACAAAGACAGTAGATACAAGCGAAAAAGTAATTGCCATAGCATCATCCACCGGAGGCACGGAAGCCTTGGAGCGTATCCTTCGCAAATTACCCGAAAATATGCCGCCCATACTTGTTGTGCAACATATGATTTCGGGTTTTACAAAGTTGTTTGCGGAAAGGTTAAACTCCACCTGTGCCATTACCGTTAAAGAGGCTACCAACAATGAATATTTACAGCGTGGTCTTGCTCTTATCGCACCCACGGATTACCATATGGTATTGGTAAAGAAAAATCAAAAACTTATGGTGGAATGTATCACAGGTGCCAAGGTTCATGGAGTTATGCCGGCCGCAGATATTCTTTTTGAATCCGTGGCTCCCATAATGCGTTCCAATGCCATAGGTGTAATCCTAACCGGCATGGGTGCCGACGGTGCCAAGGGACTGATGAAAATGCGTCTGGCAGGCTCCTATAATATAGGTCAGGACGAAAAAACCTGTACCGTCTACGGTATGCCCAAGGTAGCTCATGACTTAGGTGCCTTAGACAAACAATTACCCCTGGATTTGATAGCCCAAGAATTGATTGATAAATCCGTCTAAGGGAAAAATAAAAACAGAGAGTTTGTAATTTTTTATGATAAAGTCTTTTTGAAGAGAGTTTGAGGTAGGGTTAATTAACTTGTTTAAAACTTTTTGAGAAGAAAAAACTGAACCTTCAACAGTTTTTTCTTCTCAAAAAGTAACATTAAATTTAATTTACTCAAACGTTTTCTTCAGAAAAAGTATCCCTCAAGGTCTTGCTTTTTGTTTGATTTTTACCCCCAACACTTTTACAACGAGGTCTATATGGAAATAATAAAAGCAGAAGAACTGTCCTTTGAGTACGTGGACGAAACACAGAATATTTTGGCACTTAATGGCGTGGAAATGCACGTTAAAACGGGCGAGTTTTTGGCTGTTCTGGGTCATAACGGCTCGGGCAAGTCAACCCTGGCCAAACACATGAACGCCTTGCTCTTACCCACAAAAGGCACCATGAGGGTCAAGGGTATAGACACAAAATCCTCCGAAGACCTCTGGACAGTACGCAAAACCGCCGGCATGGTCTTCCAAAACCCGGACAACCAAATTATAGCCTCTGTGGTAGAGGAAGACGTGGCTTTCGGCCCGGAAAATCTGGGCATAGAGCGAAAAGAAATGCGTAAACGCATAGACGAGAGCCTAAAAGCCGTGGGCATGGAAGAATATTACGAGCATTCGCCCCATTTTCTCTCCGGCGGTCAAAAACAACGTATAGCTATAGCCGGCGTTCTGGCAATGCGTTCAGATTGCATTATCTTGGACGAGCCCACCGCCATGCTGGACCCCATGGGCAGAAAAGAGGTTATGGAAACCATAACACGCCTAAACCGCGAAGAGGGCATAACCATAGTACTCATAACCCACTTTATGGAAGAAGCCATCCTTGCCGACCGTGTTATAGTTATAGAAGAAGGCAAAATCATCTTGGACGACATTCCGAAAAAGGTATTTTCCCAAGTTGAGCTTATGCAAACCGTGGGTCTGAGTGTCCCGGCGGTGACCATGTTAAGCTACAACTTAAAAAAGGCAGGCTTACCCCTACCGGACTATGCCTTGACAGTGGAAGAAATGGTGGAATTATTGTGTCAATTGAAATAAAAGACTTAACCTTTAAATACAACCCGGATACCGCCTTTGAACGGGTAGCCCTGAAAAATATCAATTTAACCGTGGAAAGCGGCGAATTTTTCGGGCTCATAGGTCATACCGGCTCCGGAAAAAGCACGCTTATTCAGCATCTTAACGTCCTGCTTAAACCTACCCAAGGTCAAATTTTACTGGACGGTGTAGACATTAACGCCGACAAAAGCAAGCTGAAAAGTATACGCCGCCAAGTGGGCTTGGTTTTCCAATACCCGGAACATCAGCTTTTCGAAAGCACAATTTACAGAGAGATAGCTTTCGGACCCACAATGATGGGCTTTTCCCAAGAGGAAACCAAGGAACGCGTCTATCACGCCGCAAAAACCGTGGGTATAGACGAATCCATGTTTGAAAAATCTCCGCTTACCGTATCCGGCGGACAAAAACGCCGTATAGCCATAGCCGGCGTACTGGCTATGAACCCAACGGTTTTGGTGTTGGACGAACCTACAGCAGGGCTTGACCCCAGAGGTTGTGCGGAAATTATGGACAATATTAAACGTATGCATGAAGAACTGAAACTTACAGTTATATTAGTTAGTCACAGCATGGAAGACATAGCCCGCCTTGCAAACCGCATCGCCGTTATGGACAATGGCAGTATAAAATACCTGGGCACTCCGGCAGAAATATTTCAAAAAGGTGCAGAATTGGAGGACATCGGTCTTTCAACGCCACAAATCAGTATACTTATTCAACAGCTTAACAAAAAAGGCTTTGATTTGCCCAAAGATATTTTTACCGTGGAGGAAGCAACGGAATATCTTCTGAAACAACTGAAATCACTTAAATAGTGAGTAAAATAAATTATTCAGATTACGAACTTGCTTATAAATTAATTTTATAGGCATAACTTTCGTTACAGTAGTTTACTTTAATAAAACCAAATAAATCGCATTAAGCCAATGCTTCAAGGATTAATTGCAATTTATTTTAATACATCTAAACTTAAACCGCTACAATAAGGGTTGACATAACCGTTTATTTTTTTATAATTAAAGTTCTGTAGCATAATTGCTTAGGGTTACTTCAATGGCTTTCTGAATACGAATTGCGGAATAAGAAATAAACTCAAATGTTAAAGCTTTAAAGGGAGTCTCCCTTATCATCACCCCTACCAACAAACGAAAAGGTGCAGCATGACTAACATAACAATTGGTCAGTATTATCCGGCCAAGTCACATATTCACAGTTTGGACCCCAGAATTAAATTTTTGGCCACGGTTTTATATGTGGCTACCCTGTTTTTTGCAAACGGCATAGGAAGCGTGGCGGTTGTGGGTCTGATGTTGATGCCCATAATTATAGCTTCCCGAGTTCCCGTTAAGTTTTTGTTTCGTACCATAAAAACTGTTATGATTTTCATAATCTTAACAGTTACCATCAACCTGTTTTTCACACCCGGCGAAAATGTTTTGGTGAAATTTTGGATTATAACTATAACCGCCGAAGGTCTGATTTTGGCGGTGAAAATGGCTTTAAGGCTGATGTTCTTGGTCAGTGCCAGTTCACTTTTGACCCTAACCACTTCGCCACTGGAGCTTACATATGCCTTGGAGTTTATTCTGAAACCCTTTAAAGCCATAGGCGTACCGGCTCATGAAATAGCCATGATGATGACCATAGCACTGCGTTTTATCCCAACCCTGTTGGAAGAAACCGAAAAAATAATGAAGGCCCAAACCGCCAGAGGTGCCGATTTTAATACCGGCGGTCTTATTAAAAAAGCCAAGGCTATGCTACCCCTGTTGGTGCCGCTTTTTGTCTCTGCCTTTCGCCGAGCGGATGATTTGGCTATGGCTATGGAAGCCAGATGTTACAGAGGCGACATCGGTCGTACTCGTCTTAAAGTCATGAAAACAACGCCCAAGGACTATGTGGCTATAATGTATATATTGTGTATTTCCCTTGCAGTATTTACCTTAAATTTCTTTGGCATGTAATACCGATATACAACCCAACTTCTCAAATTACGGATAGAGGTAATCCCGTGAAAGTAACAAATTTTGAAAACAAAATATTAAATACAATTAATCGTTATAATATGCTTGCTCCCGGAGACCGGGTTTTGGTTGGTTTGTCAGGAGGAGCGGATTCTGTTACCCTACTCACGGTTCTCCACCGCTTAAAACCCATTCTGGGTATAGAGGTGGGTGCAGTCCACGTAAACCACAATTTGCGGGGCAAAGAATCCGACCGTGACGAGGAATTTGCCGGAAGTATATGTAAAAAGTTGGGAATAGATATAGTCGTTTCCGGATATGATGTACTAAAGAGAGCGAAAGAAACCGGAGAGTCTGTTGAACTGGCAGGCAGAAGGGTTCGGAAAGAGGCTTTTAAAGAAGCCTTGAAAACTCAACGGGCACAACTCATAGCTCTGGGTCATAATTTGGATGACAACGCAGAAACAGTACTTATGAGAATGTGCAGAGGAACGGCATTAAACGGTCTTTGCGGAATACAGCCCAAAACAGACAGAATTATTCGACCCCTAATCGAAACATCTCGCCGGGAAATCGAGGAATACTGCCGGGAAAACGGCATAAGCTTCAAAACCGATTCCTCAAATTTAAGTACCCTGTACACGAGAAACAAAATTCGTCATAACCTTGTTCCTCTTATTAAAAAAGAATTTAACCCAAACATAAACGAAACCTTAAAACGTATGACCGAAGTCCTTACGGCGGAAAATTCTTTTTTGGAAGAAGAAGCGGAAAAAGTATATGGGGAAACCGCAACCTTAACCGGCGGAAAAACCTATATTGATATAGATAAACTCACAAGCTTTCACAAAGCTGTGCAACGTCGGGCGATTCGCTTGGCTCTGGAGCGGCAAAGCGATTGCCGTGAAAATATCTACAACGAGCATATAGAAGCGGTTTTGTCTTTAACCGAAAATATTACCGGTAAAAGCACAGAGGCAGGCAACAATCTCAGGGCAGAGCGAGAATATAACAAACTGGTCATTTACGAAAAAGGGGTTAAAGCCCAAAATAAGGGCAGAGACATTCCTTTAAATCAAGCAATTTTTCTGCCGGAGATTAAAAAATATATAATTTTGTCCGGTGAAAAGCCCGAAATAATTCCCGGAAAACTATATACTAAAATAATTAATTATGATAAAATCAAAAATAGTGTTCAAATACGAACACGCAAACCGGGCGATAAAATTTTTATAAAGAGCATGGGCGGTCACAAAAAACTCAGCGATTATTTCATAGACAGAAAATTGCCGAAAAGCATGAGAGATAAGGTGCCGCTGTTGGTGTCCGGCTCGGAGACGGTAATGATTTTGGACGATTCAGCCATAGTATCGGATAAATTCAAGGCAGAGGATTCAACGGAAAATGTTCTTTATATCAGTCTTTACAGTCCCGAAATTTACAAAGAAACAACTTAAAAAAGCAAATAACCCTCAGAATATGTATCCGGCATGAAAATACGGTAGTAGATTGAGATTTTTCCGAATACAGTTCTTAATAAAAAACGGCAGAATTTTTTACGTATAACATCGGAGGTAGTAATGGACACCATAAAGGTTTTAATCAGCAAAGAAGATATAGAAAAAAAGGTTGCGGAACTTGCCGCTCAAATCTCGGCGGACTATGCCGGCAAAAAGATAACTTTAGTTTGCGTACTTAAAGGTGCGGTTTTGTTTTTGGCGGACCTTTGCCGTAAAATCACCGTGGATGTGGAATTGGACTTTATGGACATATCCAGCTACGGCGACAGCACAGAATCCGGCGGGGCAATTAAAATCAATAAGGACTTGGAAAACCCCATAGCCGGCAAACATGTTTTGTTGGTGGAGGATATAATAGACTCCGGACGTACCCTTGTTCATATACTTGACCATCTCAAAACGAAAAATCCCGAAAGCCTCAGAATCTGTACTTTCTTGGACAAGCCGGAACGCCGTGTTACCGATTCCGTAACTCCGGAATATGTGGGTTACGAAGTTCCCAATTACTTTGTAGTGGGTTACGGTCTGGACTATGCTCAAAAATATCGTAATCTTGATTTTGTAGGTTATGTTGAATAGTGGTTAAAATCAATTACAATTAGATTTTATCCTAAACCGCAGTAACAGACCAAGCATAAAAAAGACATTTTTGAAATATAGTAGAATGTTACGGATACAATTTTCAAACCACAGAAAACATCGGTTCCGGAATTTTTTCCTTGAACCTTAGATAAATTCTTTGTTTTTTAACATTTGCAACTCACGTTTTATAAATTCCGCTTTAACCAAAGCGGTGGGATTGGGGCAGGCTCAACCTATTGAAAGCCCCGGTTTTCCGTACACCTTGGCACTAAGGAGGTTATTCATTGAAGAAATACTCTAAAGGTATAGGAATGTATGTAGTAATCATAATATTTATCCTATTGACGGTCTATGCCGCTTGGAGGGTTTATCCCCCGGTAACCCAGGAGCAATATTCCTATACTACTCTATTAACTCAGCTTCAAAAAGGCGAGACCGAAAATATAGAATATATCGAAATCGTCCGAGACACCGATGCAAGCAACGCAGGCAGGGCTACCGTAAAATTTAAAACCGGCAGCACAGCATCCATCGACATACTTTCAATGGATACCTTCGTCGGCATCATGGACAAAGCCATTGTAGAAAAAGGAATAAACGTCAAAACCGTTCCCATTCCAAAACCCAACTGGTTTGTTCAGCTTTTGCCCTTTATCGTCTTGATGTTTATTTCGGTATTTTTACTTATTTTTATCATGCAACAAATGCAGGGCGGCGGCGGCAGCAGAGTACTGTCCTTTGGCAAAAGCAAGGCAAAAATCTCCGCCGACGATAAAAACAAAGTCACCTTCGCATTGGTGGCAGGTTTGGAAGAAGAAAAAGCCGAACTGGAAGAAATAGTGGAGTTCTTGAAACAGCCCAAAAAATTCACCGAAATAGGTGCTCGTATACCCAAAGGCGTTTTGTTGGTGGGACCACCCGGTACAGGTAAAACCTATCTGGCTAAAGCCGTTTCCGGTGAAGCCGGCGTTCCTTTCTACAGCATATCCGGTTCGGATTTCGTGGAAATGTTCGTAGGTGTCGGTGCTTCCAGGGTACGTGACCTGTTTGACACAGCTAAGAAAAACTCACCTTGTATAGTCTTTATAGATGAAATTGACGCGGTAGGTCGCAGACGCGGTGCCGGTTTGGGCGGCGGACACGACGAGCGTGAGCAAACATTGAACCAATTGCTGGTTGAAATGGATGGTTTTGGCGTAAACGAGGGAGTTATCGTTATGGCCGCCACCAACAGACACGATATACTTGACCCGGCTCTTTTACGTCCCGGTCGTTTTGACAGACAAATTTCCGTAGGTAAACCGGATGTTAAAGGCAGAGAAGCGGTACTTAAAATCCACTCTAAGGGCAAACAAATCTCCAAACAGGTAGATTTAAGAGTAGTTGCCCAAACCACAGTGGGCTTTACACCGGCTGACTTGGAAAACCTCTTAAACGAAGCCGCGTTACTTGCCGCACGTCATGACAAAAAAGAAATTGACATGGAAGAGCTTCGCAGGGCTTTCGTAAAAGTAGGTATAGGAACAGAAAAGAAAAGCCGCGTAATTTCCGAAAAAGACCGCCGTATTACCGCATATCACGAAGCCGGTCATGCCATACTCCACGAAGTCTTGCCGGAAATAGACTCTACTTATATGATTTCCGTTATCCCCACAGGTTGGGCAGCCGGCTACACCATGCCCTTGCCCGGTGACGACAACAGCCATGTTACCAAGCGTTTTATGGAAAACACCATTATTTCATTGCTTGGCGGTCGTGCCGCTGAAGCTATCGTTATAAAAGACATAACCACCGGTGCTTCCAACGATATAGAACGTGCCACCAAGATATGCCGTAATATGGTTATGAAATTCGGTATGAGTGAACTTCTGGGACCCATCGCCTTTGGTGATGACAACGACGAAGTATTTATCGGCAGGGACCTTGCCCATGCCAGAAACTTCGGCGAACAAGTTGCTTCCCAAATAGACAACGAAATTAAACGCATTATTCAAGATTCCTATGATGATGCTTTGCGTATACTTAACGAACACATAGACGTGCTTCATAAAATAGCCGAACTTTTAATGCAAAAAGAAAAGGTCTACGGCTGGGAAATCCGCGGACTTTTCCCGGAAGGCGTAATTACCAAGGAACCCGTAACGGAAAGCCTTATGGATACCTTTGAAAACCCCGATTTTATTGAGTCGGCACCGGAAAAACAACCGGAAGAAGAAAAAGCTGAAGAATCCGACGAAGCTAAAGATCCTTCCGAAGAAAGCTCCGACAACGAAAGTATTTAATCGGAATTGGAGTAAAAAATTAAATTAAAATTTATGGTTCGGGGAAAGCTTTTTCATGTGAAAAGGTTTTCCCCGTGATTTTAAGTGCGAAGAACAGTCCTAAAATAAGCGAAGGGATGGAGGGATGTATATGTTTTTACGCTCGGTGGGATTTTCCAAATATCCTAAAGATCAGTTAAAGGAATTGGCAAAACGCATCGTGTTACAACCGGACAGGAAGTATATACTGGGAACAAACGACCGGTCGGTAAACGTGGAATACTACAAAAGATTCGGCATGGATTACGGCATTCTTGTTTGCGGATACATGGACGAACACGAAGAAATACACATAAAATACATTTCGCCCTACGCCCGGTGCACTAAAGATACGGACTGTTGCGGTGCTGAACTGTCTGTAACGGAAAGCGGAGTCTACCTCACTGCGGACGACGAGCAAACAGGCAACCATCTGGCTTTCAGGGCTGAAAACGGCTTGGAATGTTTGAAAAAGGACAGTAGGATTAACGAAGTAACCAAGGTTAATTTGGTGGGCTTTTCAGTCCGAGGTACTGTGGTTCTTCCGGTACAAAAAGACGAGGAATATCGTAAAATCAAACACGAAGAAGATCGCCTTCGCAGAGACTTGCTTCTCCGTGCCAGAAGCGGTGACGATGAGGCAAAGTTGCTTTTGGATATTCAAGAAGTGGGTGCCGAGGAAATGATCAGAGAACGCCTTGCAGAAGAGGATTTTCTCAGCGTGGTTGAAGGTTTCTTTATGACCAACACTGATTCTTGCCAAGCCGCCTATTCCCTCCTTTGCGATATTCTGGACTACTCTATGACAAAAAACGAGCAAACCGGCGAATCTGTCTACAGAATAACCCTTAACATGGCAGGTTCTATTATAGACTTGTATATCAACGAATGTGACCTTGAAGGTATGCCTCTGCCCGGCATGAGATTTATGGGCAGTATGGTTTTGCAGGGTTGCGTGCGATTATAATACAAACTTTTCTTTAGCCCACAATTGTGGGTTTTTTTATTTGGGATTTTTATTCGTAAATCAAAAAGCCGCAGTTCAAGTTTGCCGAAGAAATTGCAAAGGCATTGATTGACTTACAAAATATGTTATAGTATTATTTGTAACTAAATTGTCATTGCAAACAAAAGATAAAGAATCTGACGGATAAACCGCCATTAACGAAGGCGCTTAGGACCCTAGGGGCAATAATGCTCCAATTCAATATAAGAGGTGGCATTTATGTGGAATGAAATCGTTACAGAGGAAGATATATCCGGTTTTATGAGTATGTTTGGTCATTTTCACGATTCTTGTATAAAAGAAATCAGATATGTAAGTGGTGCATTTGTGGAAAAGGATTTGTCCATGAATCCAATCAATGATAAGAGAATTGTTGACATGATTTTTCAGAGACAATACGAAAACCCTATGGCAATTGCTATAAGACTTAGTGGGCTAAAAGTGCTGCATTTAGTTCCTTGCAATGATAATTACACCTGCGAAATACACGAAGCAACAGTATTTTTTAAGAACGGATATGCATACTGGGTTGATTGCAATATAGGTACAGAAAATGAATTAGAATGCTATGATGGGACTTGGGTATGTGCGAAAAAAATCCAATGGCGTATTATGGACGAATATATGGGAAGTAATGAGATTTTTAAAGCGAAGTTTGAATAAAGTAAAAAACATTAAGTCTGTATAGATATGGTCCTAACTGTAAACAAAAAAGCCGCAGAATCAAATCCGCGACCGAAATTACAAGAGTATTGAAAATCTTACAAAATATGCTATAATATTATTTGCAACCGAAAGGGTGGTAAGGCTAGAATCCCCGAAGAAAGGGGGTGAAGCCTATGTTGACATATGAGGCATTTAATACAATGCTGAATTTTGGGATATTTACTTTATCCCTGTTAACTTTTATGGTGATGCTTTTTATCAGCAACAAAAAGTAACCCATAACCGCCCTAGAGCAATAGGAGTGGTTATTTATTTTACATACCAAGCCTTACGCCGGTACGGTTGACGAGAGGGAGTGTTTGCCGCACTACCTTTTGTCGTTAAAACCGAACCGGTTAGCCCCTTTGGTTGCTATTGGGAAAATTCCCTATTTATATATAGTATACCGGATACATATAAAAAATCAAGAGTCAAGATAAAAAGTAAACAAGAAAGGCGCAGAGTCAAATTCCTGACTATAAAATAACGTGAGAGCACAGGAGGTAATTTTTATATTAGATAACGGCATTGTATTTGCCCTAAGTTTTCATTATCCGCAATGGCGACAAAATTATGCTATAGATTTTATTGTTCATAACTCAAAATCAAATTACATAAGTGATGATGAAATAGGGGATTTATTAAATAGAGGATGTAAGGATACATATAGTAACACAATAAAGATTTTTGAGTTATTGGGATATCCCAAATTTGCTAAAGCCATACCAAGTATGTTTGAACTGTTCCAAGACTTAAACTGGCCCGGTTCTATGGAGGCAATGAGGTTGTTGGGCTCATTAGATCCCGGGAACTATGTTGAGTCTTTGAATTTCTCAATAAAAAAGGCAATAGAGTTAAATGATGAAGAGTGGGTACATGGAATAGGAGTATTTGTTGATACATATAACGTTGCATCTTTTATTGATAGAGAGTTGTATCCGGTATATGATGAAATTATAACAAAGTATAAAAATTATTGAGTTATTCCTGTTTCCGTGTCTAAACAATACTCGGGTTACTCTCTAAAATTTCCTATAAAGCGGTAAAGGAAATAAAAATAAAAGAAAAAAAGCCGCAGAATCAAATCCGCGACCGAAATTAAATAAGCATTGAAAATCTACAAAATATGCTATAATATTATTTGCAACCGAAAGGGTGGTAAGGCTTGAATCCCCGAAGAAAGGGGGTGAAGCCTATGTTGACATATGAGGCATTTAATACA
>CAYXWM010000018.1:39884-42278 GCA_964468805.1 uncultured Defluviitaleaceae bacterium
AAGCCTATGTTGACATATGAGGCATTTAATACAATGCTGAATTTTGGGATATTTATTTTATCCCTGTTAACATTCATCTTACTTTTTACAGATAAAAAGTAACGATAACCGCCCTAGGCCAATTAGGAGTGGTTATTAATTTTACATACCAAGCCTTACGCCGGTACGGTTGACGAGAGGGAGTGTTGACGCACTCTCTTTTTGTCATTGGCACCGAACCGTTAACCCCTTTTGGTCGCATTCATAAATTCAGTATACCGGAAACAAGAAAAAAATCAAGTAAGAGTTAATAATTTTATGTAATGCTTTTTCTGTATCCGGTAAGAAACAGTGGAAAAAACTTGAGCCTAAGTAGGTTATGCCGCTTAAAAAAACCGACCCTGCAAACGGATCGGCTTAATCTTACGAACTCTTTAATTTATTGGCTTGTTCTGTGGTTATAAGGGTATCCATAATTTCGTTTAGGTCGCCGTCCAGTACGGATTCCAGTCTGTGAAGGGTAAGATTTACCCGATGGTCGGTAACCCTGCCTTGTGGAAAGTTGTAGGTACGTATACGTTCGGAGCGGTCGCCGGTTCCTACCTGGCTTTTTCTTTGCGCAGATAACTCGGAATTTTGTCTTTCCAACTCCATATCGTAAAGTTTGGCACGGAGAATTTTAAGAGCCTTATTTTTGTTTTTAAGCTGATGCTTTTCGTCCTGACAGGAGACAACTATTCCTGTGGGTAAGTGGGTAATACGTACTGCGGAGTCTGTGGTGTTTACGGATTGACCGCCGTTTCCCGAGGAACGGAATACGTCTACACGCAAGTCGTTCATGTTCAAGGGAACGTCTACCTCTTCGGCTTCCGGCAAAACGGCTACGGTTACCGTGGAGGTATGAATACGCCCGGAGGATTCGGTAGTGGGTATACGTTGCACGCGATGAACCCCGGATTCGTATTTCAGTCGGGAATAAGCACCCTTGCCGTTGATTACAAAAGATACCTCTTTAAAGCCGCCCAAGTCGGATTCGTTGGTGTTCATTACTTCTACCTTCCAACGGCTGCGTTCTGCATAACGGCAATACATACGATAGAGATTTCCCGCAAATAAGGCCGCTTCGTCGCCGCCTGCACCGCCTCTGATTTCCATAATAACGTTTTTGTCGTCGTTGGGGTCTTTGGGTAATAAGGCTACCTTTAGATTATCGGTTAATTCCTCGAGTTTTTCTGTATTTTCTTTCAGTTCTTCTTTAACCAATTGTTTAAAATCGTCGTCTATGTTGTCTTGTAAAAGTTCTTGACTTTCTTTGATGTTTTCTTTGGTTTTTTTGTAGTTGTTGTAAATTTCAACTATGGGAGTAAGGTCGGCGTGTTCCTTCATAAGGTTACGCCATAAGTTCTGGTCTGCTATAACCGCCGGGTCATTTATTTTATCCGATAATTTTTCATATTTTTCAACAATTTCGTCTAGCTTGGAGAACAAAATCATCATCCTTTTTTGATATTTTTAAATATATAATCGTTTCAGTATTGTATTATCTTAAATCCCTAAAAGCATATATAACCCTATCCAAACCGGACAGATCTTTGTATATTTGAATGTTTTCAAATTTATTTTCTTGTAACAATAGTGCAACGTCCCCGCCTTGGTCATATCCTATTTCAACCAAAACATGACCGTTATAGGTTTCGGCTATTTTCCGGTAAAACTCCAGACCGTCCTTGCCGCCGTCCAAGGCCAACAAAGGCTCGTAATCCTTTACGGATTTGTCTAAGCCGGGAATTACCTCTGACCTAATGTACGGAGGATTTGCCACTGTCAGCGGAAAGTCGCCGAACTTTTGCTTTAAGGCATTTCCTTGTATAAAATCAATTTGTGAAGATACATTATTAATATATGCATTTTTTTCTGCAATTTTCAAGGCTTTGTCACAAATATCCACAGCCGTGATTTTTATTCCCGGGCAATACTTTGCAACGCTTACGCTGATACAGCCCGAACCTGTGCAAAGCTCCAGCATGGAATTGAGCCTATACTTGTTAACTGTCTCTACAACCTTTTCAGCCAACACTTCCGTGTCTTCCCGGGGAATAAGTACATTTTCGTCCACGTAAAAATCCAAGGACATAAACTCCGCTTGTTTGACCAAATATTGATAAGGCATATGAGAAGCCCTTTTTTCTGTCAGTTCAATAAATTTATCTTGTACCTCTTGCGGAAGAACCATATCCGGCTCTGAAAGTATCTTTGCTTGGCTTAAACCGCTTGCGTAAGCCAGCAGCAATACAGCATCCAATCGAGGATTGGGGATATTATTCTCCGCCAGGCTGTTCTGTGCTGTTTTCAGCAGTTGTGCTATTTTCATGTTCCAAAACCTCGTTAAGTGCCGCAATAGCCACTTCTATTTGT
>CAYXWM010000019.1:0-40339 GCA_964468805.1 uncultured Defluviitaleaceae bacterium
CCGTACTCGCTGAGTATGGCGTCCAGGCTTTCCGTTGAAATATCATCGTCCGGCTCATCATTTTTTAGGAACAAGAAATATCTTTTTTCGTTCTTAAATAATGTGTTGGTGCCTGTAAATTTGGTATAAAGTCTGAGTGAAAGGCTGGTTACCTGGTCAAGATTGTCGAAGGAGAATATGGATATGCTGTTGTCCTTTTCGGTCTTGGCCTCCGGTTCGATTGCCCCCTTGGACTTGAACTTAAAGCGGTGTGCATCTTGACTTCTGGGCAAGAGATTGAATTTGTCTTCGATTTGCTTTTGGTTGGATACCTTTGTCACTATAATTACTATGGACTCTTGGGAAACGGGTATCGCTTCTATCATAAGGGGCACGTTTTCCGTAACAAAGTTGCACTCATAAAAAGCCTGTTCCAGCATTTCTCTAAACAGCTCTTGGGTCTTTTCCGAACCATAAGCAAGCTCGGTTATTCTGATATCTCTCTCGGACAAGTCGGTCTTGGACAATACAAATTTAACCTGGCTTTCGCTGATTTTTTCTATCTTCATATGCTCACATCCTTTATTAAATGAATATCAAATTGAGCCTGACGGGTTCATAAGCGGATTTATACTTAATTGCATAAGAACCGGTAACAAAAGCTGTTCTTCGTAAACGGTTCGCTATTGCGGTTTTATGAAAAAACACTACGAATATATGCTTCAGTTACTGCTTAGCCGGCAATTAAGTAAAGCAGTTTTCGTTGGATGCAAGAGCGTTTTTCAAAACGAGTCTGCATCAATACCAGTATAAATAATAATTACTATTATGTAAAGAGGGGAATATTACTATTTCTTGACACAAACTTAAAAAAATTATAAAATAAAACTTATATTTTTATTATATTTTATAATATACCGAATCTATGTCTAAAGCAACCGTCCCGGCAAGGGTAATTTATTCATGTATCGGCATAATATGTTCGCCGGAAAAGATGAATATCTTTTTGCAAAATTTAGCTGAAATTAAAATTCGGATTTTGTGGCTTGAAATGGATTGAACCCAATATACCAAAGATGGAGGGGATTACCATTAAAAAAGCTAATGACAACGACCTTTTCAGTAACAAAACAGATTACGATGACGTCTCCAGACATGCCGTGGGCAAACTGTTTGACGGTATGAAGGCAAGACCGGAAACCCTTGTCTCCGGCTACAAAGATTACAACAGCAGAAACGAAAATACCGGGCAAAACAAAAAAGGCACAAGTTTACGCCCCGACAACGAGCTCGAAAGCTCCAACCGTTTCAGCAAAGTTCGTGATAACAAAAGAACAAAATTCAAACAACAGGAACAATACGAACCTGATGATACATATGATGTTTTTGAGGACTATGCCGGCCCATCATCAAACCGCACCATTCCCGAACGCAACTTTAGCGAAAGGGTTGCGGACAATAATCCTCAAAGAACCGTATCCGAAACCATGCGTGCAGAGGGCACCCTGCGTACACCAAAGATTTTAAGCGACCTGTCTCAAACACCTACATCTCACAGTACCATACTTCGTGAATTGCAGGAAAAAATCCAAAAGGACAGGGTAGATTCGGATCGTCGTACCGGCACTATTAGACCTGCCTTGAGTCCGTCGGAGAATAAAGCAAAGCCAAACCTGAGCAATTCGGGTAATTATAATCAAGTAGCGGAGGAAATGGATTACGATATGGAAACTTTCCGCAAATCCCAACGCGACACGCGTTCCCCCGGCACGACTCGTACTCAAAGCAACTTGGGCAGCCTTAACAAATCCTACCAAAAGCCAAAAATGAACAGCCTTATGACCCATAAAAAAGATGAGGGCTTTAGGCTGACAGCAGCACCGAGGTCATTGAAAATCGCTGTGATTTCCGTTTTTGTTGTAGTCCTTGCCGTATTGGCGGCTTTGATTTACAAGATAAATACGGATAATGTATCCTTGGCTGATGCACAAAAAGATTTGGAAACCAAAACCGTAGAATCGGCAGACTTTTCCCAAGTTAAGCTTCAAAACGAAGCTATGGCAAAACGCTTGGACGCTCTTGAACTTCAAGTGGCTCAATTAAAAGCCATCGTTTCTCCGGAAGAGATCGAACAGGTGGTAAATACCGATTCTGAGGAAGCCCCCGGAACTTCCGCTCCTCCTACCGGTTCCGGCGAAAGCACCTATACTGTAGTCGGCGGAGACACTTTGAGTAGAATAGCGGCAAAATTGTATGGCAAAGGCACGCCGGACAATATTGCCAAGATTAGGACAGCAAACAACTTGACCTCTGACAGCATCAGGGTTGGTCAAGTATTAAAGATTCCGCAATAGGAGGGCAATATGAACAACAGTCAAATGAGCTTGGGAGAGCTTAGGGAGCAGGCAAAGGAACTGGGCTTAAAATCAGTGACAAAGTACCGAAAGACTCAGCTGATAGAATGGCTCAGCGAACAACGCAGCAAGCTTTCCCAAAGTACTCCCAAACTCGCTGACGATACCTTGTCCGTTGCCGACATTTCCGAACAGTCGGAAATTACCGAAAAACCGGATAAATCTCATCATAAGTTTAATAACAGGGCGTATTCACCGGTCAACGGAAACGGTAACACAGCCATATCCCACGGAACTAACGAAAAAGTCCTAATTCAGACGGAAATACCAAACGTAACGGATACCAAAAGGTCAAATGTTATTCCGCTGCAAACACCCGGTTCGGATACGGTGATTGCTACCCCGGAAATTACCGAGCGTTCCCAAAACACAGGTATTATACAACGACCGGCGGCTCTTCCTGCGGTTGCCCCGGCTCCCGTACCCATAAACCCCGAAGAAAACGCTTCTTCAAACCCCGAGCTTAACGGCATAAGCCAAAAACCGGAGGCTCAAATAAAAACTTTCCGTCGCCAAAATACCGACGCTCTGGATTCGGGTCTGGTGGAAAGAGGGGTTTTGGAAGTACTGGCGGACGGTTACGGATTCCTTCGTAAAGAAAACTTCCTGCCCGGCGGAAAAGATATTTATATTTCACCGTCTCAAATCCGCCGTTTTAATTTAAAAACGGGTGACTTGGTAGAGGGAAATATCCGCATTCCCAAAGAAGGCGAAAAATTCTCCGCCTTGCTTTATGTAAAAAGCATTAACGGAGATAATCCCGATACAGCTTCAAAACGCCCCAATTTCGAAGAATTGACACCTATTTTTCCAAACAAAAAAATTCATCTTGAAACCGTTCGTACCGAGCTGTCCACACGTCTCATCGATTTGATTGCACCCTTGGGCAAAGGGCAAAGAGGACTTATCGTTGCTCAACCAAAGGCAGGCAAAACAGTTTTGCTTAAAAAAATCGCTTCTGCTATTATCCAAAATCATCCCGAAACCCATTTGATTGTTTTATTGATAGACGAGAGACCGGAAGAAGTAACCGATATGCAACAGTCCTTGGTGGGCAAAAACGTCGATGTTATTTATTCCACCTTTGACGAGCAGCCGGAACACCACAAAAGAGTGGCTGAGATGGTTCTGGAACGTGCGAAGCGTCTGGTGGAACAGGGCAAAGACCTGGTCATTCTCCTGGACAGTATAACAAGACTTGCCCGTGCTTATAATCTTACCGTACCGCCCAGCGGCAGAACGCTTTCCGGCGGTTTGGACCCGGCTTCTCTCTATATGCCCAAAAAATTCTTCGGTGCCGCTCGTAACATGAAAGAAGGCGGCTCCCTAACCATTCTTGCCACTGCCTTGGTAGACACCGGGTCTAAACTGGACGACGTGGTCTACGAAGAATTTAAAGGTACAGGCAACATGGAACTGGTTTTGGACAGAAGATTATCCGAAAAACGCATCTTCCCGGCCATAGATATCTTAAAATCCGGCACAAGACGTGAAGAATACTTGCTTACATCGTCAGAACTGGAAGGAATCTATACCATAAGACGCCTCTCCGGTCATCTTCCAACGGCAGAGCTGACCGAACAAATCACGGACACACTCTATAAAACCGAAAACAACGATGAGTTTATAAAAACCATACCCATTTTGGAACGAGACAAGGAAAGACGTTAAAACAAGCAAATGCATAATAGGGTTAAAAAGTAACAATTTTGTCAACAATCTTATTAACTTCCCGGTTTGTACCGGTTTGAATAGTTAATAAAAATATAAACGTATACAACACCTTTATAAAGCCTTTCCCTACGCAAACCTAGGTTTGTTTAAGGGTTAGGCTATATGCTATTTTAAGCAAATTTTTTGCTTTGATATATAATTTTATATTGCCATTTTTCACGTATAGTGTTTTAATAAGTATACTAATTCCATATAAGATGAAGGACAAAAATAATCGTTTTTTCCTTGAACCGTTGGAAAAATTCAATTATTTTTGTCCTCTGTTTAAAATGGAATCATTATAATTATTAAATGATTTTATTCGCCCTAATGTTAAAGTCTTTTTGAAGGGAGTTTGAGGGAAATTTTTTCTTCAGAAAAAGTTTCCCTCAAGGTCTTTCTTTTTAACTCAACATAAGCTTGTAATCAAAGGAGAAAAGTTTTATGAACATACCTATGTCCTGGTTAAAGGAGTATGCAGACGTAAACTGCACCATGCAGGAATTTATACATGAAATGACCATGTCCGGCTCAAAAGTCGAAACTGTGGTCAGCCTGTGCAAGGAACTGCAAGGCATAGTAACCGGCAAAATCATGGAAATAACCAAACACGAACAGGCAGACAAACTGCTTGTCACTAAAATAGATATAGGCGCAGATAAACCCTTACAAATCGTTACCGGTGCGAGCAATATATTCGAAGGTGCCATCGTGCCCGTGGCGTTACACAACTCAATAGTTGCCGGCGGCAAAAAAATCAAAACCGGCAAGCTTAGAGGTGTAGAATCCCAAGGTATGCTCTGCTCCATAGAGGAACTGGGCTATACCGTTCAAGACTACCCTGAAGCTCCCGAACACGGCATCTATATATTCCAAGACGACCAACCCCTCGGAGCGGATGTTCGTGAAATTTTACAGCTTTGTGACGAGGTTGTTGAATTTGAAATTACCTCCAACAGAGCCGACTGCTTCTCAGTACTTGGTTTGGCAAGAGAAGCCGCCGCTACCTTCCGTGTACCCTTTAATCCGCCGCAAATAGCCGTAAAAGAGGAAGCCAAGGGCAACGTTAACGATATGATAGCCATAGACATTAAAAATCCCGAGCTTTGCCCTCGTTACGCCGCCAGAGCGGTTAAAAACGTTAAAATCGAGCCGTCACCCCTTTGGTTAAGACACAGATTAACAGCGGCAGGTTTACGTCCCATAAACAACATTGTTGACATAACCAATTATGTAATGCTGGAACTGGGTCAACCCATGCATGCTTTTGATATAGACAACATAGCAAACAGACAAATCGTGGTACGCAACGCCGAAGAAGGCGAAGTTTTCACCACTCTTGACGGTTTGGAACGTAAGTTGGACAAGTCTATGCTGGTTATTGCTGACCCCGAAAAAGCCGTGGCTATAGCCGGGGTTATGGGCGGCGAAAACTCAAAAATCACCGAAAACGCCACTGCCATACTCTTTGAATCTGCTACCTTTAACGGACCCAACATTCGCAATACCTCCAAAAAACTGGGCTTACGCACGGATTCTTCAAGCAAATTCGAAAAGGGTCTTGACCCCAACCTTGCTTATACAGCCGTAAATCGTGCGGCTCAATTGGTTGAATTACTGGGCTGTGGTGAAGTGGTTGCAGGCATAGCCGATTGCTACCCCAATAAACTTGAACCTTGGCAAATAAAATACAACCCCAAAAATATTAACGCCCTGTTGGGAATCGATATTTCAGACGAGGAAATGTCAAAATACCTTGCCATGGTAGGCATAACAACCAAAGACAACGTTGCCACCATACCCACAAACCGCACCGACGTTCAAATGGAAGCGGACTTGGCGGAAGAAGTGGTTCGTTTCTACGGCTATGATAAAATCCCTTTCAGTCTGCCCAATCAAACCGCAACCATGGGCAAGAAAACCGGCTCTCAGGTTATGGAAGATACCATAAAGGATACCATGGTCAGCCTTGGCTACAGCGAAGCCATGACTTACAGCTTCGAAAGCCCCAAAGTATTCGATAAATTGCAACTGGACGAGGCTCATACCTTGCGTTCCGCAGTAAAAGTAAGCAATCCTCTGGGCGAAGATTTCAGCGTTATGCGTACCTCCATGCTGAATGCCATGTTGACATCATTGTCCAACAACTATAATCGCCGTAACGAGGAAGTTGCCCTGTTTGAAATGTCCAAAATATTCTTGCCCAAGGAACTGCCCTTAAAAGAATTGCCCGTAGAGCCATTGATTTTATGCATAGGTCAATACGGTAAGTCCGACTTCTTCGACTTAAAAGGCGTCCTTGAACAATTATTTGAATGCCTGGACATCAAAGAACTTGACTTTTCACCCGAAACAACTATAAACTATATGCATCCGGGTCGTTGTGCCCTTATTTCCGTAAACGGCAAACAAATCGGTTTTATGGGAGAAGTTCATCCCTCCGTTCTTTCTGCTTATGACATTGGTACAAAGGCTCTTATCGCCCATATTAACGTCAGCGAATTGCAGGAAAACGTAAGCCCGGGACGCCAATATATCCCATTACCCCGTTACCCCGGAATAAAACGTGATATAGCTATAACAGTGAAAGACAGCGTTACCCACAAGGAAATTACCGAGACAATCTCCGCTTCTGTTAAGGCTGACTTGGAAAGCATCGAACTTTTCGACGTTTACAAAGGCTCCCAAATCGAAGAGGGCTACAAATCCATGGCTTATAAAATCTTCTTCCGCAATCCTCAAAGAACCCTTACGGAAGACGAAATTAATACAACCATGCAAAACGTCCTGAATAATTTGGCAGAAAAATGCGGTGCGGTGTTAAGGGATAAGTAATTGCCTTTTATATTAAACCCGGTTCACTTCAAATAAAGAAGTGAAACGACGATGTTATAAAAATAACTTCAAAATACACCTTCTTTATGTTAAAGTCTTATTGAAAGGTGTTTACCTAAAACTTTTTCTCCGGAAAAGGTTTACCCCAAGGTCGTAATTCTTTGAAGTTTAGCCACGCCTTGTCTTACTGTAATCCACATCCCACACGAAAAGAGGTAGCTCATGAGTAACCAATCCAACCTAAAACGCTTTGCAACAGAACTTCGCATCGCCCAACTTAAAACCTTTAAAGAACTGGGCTTTGGTCATATAGGCGGTTGTATGTCCATTTCGGACTGTATAGCGGCTCTTTACGGCGAGCTTATGAAATACGACCCCAAAAACCCCAAATGGGAAGAACGTGACTATTTGGTTTGCTCCAAAGGTCATGCCGGCCCTGCTGTTTATTCCGCTCTTGCTTTAAAAGGCTTCTTCCCGGAAGAATGGCTGCTTACTTTAAACAAACCCAACACAAAACTTCCCAGCCACTGCGATGCCAATTTAACACCCGGTATTGACGTAACCACAGGCTCTTTGGGTCAAGGTGCTTCTTTGGCGGCAGGTATAGCTCTTGCTCATAAAATTGACAACAAGCCCAACAAAGTTTTCCTTATTCTGGGTGATGGCGAATGCAACGAAGGTCAAGTTTGGGAAACAGCTATGTTTGCTACTCACAAAAAATTGGACAACCTTGTTGTTTTTGTGGACAAAAACGGCAAACAACTTGACGGTACTACCGAAAATATCCTTGATATGGGAGACATCGCCTCTAAATTCGAAGCTTTCGGCTGGTACGCAGAATCCATCAACGGCAACGACCCCGAACTCGTAGCATCCACAGTTAAAAATGCCCTTGCCAAAAATACCGGCAAACCTATCGTTATCGTGCTTAACACGGTTAAAGGTTACGGCGTAAAATTTGTGGCTGAAATGGAGTTCAACCACCACATCACCATAAGCAAAGAACAAGCAGACGACGCAATCGAAACACTGAAAGGGGAGCTTGCCAATGTATAGTGTCATTTATAACGGAACCGAAGACGCTGTTCTCAAACAGGTTTTCAGCGACACCATGAAAGAATTGGTAGAACAAGACCAAAAGGTAGTCTACCTGGATGCGGACTTAATGAGCTCCGTTGGTATGTTGGGCGTAGCAAAAGCTTACCCGGATCGTGCCATTGATTGCGGTATCCAAGAAGCCAATATGATAGGCGTAGCGGCAGGTTTATCCGTAACCGGAAAAATCCCTTATGCTCATACTTTCGGCTCCTTTGCCGGCAGACGTGTTTATGACCAAGCTTTCCTCTCCGTAGCTTACGGTCAAAACAACGTTCGTATTATCGGCTCCGACCCCGGAATCACAGCGGCATACAACGGCGGTACTCATATGCCCTTTGAAGACGTGGCGCTTTACAGAGCCATTCCCAACTCTGTTATTATAGACGTTGCAGACTCAACCCAACTTATCGAAACCCTTAAATTAACCAAAGACCGTCACGGTTTAACATATATTCGTATGACCCGTAAATCTTACAAAAGAGTTTACGATCCGGCAAGCAAATTTGAAATAGGTAAGGCTTGTGTACTTAAAGAAGGCAAAGACTGTGCAATATTTGCCGCCGGAAAAATGGTTTGGAAGTCTCTTGAAGCCGCAAACCAACTTGAAAAAGAAGGCATTTCCGTATCCGTAATCGACGTATTCTCCATCAAACCTTTGGATACAGCTACCGTTATTGAATACGCCAAAAAATGCGGTTGCGTTGTTACAGCCGAAAATGCAAATATCATCGGCGGTTTAGGTTCTGCCGTAGCGGAAACTCTTTCCGAAAATCTGCCCACTCCCATGCTTCGTGTTGGTGCAAAAGACGTATTCGGTCAAGTTGGACCGGAAGATTTCTTGGCTACTCAATTCCAATTAACTCCCGAAGCTGTTGCGGATGCTGTTAAACAAGTTATTAAAAGAAAATGAATAAATTAGCCGAAAACATAGCCCTGTTTATTCAAAAAATACAAATCGAACTTCCCGAGGACATAGTGGCTAAGTTGGAACAACTTCGCTCCGCCGAAAATTCCGATTTGCCCAAAAGCCTTTATGATTCTATGTTCGAAAACCTGTCTTTGGCACGTAAGTTTAACAGACCAATCTGCCAAGACACCGGTATAATCCACTTTTTTATAAAATGCGGAAGCAAGTTTCCCTTCATCGGGGAACTGCAAGGCATTTTGATTCAATCCGCAGAACTTGCCACAAAAATAACACCCCTAAGACCCAACGCCATCGAAACCTTTACTGAACGCAACACAGGCAACAACATAGCCAAAGGCGTTCCTGCCATATACTGGGATATAGTGCCCGACAGCACAGAGGTTGAAGTTGACGTACTAATCGTTGGCGGTGGCTCGTCTTTACCCGGTTGTGCAAAGGTTCTTATGCCTTCCGAGGGCTATAAAGGCGTGGCACAATTTGTACTGGATACAGTCACCGACAGAGCTATTAATGCCTGTCCTCCGCTAATTGTGGGTGTAGGTATAGCTTATTCAGCCGATTCTGCCGCTTTGCTTTCCAAAAAGGCATTGCTGAGACCCATAGGCTCTCGTAATTCTTGCACCCAAGCCGCAGAATTGGAAGCCGAGCTGGAAAACGCCCTAAACTCCGTAGGTATAGGCGTTCAAGGTTTGGGCGGCAATACCTCCGTCTTGGCGGTAAACATCGAAAACTATGCCAGACACCCCGCCTCTCTTGGTGTGGGCGTTTCTGTGGGCTGCTGGGTTCACAGACGCGGTAAGTTTACGGTGGATAAGGATTTGGAATTTAAAATAAATTAACTAAAAACAGAAGCTCCCTAAATGGGAAAGCTTCTGTTTTTTATGTAAGCTATTCTTTTGTGATGCCGAAAAGCTCGTTAAACCGGTTACACTTTACAGTCATGGCGCTTTCTCGGCTCCCTCCTAGGGATATTCTAAAAGCCTTTTCAGATTTTCTTCTACTGACTGTTAATGAGGTTTTATTAATGTCGAAAAGTGTTTTTACATCATCTTGATCCAATGCGATGACTTCACTTTCATATAATTTTTCGTCTCCGCATATAAGAACCAATGTTAGCTTGCATTTATTTTCAATATAATTGCTGAGTTCCTTTATTTCTGTATCCGTTAAAGTAAAATTCCAACTGTTATAGTCTACGGTTTTACGAACTTCCTTGTTTTTTCGATATTTCATGTAGATGCGTCTCTCGATTTTATTCGTAGTTATGTCGTAAACCTGCCTATCATTATCTCCTTCAACTAAAGCGGGTGTTATGTGATTGTTAAGAAGTAATGACAATACGGAACCGTAATAAAAATCAGCTTCTGTGAATTTTGCCATAATAACCTCCGGATTTAAATTTATATAAATTATATCAACATCATAGGTTATGTCAATATTATTTATACAATTTTGATGCAAAATGCAAATAAATGGTTTTCAAATGTGGTTTATTGTGAAAGCTATTAGCAACAACTTAAAAAAATTGTAGAATTTTAAAATATTTATTGACAACCGGTAAATTATTTATTATTATTCAAAAGATACGTTAAAGTACTCGAGGGAATGATAAAAATTGAACATTCTTGACGTGGCAAAGAAGGCAGGGGTATCCTCTGCGACAGTATCACGTGTTATAAACAACTCGGGTTTTGTCAAATCTCAAACTCGTAAGCTTGTGATGAAGGTTATAGAGGAGAATGATTATTCGCCCTCTGCTGTTGCCAGAAGTTTAAGCAAGCAGGACACGTCCAGCGTAGGCGTAATCATCACGGATGTTACGAACCCGTTCTTTTCGGGACTTACCAGGGGCATAAGCGATATAGCCGAGCGCACAAACCTTAATATAATGTTTTATGACAGTAACGAAAAGTTGGCTTTGGAGCATCGTTTTTTAAAAAACGTTAAGGAGCAAAGGGTAAACGGAGTTATAATAACGCCCATCTCCGAAAGGGATGCACAAACAACTCGTTATTTAAGGGGCTTGGAAAAAAGCGGTATACCTGTGGTTCTCGTGGACCGTGAAATAAACGATGAGAATTTTGACGGAATTTTTATAGAAAATAAAAAAGGTGCCTATGAGGCGGTGGAATTGCTGATTAAGCAGGGTCACAAAAAGATAGGCATAATAGCAGGACCGGAAACCTCCAGACCCGGCAAGGAACGACTTCATGGATATTTATCTGCATTAAATGACTATGGCATACCCGTTAGGGATGAATACGTGGTTAGGGCAGATTTCAAATTGGAATCGGGTTATAAGGGAACGGAATATCTTATGAATTTGGATTTACGCCCAACGGCAGTCTTTACGTCTAACAATATGATTACCATGGGCAGCTTAAAGTACCTAATCGAAAGAAAATACATGGTGGGCAAGAATATTTCCATAGTGGGCTTTGATGATATAGAGGCCTTGGAAATATTGAATTTCGGTATTACCGTGGTAAAAAGACCGGTTAGCGAAATGGGCAGATTGGCAATGAAACGTATAGTGGAAGCACAGGACATAAAAGACCGCAGCATACAGAGAATAGTGCTACCCACAGAGTTAAGTATCAAAGGTTCCGAAAAAATCAATGCGGAATTGCTAAGTTAAGGAAATACAGCCGTTATTTAACGGTTTTACTTATAAACGGAAATGTAAACGCTTACACTTTTAACTGAACAATTAACTAATACAATATAATATAAATTTATACAAATTTCAATTACAATTATATTAACTTTAAGTAAGTTAAATGAAATATAACAGTATTTGAAGGTTTATATGAAAGCATAAAAAAGTACCCATAACGTGAAATCCCTTGGGATTGATTTTGCCCAAATTGCAGATCACGTTTTTATGAATATAAGAAAAGAGGCTGACGATGGATATTTCAAAGTTTGTGGACCACACTATTTTAAAAGCAAACGCAACTGAATCCGAAGTGGAGAATGTTTGCAAAGAGGCAATTCAATACGGTTTTGCGTCTGTTTGTGTAAATCCGGGCAGAGTAGCATTTGTTGCAAAGCAATTGGCAGGTACAGATGTTAAAGTTTGTACAGTTGTGGGCTTTCCCTTGGGAGCTACTACAACCATGACCAAGGTTTTCGAAACCATTGAGGCCATCAAAAACGGTGCAACCGAAATTGACATGGTAGTCAACGTGGGAGCAGTTTACGACGGAGACTATGAATTGGTTTACCAAGACATTAAAGCCGTCAAAGACGTTTGCCCGGAAAATGTTTTGTTAAAAGTAATTATAGAAACCTGTCTTTTAAATGACGAACAAAAAGTAAAGGTTTGTGAGCTTTGCGTTAAGGCAGGAGCAGAGTTTGTAAAAACCTCTACCGGTTTCAGTACAAGCGGTGCAACTGCCCATGACGTGGAACTGATGAAAAAAACAGTGGGCGACAAGGCTCTGGTAAAGGCAAGCGGCGGAGTAAGAAGCCTTGCCGATGCCCAAACAATGATTCAAGCCGGTGCAAGCCGTATAGGCACAAGCAACGGTGTAGCGTTTGTAACCAATAATGACAAGGTAGGAGATTATTAATGAATAAAGGCAAAATTTGTGTATTTGGCAGCTTTGTGGTGGATTTGACTTCATATGCACCCCGTATTCCCGGAGTGGGAGAAACAGTACTGGGTACGGCTTTTAAACTGGGTCCCGGTGGAAAAGGCTCCAATCAAGGGGTAGCCGCACACCGTGCCGGCGGCGACGTAACCATGATTACAAAAGTAGGCAAAGACGTATTCGGTCAAGTTGCCTTGGATAACTTTAAAAACGAAGGTATGAGCTTGGATTATATCTTTGTGGACAGCAACCATGAAACCGGCTCTGCTCTTATCATGGTAGATGAAAACAGCTCAAACAGCATTTTGGTTGTTCCCGGAGCCTGCAACACCATAACCGACGAGGAAGTGGACAGCGCAAAAGAAGTAATTTCCGACTGTGATATATTCTTAGCCCAATTGGAAGTAAACATGTCCTCCATTGAAAGAAGCGTTAAATTGGCTCATGAAGGAGGAGCAACAGTAGTTTTAAATACTGCTCCCGTGCAACCCGTCAGCGATGAATTGATTGCTATGTGTGATATAGTTACCCCCAACGAACACGAAGCCGCAATTCTTACCGGCATAGAAATCAAAACCATCGAGGATTGCAGAGCAGCCGCAAAATTCTTCTTTGACAAAGGCGTTAAAAAAGTAATCATCACTTGGGGCAGCAACGGCGTTTATTGCAACGACGGCGAGAAAGAAATGCATCTTCCCATAACTCCCTACAAAGCTATAGACACCACCGGAGCAGGAGACGCTTTCAGCGGCGGTTTTGTTACCGCTCTTTCCGAAGGTAAAAACTTCTTTGAAGCGGCGGCTTTCGGCTGTGTGGTTGCAGGTTTGTCCGTAACAAAAAAAGGCACAGCGGCTTCCATGCCCAACCGCAACGAAGTAGACAAAGCTTTGGAAGAATGTAAAGAACTTTACGCCCAAGCTTTAAATCAATAATATAATCAATCACGGTAACAACGGAATTTTTAACCGGAGCATGGTAAACGCTTATCCTCTTTAAGCGTTTGCCTGAAATCCGATTTTCTGCATACATAAGTTATTTAACAAATTTTCACCCTACTTTTAAACAAAGGTACACAGTAAGTCAATTAATTTTAAGTGTTCTTTATATAAGGTATTTAAGTAAGTTTACTGAGAATTCTTATTGCAAGCATTTTAGGATAGCCCTTAATGCGTTTGGTTTTGATTAAAAGTATTTTCCTCGGGGAGATACTTTTATATAAACGCCGGTTCGGCGTTGACCCAATAAAAGGAGGAAATCAGAGATGAAACTTGTTAAATTATTTGCGGTACTCTTGGCTTTAACCATGTTTACCGCCGCTTGTTCACCAAGCCAACCCGCTGCAAGCCCGGATGCTTCTCAAACACCCGGAAATCAGGCTGAAGCACCTCAAGACAACCAAGGTGAAGGCGGAAAGAAATACAAAATAGCTACAGTTGTTAAACTTGTAGGTATAGGCTGGTTCGACAGAATGGAAGAAGGCGTTAAAAAATACGCTGCCGACACAGGTCATGACACATTCTTAAAAGGACCGCCCAAAGCAGACGCAGCTATGCAAGTTCAAATCGTAGAAGACTTGATTGCTCAAGATGTAGATGCAATTTGTATCGTTCCTTTCTCTCCCGAAGCAGTAGAACCCGTGCTCAAAAAAGCTCGTGACAAAGGCATCGTTGTTATCAGCCACGAAGCCGAAGGTATGCAAAACGTTGACTTTGACTTGGAAGCTGTAAACAACTATGACTACGGCGCATACTTAATGGACGCCCTTGCAAAATCCATGGGTGAAGAAGGCGAATACGCCACATCTGTAGGAAGCTTAACCTCCAAATCTCAAAACCAATGGGAAGAAGGCGGCGTTCAACGTCAGCTTGAAAAATACCCCAAAATGAAAGCCGTAGAACGTAAAATCGAAACCTACGACGAACAAAAAATTGCAAACGAAAAAATGAAAGAATTGCTCAAAAAATACCCCAACCTTAAAGGTTTCCAAGGCGCAACCAGCCAAGATGCTCCCGGTGCCGCTCTTGCCGTTGAAGAAGCAGGTCTTATCGGAAAAATCAGCGTTGTAGGAACCAGCATGGTTTCCATCTGTGCCAAGTTCCTTGAAAGCGGTGCTATGGATACAGCAGCTTTATGGGATCCCGCCGATGCAGGCTATGCAATGAACGTTATGGCAACCATGATTTTGGACGGCAAAAAAGACGAAATCAAAGACGGTGTTGACCTTGGCGTTAAAGGTTACAACAGCCTTAAACAAGGCGAAAACAACATACTTTACGGAGATGCGTTTATTGCCGTAACCAAAGAAAATATGGCTGATTACGATTTCTAAAAGCGACCCTTACATAACCCCTACAATTTAAAAAGTTTTGAAAGAGGGCAATGGGAGAAGACTTTTTCAAAAGTTTTCTCCCTTGTTTTATAATTATACTAATTCCATATAAGATGTAGGACAAAAATGGAATGGGTATAGCATAATTTAATGATTTTTATTCGGCTTTTTTGGAAAGAGGGAGTTTGAGGGAGAAAACCTTTTTTCGCCGTTTGAAAAAAGGTTTTCTCCCTCAAGGTTTGTCTCTTATCACATAAACGGTTTAGAAATCCGGATTTTGAGGAGTTGGAAGAATGAGCGACCTCATTTTAAAAGCAGAAAATATAGTCAAAAATTTCGGCGGCGTTAAAGCACTCAAAGGCGTGAACCTTGAAATAAAAAAAGGTGAAATTCATGCCCTTGCAGGCGAAAACGGCTGCGGCAAATCCACATTGATAAAGATAATTTCCGGTGTACATAACGCAAACGGCGGCACTGTAAGCATAGACGGAAAAGTATACAAAAATCTATCGCCCATTATCTCGGCAGCGGCGGGAATACAAGTAATTTACCAAGATTTCTCCGTGTTTCCCAACCTTACCGTAGCCGAAAATATCGCCCTGGGCAACGAACTGCAAAACAAAGGCTTAACCGTAAACCACAAAAAAATGCATAAAATAGCTATGGATGCTCTGGCACAAATAGGCGTAGAAATACCCCCGGACGATTTGGTAGAGGACAGACCGGTAGCTGACAAACAATTAATAGCAATTTCAAGAGCCATTATTAACAACGCCAAACTTCTTATTATGGACGAACCCACAACGGCGTTGACAAAAAAAGAAATAGACTCCTTGTTCAAGGTAATAAAAAATTTACAAAGCAAAGGTATTTCCATCTTATTTGTAAGCCACAAATTAGAAGAAGTTTTTGCCCTTGCCGAAAAAGTAACCTTTGTACGCAACGGCGAGAATGTAACCACCCTGGACATTAACGAATTGGACAGGTCAAAATTTATTTATTATATGACCGGCAGAGAGATACATAACGAATCCTATAATTTTACCCCGGATACCACCGTACCGCCCTCACTTGAGGTTAAAAATTTAACCTGTGAAGGCAGTTTCAAAGACGTTTCTTTTAAAGTATATAAAGGCGATATAGTGGGCTTATGCGGTCTTTTGGGCTCCGGACGTACAGAACTTGCATTGTCCCTGTTCGGGATGTTGCCGCCGGATTCCGGAGAGATATTAATAGACGGAAAATCCGTAAAAATCAACTCCATAGACGATGCCTTGAAAAACAAAATAGCTTACGTACCCGAAGACAGGTTAACCGAAGGACTGTTCCTTGAACAATCCATAGGAAGAAATACCGTAACAAGCAGTATAGACAGATATTGCGGCGGTATGGGATTGATAAAACGCAAGGAATACGACGAAAAGATTAAATTCTGGAAAGACGAACTTAAAATCAAGACCAACAACACAGATTTACCGGTAAAAACCCTGTCCGGCGGTAATCAGCAGAGGGTGGTCTTGGCAAAATGGCTTGCCACCGAGCCGGAAATACTCATACTTAACGGGCCTACCGTAGGTGTGGATATAGGCTCAAAAAGCGACATTCATCAATACGTCAGCAAATTGGCGGGTCAAGGTATGGCCGTATTTATGGTTTCTGACGATATTTCCGAAATTATAGAAAACTGCAACAAAGTGTTGGTTATGAAAAAGGGTCGTATAGTTTACTCCGACGACGTCGCCAATACAAGCGAGGAAGAATTAATCGAACTGCAACGCAAGGATGGCTGATTCCGGCATCCCATATGATTACAAAAACAAAATAAATTAAGGGTAATTCTACGGAAAAGGCTCTTTTAAATTATTTTTTTCTTCTAATTTCTTATAAAGCAAAGGAATGAAGCGAATGTTCAGTAAAAAATGGCTACGCTCCGGTGAATTTTTTGTTTCTGTGATAATCGTGGTGTTGTCGGCGATTATTTCCATAAACTCGCCGGTCTTTTTATCGGCGGCAAATCTTATAGACTTGTTAAAAAGCAGTACGGTGTGGCTGATATTTGCCGCCTGTACATATATGGTAATCGTATCCGGCGGAATAGACGTATCTTTCCCGGCGGTCGCGGTTTTTTCCATGTTTACAACTACAAAAATACTTACAGTTGCCAAGTTTGACGGCCCCATAATTGTTTACTTTTTGATTGCCGTGGCAATCGGAGCCTTGCTTGGCTGTATTAACGGGATTTTTATAGCCAAGTTTCAATTACCTACTTTAATAGTAACCCTAGGTACTCAAAGTCTGTTCAGCGGTTTCTTGCTTACCTTCGTAGGCAGCAGAGAAATCAGCAACGTTCCTGCGGCTATTAACGAATTTTCCAAAATGAGTATTTTAACCGTGGAAAACAACTACGGCGGCGTAACATCTTTGCCTTTTTCAATTTTGATTTCCATTGCGGTGGTTTTCGGCGTATATTTCATGATGCGTCATACCAAGTTCGGCAGAGGTATATACGCCATAGGCGGAGATGTTGTTTCTGCGGAACGTATAGGGTTTAATATAGTACGAACCAGATTTACGATTTATGTGCTTGTAGGTGCTCTGGCAGGTTTGGCGGGAATGTTGCATACCTGTATGTACAGAAACTCCAACCCTGTTGATATGCAAGGAATAGAAATGATTATCATAGCGGCAGTAGTTCTTGGCGGTACACGTATCACAGGCGGTCACGGAACCATGCTGGGCACAGTTTTGGGCTTAACCTTGATTGTTATTATAAACAACAGTCTTATCCTTTTGGGTATACCTTCTTATTGGCAAAAATTTATGACCGGCTTGTTGATTCTTATAGGTACAGGTATTACAGCATATCAACAACTTCGTTCAAGATCCAAAAAGAAACGAAAAGTATCAGCTGCCGCATAAATTTACTATTACAAAACAATGTCACAATTTTAAAGTCTTTTTGAAGGGAGTTTGAGGTAAGGTAAATTAATTCCCATAAAGACATTTTATGAAGAAAGAATTGAACGCTACAAATGTTTTTCTTCATAAAAAGTAACATAATTTAATTTACTTGAACTTTTTCTACAGAAAAAATTTCCCTCAAGGTCTTGCTTTTAGAATCCCATCCGGAAAGGATTGTTTATATGGAAAAAGCTAAGTTTAACTTTGCAAAGTTATTGCCCGATGTGGATAACGTAAAACTAATCTTTTTTATGGCTGTCGTGTTCGTTCTGATGACCGCCTTTAACCCCGGCAAATTTTTATCGCCCGGCAACTTCCTGTCCATGTCATTTCAATTTCCCGAATTGGGCATAATATCCGTAGGGATGATGATGGCCATGCTTACCGGCGGTATAGACCTGTCTATGGTGGGTATAGCTAACCTCTCCTCTGTGGTAGCCGGAATGCTTATGGCAAGCGGCGTTTTCGGTTCGGATTTCTTCGGGGTTTTGGTCAGCATCTTGGTCGCCATGTTAATCGGAGGCGTCTGCGGTATCTTTAACGGCTTTTGTATCAGTAAAATAGGTATTCCGCCTATTTTGGTAACCCTGGGAAGTATGCAAATTTTTACGGGCATAGCGGTTGTAGTTACCGAAGGAACAGCTGTTTTGGGCTTCCCGGCGGTATTCTCCGAAGTTGGTAACGGCTCTCTGTTCGGATTTATTCCCTATCCTCTGTTAATTTTCGTAGTAATAGCAATAATATTTACCGTAGTTTTAAATCGCTCCGGCTTCGGATACAAGATTTATATGATGGGCTCCAATCCCACAGCTTCCAAATTTTCCGGGCTGAAAAACGATACTATAATTATCAAAACATACGCTCTTGTAGGTGTACTTGCTTCCATAGCCGGTATAGTCTTGATTTCCCGTACAAACTCCGCAAAGGCAGATTACGGCTCCAGCTATATACTCCAAGCCATTATCGTCTCCGTAATGGGCGGCGTAGACCCCAAAGGCGGTTTTGGTACAATAAGCGGCGTTATTTTATCCCTTATTACTCTTCAATTCCTCTCCAGCGGTCTTAACATGATGGATATAAGCAACTTCTTTAAAGATTTCATCTGGGGTATTACCCTTATTCTTGTTATGATAGTAAATTACTACCTCCGCACAACCGGCTTGGCTCAAAAATTGAGAGACTTAAAAGCTTAAAAATAAGCTTGATTAAATTAAATAACCTGTGATAAAGTCTTTTGACATAGTAAATCTACGTATAATTGAATATAAGATTTAGTAGGATTACTATATACTGCGGATTGTGATGTATATTTCAATCCTCTCAGAAAAAGAAGGGAGAAACAAATGAAAGAAATATCTAACCTTTCAAAACAAGATATGCTTAGATACACCGGTTGCATACCTCAAGTGGCAGGCATACAAAAATTTATGTATACTGACGGTATGTCCAGAGGAATCCCGGCTGTATCCGTAAAAACCGGTTCCGGACTGGCTTTCACCGTGCTTGAAGGCAGAAATATGGACCTTTACAACTTCGAATACAAAGGTATAAACTTTGCGTTCTATTATAAAAACGGGCTGGTTTCACCCGAAAGAGTTTCCTTTGCCGACGGTGAATTTTTGGGACAAGGAAGCGGCGGTATGATGTATACCTCCGGTCTTTTAAACTCCGGACCGCCAAACACCGATGAAGGTATGTATTATCCTCTTCATGGCAGAATTTACGCCATGGGTGCGGAAAACACCTCCGCAATAGCGGAATACGACGAAAACGGCGAATATGTAATAGAATTAAAGGGCAAAACAAAAGAAGCCCGTCTCTTTGCACATAACCTTACTTTGAGCCGTTCTATCAAAACCAAATTAAACTCCAAAACCATAGAAATAACCGATATTGTGGAAAACGAAACTTGCAGAGATACTCTTTACTCCGTTCTTTATCATATAAATCTGGGCTACCCCTTCTTGGACGATGGTTGCGAAATAGTAATCCCCAATTCCTCAACCACTTCCGCAAGAACGGATGCCTCCAAGGAATACTACGAAGAACGCTTTAAAATAACCGCTCCCATAGACAATTTCCAAGAGCATTTATATTTCCATGAGTTACCCAAAGACAGCGACGGTCTGTGTCACTCTCTTATTATCAATCCCGGCTTGAAACTGGCTTTGAAAATATCCTACGCCAAATCCACTTTGCCCTACCTTGCTCAATGGAAATCCATGGGTTCCGGAGATTACGCTTTGGGCATAATGCCCTCAACCACCGTTCTCCGCGGCAGAAACGAAGAAAAAGCCGCCGGTGCAATGTCTACGGTTAAGGCATTCTCCAAAGAAAAACTCACAGTATACATTACAGTAATGGATGACTTGGCTGAAATCGAAAAGGTTAAAGCAGAAATCCAAAATATGAACTAAACGGAAATTTTTGTAATTCTGTAAAACATAAAAAGCTTCTGAGATAAATAAACTCAGAAGCTTTTTAGAAACGATATAATAATTCTAAATAATAAGATGAAGTACAAAAATAATGGTTTTTTCCTTGAACCTCCGGAATAAATCAATTATTTTTGTCCCTGTTCAAAATGTAATCAGTATTAGTCATAAATTTCCAGTCCCTT
Organism: uncultured Defluviitaleaceae bacterium; assembly: GCA_964468805.1. Taxonomy (GTDB): domain Bacteria; phylum Bacillota; class Clostridia; order Lachnospirales; family WRBF01; genus CAYXWM01. Next base: position 20,474 of record CAYXWM010000019.1, read on the forward strand.
TTGTGCAAGAAATGTTCCCCATTCCTTTGGAAGCTTGGAATCTGTTATAATACCGGAAATTTCTTCGAAACCGCAGGTGTTGATAAAGGATGGCTTGTTAAATTTGCTGTAATCGGCAATGATGTAGCTTTTGGCGGCATGGGAGATTATTGTTCGTCTAAGAAAGGCAAGTTCTTCGGAAGCGTCTGTAATTCCTTTGTCCATAGACAGGGTACGGCAGGATACGAAGGCTATATCAACGTTATAATTGGAAATGGCTTTGGCACACATACTGCCCAAAAAGGCTCGGCTTTGAGGATAATAGGCACCGCCCGTTACTATGAGATTAATGCCGGAAATGTTGCACAGAGTGCTGAGGATTTTATATGAATTGGTAATAACCGTAACACGCATATCCTTCAATTCGTCTGCCACATAAAAGGCTGTGGTGGAGTTGTCCAAGAATATGGAGTCACCGTTGTTTACCAATTTTTTGGCTTTTTTTGCTATATTTTTTTTGTTGCTCACAAATACTTTTTCCCTTAATTCTACGTTTACTTCGTTTTGCACCCCGTCTAATATATAGGCGCCGCCGTAGGTACGTTGAAGTAAACCTTCTTCCTCCAGAATTTTTAAATCACGGCGTATGGTTTCCTCCGTAACGTTAAAAGTCATGGATAAATCCGAAACCACCACGCTCTTTTTCTCCATTACGATTTGTTTTATTCTGGAACGTCTTGTAACGGGAAGCATAGTAAAACACCCTCCACCTTATCTGCCCGGACATCACCGGTTATATTTTAACTCAAATTTTTAAAAAGAAAGTATAAATTTCTATTTAAACGAAATACTGTTTGTTGATTGTTAAAGAATATTGTTATATTATAGAGTCTGCCGGACAAAACACCGGTTTAATCAAACAATATGTAGTATTCCCAAGATTTTTGCTTAAAAAGCTTACAAAAACGTAACTTTATCGACATTTTTCCTTAAAAATCAATTAACTTCGCAAATTTACAACTACGTGAAACTCACATTATTATATTACAACGTTGTTGAAGTTTTGTGAAGTCTTTTTTTGAAGTTGTGGTTTTGTGTTGGTTTTTTGGCAACGGGATTTTTATAAAATACGTCATGTAGATATTGGTTAGGGTTCCGAGCATATACATCATGCACAATAATATTTCTCAATTTCTTTAAATTTCACTATAGACAAGAGAATATAAATGGAGTATGATTTATCTATTCGATTTTGTTTTATTTTGTTTTATTTGGTTTTGGAAATACTAAAGTAAATGTTGATTATTTGGCATTATTTTACAAAAATTAACAGTTAAACCCCTATATCAACCTTTGCAAAATATTTGGAGATGATTTGTAAAATGAATAAGGCAGAACTGATACAGTCCATTCGTTTTGCTGTCATATCAGACATCATGAAAAAACATAACAGAATGCTTGTGCCGGTTGCTTGGTCAAACAAGCACGTTCACCTTAGCCAAGCTGACAGTGACGTTTTGTTCGGGAAGAATTATCAATTCACCCCTATAAAAGCTCTTTCCCAACCCGGTCAGTTCGCCTGTAAAGAAACGATCAGCATTATGGGACCTAAAAATAAATCCGAAAATTTAAGGGTTCTGGGTCCTTTCCGAAAGGAAACCCAGGTTGAATTGGCTATAACCGATTGCTTCCGTTTGGGAGTAAACCCGGTAGTCAGACATTCCGGCGATATTTTCGGTACACCGGGCGGAGTTCTCATAGGACCGGCCGGCAAGGTTGAGTTGGACAAGGGCGTTATAGTTTCGGCAAGACATTTACATCTTTCCGACACCCAGGCAGCCTTATTCGGCTTGAAAGACGGCGATATAGTTAACCTGAAAACCAACGGTTTCAGAAAAATGATTTTTGAAAACGTTTTGGTAAGAGCAGGTAAGGACCACGAAATGGAAGTCCACCTGGATATCGACGAAATCAACGCCTGTATGCTTTCAAACGGAGACTTTGCGGAAGTAATTCGTCAAACCGGCAATGTTATGCAACCGGTTACATCGGAAAACAACTCTACTCAAATTACTCCGGCGCCGGAAGCAGGTATTCCCGAAATACATAATCTGGTAACGGAAAACGACGTTTTAAAAGCCTTTAAAACAGGAAACAACACAATTTATCTTAAAAACAGAGCAATAATTACACCTTTGGCAAAAGACACCGCCTCAGATAAGGGCATTACCCTTATTCGTGTTAAGGAGAGCTGATAAATGCTTATCGGTAAAGTAATCGGAAACATTGTAAGCTCCAACAAAGCCGAGTGCCTCAAAGGTTTAAAATTATTACTGGTTCAACCCGTAGACTTGGAAACCATGAAAACCAAAGACGACCCCATCGTCATGGTAGACTGTGTGGACGCAGGCACCGGAGACATAGTAATGTGCGTAGGCGGCAGCTCCGCAAGGGCTACCCCCGAAAGCAAAGACACTCCGGCTGATTACGCCATACTTTCCATAGTGGATGCAATACACCTTAAAGGTTCTTGCATATTCCAAAAGTCCGGTGATTTACCGCCACAGAAAGAGGAGGTGTAACCATGCAAATCGGCAGAGTGTGCGGCAAGGTAATAAGCACAAGTAAGGCAGCAAACCTTCACGGGTTCTCCCTACTTATCGTTCAACCCCTGTCCCTGGACACCTTCGAAGACAGCGGTGCACCTTACGTCAGCATAGATACGGTAGGTGCCGGCGAAGGCGAAGTGGTAATGGTGGTTAACGGCAGTTCCGCAAGACAAACCGCCAAAACAGACACAAAACCCACAGACAGCACCATCGTTGCAATAGTAGACAGTGTATATATAAAAGGTCAAATGTTATTTCAAAAATAAACATTCTGATTATTAGATTTTTATTAAAGTCTTTTTGAAAGGGGTTTGGGTAAAACTTTTTCTTCAGATAAAGTTTTAACAAGGTCTTAATCCTTTTCAGCCCTATAGTATAACAACTGTTTAAGGAAGGTACAAAACTATGAACTATAGCGAACAGCAAATAAAAGCGGTTGTTATGGAAGCTGTCAGCAAGCTTATCAACGAAGGCAAAATTGCCGGCAGTTCATCACCCGCATTTACATCCTCCGGCGAAAGTTGGTTATGCGATACTGCCGAAGAAGCAGTCTCCAAGGCAAAAACAGCCTTCGAACAATTAAACAATCTCTCACTGGAAAAACGCAAGGATTACATCGCCGCCATGCGTAAAGCCGCCATAGAAAACGCCGAAACATTAGCGGAAGCGGCTCATAACGAAACAGGCTACGGCGTAATCGAACACAAAGTCCTAAAAAATATCCTTGCAGCCGAAAAAACTCCCGGCGTTGAGGACGTGGAACCCAGAGTATTCACCGGCGACTACGGTATGACTTTGGTAGAGCAAGCACCATTCGGGGTAATCTGCTCCATCACACCTTCAACAAACCCTACTTCAACCGTTATCAATAACTGTATCAGTATGATTTCAGCCGGCAACTCCGTGGTCTTTAATCCACATCCTGCCGCAAAAACCTGTTCTCAACAGGTCATGCGTATACTGAACAACGCCATAATCTCCGCCGGCGGTCCGGCTAACCTTATTACCACCGTAAAAGAACCGACCCTCGAGTCCGGCAAAATTATGATGGAACATAAGGACGTTCCGCTCCTTTCCGTTACAGGCGGCGAAGCCGTAGTCCACGTGGCTATGCGTACCGGCAAAAAGGTAATAGCCGCAGGCCCCGGTAACCCTCCTGTTATCGTGGACGAAACAGCAGAAATCCCACATGCGGCAAAAAGCATAGTGGACGGAGCAGCCTTCGACAACAACGTGCTCTGCTTGGCAGAAAAAGAAGCTTTCGTTGTTTCTCAAGTTGCGGACAAACTTATGAACGAAATGACCAAAGTGGGTGCTCACAAGGTCCAAGGTCACGAAATAGATAAAATAGTCCAAACCGTCTTAATTAAAAAAGACAACAACTACGTTATCAACCGCAAGTACGTGGGCAGAAACGCAACCCAAATCCTCAACGATTGCGGCATCCCTTACTCCGGCAACCCCAGACTTATCATCGCCGAAGTAGACAGATTCCACCCCTTTGTTATGGTAGAAATGCTTATGCCGGTTTTGGGTATAGTCAGAGTAAACTCCATAACTGAAGCAATAACCGAAGCCGTTCGTGCAGAACAATCTTGCCACCACTCGGCAATTATGCACTCAACCAACATTAAAAATCTTTCAGACGCCGCAAGAGCACTTAACACAACAATCTTCGTTAAAAACGCTCCTTCATACTCAGGCGTAGGTTTCGAAGCCGAAGGTTATACAACCCTCACCATTGCAACACCCACCGGCGAAGGCCTTACCAGTGCAAGAAGCTTTACCAGAGCAAGACGTTGCGTTCTTAAAGATTATTTCAGAATTATATAGAACAAAATAGATACCCTTAGAATTAAAGTATTTTGAAAGGGGTTTGGGAAAAACCTTTTCTCGGAAAGAATCTTCTCAAAGGTCTAAAACTCCAATGATAGAATACGTAAAAAACAGCGGCGTCGTCGGAGCAGGCGGTGCAGGCTTCCCAACACACGTTAAACTGAACTGTAAAGTAGATACCCTGATAATCAACGGCGCGGAATGCGAACCCCTGCTCCGGGTAGATCAACAAATCATGTCCCGCTACGCTCCCCGTTTGATTGCCGCCCTAAAAGAACTGTCAAAAATTACCGGTGCAAAACAATCAATTATCGGGTTAAAATCTCATTACACCCAAGCCATAGCAAACCTATCGGAAGCCCGGGGTTCGGACCCTACCATTCTTATTAAAGAATTTAAAAGCTTCTATCCTTTGGGCGACGAGCAAACCTTGGTCTACGAATGTACCGGCAGAGTTGTCCCTACGGGCGGCATTCCCTTGGATGTGTCCGTGGCGGTAATAAACACCGCAACTCTCCTAAACATAGCCGATGCCTTGGAAGGCAAACCGGTAACCCACAAATTTGTGACCGTCACCGGCGAAGTACAAAACCCCGCAACTTTCCAAGTCCCTATAGGCACGCCAATCTCAAATTTAATTGAATTGGCAGTACCAAAGGGTAATATGTCGGACTACTCGGTAATAATCGGCGGACCCTGTATGGGCAAGCTTGAAACCGATTACAACGCCCCCGTAACAAAAACAACCTCAGGAATATTGCTTCTGCCAAAAAACTCCCCGGCGGTTACCGCCAAACAGGGCAACCTCCAAAGGGATATTAAACTGGCAAAAGCCGTATGTTGCCAATGCAGTTACTGTACGCAGCTTTGCCCACGTAACGCCCTCGGCTTAAAAGTGGAACCCCACAAAGCCATGCGTGCCGTAAGCAATAACAACATGAAACTCCTGGGCGACTTTAACGGAATTTTCTCTTGTTGCGATTGCGGTATATGCAGTCTTTATGCCTGCAACTTCGGTCTTTCTCCTTCTAGGGTAATGCAACATGTTAAAAAAGAACTCATAACCCAAGGAGTAAAACCCGACAAAAAAACAGCTCACTCTCCGGACACTATGCTAAACGCCAAACGTCTGCCGACTTCACGCCTTATGGCTCGCCTAAGGTTGAAAAAATACGATGTTCCGGCACCATTGGCAGAAGCACCGGTCAGTACCTCCGCTGTTAGAATACCGCTGAAAATGCACATAGGTGTTCAATCCGTTCCCGTGGTTTCCGTGGGAAGCCCGGTAACCCTCGGTCAATTAATAGCCGATATACCGGAAAACGCCTTGGGTGCAAAAATCCACGCAAGCATAAGCGGAACCGTAACAAACATCACCCAACAATATATAGAAATTAAGGGAGACGGTAAATAATGCACTCTATAGGAATGGTCGAACTAAACAGCATACCCAAGGGTATAGAAACAGCAGACGCCATGCTTAAATCAGCCGACGTTTCTCTTGTATTCGCACAGCCGGTTTGTGCCGGAAAATATGTTGCGGTGGTTACGGGCGAAGTTTCCGCAGTAAAATCAGCCATAGAAGCCGGCGAAGAAACAGCAGAACACAGATTGGTGGACAAACTCACCCTTGCAAACGCAGACAGCCGTGTAATTACCGCTTTCTCCGGTTGCAGTGAGGTTTCCTCCACCGAAGCAATAGGCATAATCGAAACCTTTACCTTGGCCTCCGCCATACTTTCGGCGGATATAGCCGTAAAGGCAGCCAACGTAAATATTATAGAGATTCGCTTGGGTCGCGGACTGGGCGGCAAATCTTTCGTTATACTCACAGGCAGCATAGCCGATTGCAAAGAAGCCATGAGTTGCGTAGAAGCCGCCCCGGATAACGAAGGACTGCTCAACGAAACCGTAGTCATTCCTTCACCACACCCGGACTTAATAGAAACCCTTATTTAACCCCATAATATATCAAACTCCTTTTTGTTTAACATTCAAGCTTCAATAATAAATGTTAAAGTCTTTTTGAAGGGAGTTTGAAGGAAACTTTTTCTCCGGAAAAAGTATCTCTCAAGGTCTTATCTCTTTAACACCCACACAACTGACACAGAGCAATCTTTTTCCAAAGTTTACTCACCTCAGTTCTGACACCATTATCGAAAGGATTGTTGAAAAATGAGCAAAGAAGCATTAGGCATGGTAGAAACCAAAGGCTACATCGGAGCAATCGAAGCGGCAGACGCTATGGTAAAAGCAGCAAACGTTGTATTGGTAGGTAAAGAAAACATCGGTTCCGCAATGGTAACCGTTATGGTTCGCGGCGACGTTGGAGCAGTTAAAGCTTCCGTAGAAGCCGGAGCCGAAGCAGCAAAACGCGTGGGTGAACTGATAGGACAACACATTATCCCCAGACCCCACGAAGACATCGAAAAAATCCTGCCAAAAGAAACAACTCCTGTAAAATCAACTTCCAAGTAATAGGATTTTTCGATTCTCCCGGCTTTCTTTTCGAAAGCCGTAGACAGCACCAAACTCGGGAAACTTTTAATTATACTTAATTTCATAAGGAATAGTAACAAAAGCTATTCTTTGTAAACGGTTCCTCTTGCGTTTTTATGAAAAAACACCGGTCGCTCACCACTGCGAATATACGCTTATGTTACTACTTAACTCGAAATTAAGTATAAAGTTTCCCGACCTCTAAAATTTTATATGTAACATAGGTTTATTTATAAACCAACATAACTCTTCATTTTTTTCATCTGTTTGGAGTGATACATAATGGTAGTTGGCAAGGTTGTGGGCTCGGTTGTTGCCACCGTGAAAGACGAAGGGCTTACCGGCATAAAACTTCTGGTCGTAGACCTGATGGAAGACGACAAGCCTTACAAAAGAATAGTTGCCGGAGACGCCACCCGCCAAGCAGGTGAAGGCGATATGGTCTATCTTATAGGCTCCAAAGAAGCATCCTTCCTTTTCAGAAACGGATACGTACCCCTGGATTTATCGGTTTGCGGATTCGTGGACGAATACAAGGTAGAATATAAAGAAAACTAATTAAGCATTATATTAAAGAGAGGAAGTACTAAAATGGATAAACAAGCTTTAGGTATGGTAGAAACCAAAGGATTAATCGGCGCTATCGAAGCTGCTGACGCTATGGTAAAAGCAGCAAACGTTACACTCATGGGCAAAGAACACATCGGTTCAGGTCTTGTAACCGTTATGGTAAGAGGCGATGTAGGTGCCGTTAAAGCTTCTGTTGATGCCGGCGCAGCAGCCGCTCAACGCGTAGGCGAATTATACGGAGTACACGTAATCCCCAGACCTCACACCGATGTAGAAACAATCTTACCCAACGCCAAACAATAAGAAGGTAAATCCCCATGAAAATAGCAAGAGTAGTGGGAAATGTGGTTTCAACGGTAAAAGAAAGTACCCATTACGGTTACAAACTGATGTTGGTTCAGTTTCTTAACTCCAAGCTTGAACCCGTGGGTCAAAAGCAATTGGCCTTTGACGCCGCCAACGCCGGTATAGGCGATATAGTCTTGATTAACCAAGACGGCGGTGCGGCTAAAGAGATTTTGCATAACAAAGACATTATTGCCGATATTACCATATGTGGCGTCCTTGACGAGATGTATATGGAGGATTGCAATAAAGTAATTAAGTTTTAAATGTTTGTTGCAATATGGGGTACAGCTTTTGCTTAACGATAGAACTCAGGTTCGCTGCCCTGTATGCAGGATTATGTGAATTTCTTACAAACATATGGGTAATTTACTCTGTGTGTTTGTAATAAATTATATAAATGTTTTAAAAACATTTAAGAAAACAAACAGGAGGTAATTATGAAGAAGTTTATTGTTGCTTTACTGGCTGTAACTATGTTGCTTTCTTTGGCAGCATGCCAACAAGCACCCGCCCAACCGGCGAATTCACCCGCTCCATCCGTAAGTCCCGTTGCAGACGGTTCTCAAACACCGCCGGCTACTGAAGGCGGCGCTTCGGTTGAAGACGTATTCGGCAAAAAAATCAAAATCGCAGTTGTAAGAAACCTCGGTTTAGGTGACCACACCCAACAATTCTTGGATGGTTGCGTATCTGAAGGTCAATCTTTCGGTTTCGTTGTTGATACTTTCGTAACCAACGGCGACAATGCAAAATGCCAAGAAACTATCGCTCAAGTAATCGAAAAAGATTACGACGGTATCATCGTTTCCCATGCAGAATTGGGTTACGCTTACGATTCTTTAAAACCCGCTGTTGATAAAGGTATGAAAGTTGTTACTTTCGACTCTATGCCTTACAAAGACAGAGAAGTTAAAGACGAAAACCTCTTGGAAGGTGTAACAAGCACTGCTCAAGACGATTACAAACTTGCTGGGCTTTCTCTTAATGAAATCGTAGCTTCCGCTGACCAACCCGTAAGAGTACTTAAATTATGGATGGGCCCCGGAATTCCTCCGCTTGACAGACGCCAAGAAATCTACAAAAAATTCGAAGATGAAGGCAAAATCAAAACTCTCGAACTTATCGGTCCTTCAGACTTTACCAGCGTTCGCGACAGTACAGCAACACTTTTCAGCGCAGTTCTTCCCAAATATCCCGAAGGCACAGTTGATGCTATCTGGGGTTCCTATGATGAACTTGCAAAAGGTGCTTTAACTGCTCTTAACGATGCAAGCAGAACAGACATCAAGATGATGACTATTGACATCTCCAATGACGACATCAACCTTATGAGAAGTAATCCCGATGTTTGGGTAGCAACTGCTTCCGTAGACCCCAAACTCATCGGTCAAGTTGACATGCGTTTAATGGCTAAAAAACTTAAAGGCGAAGAAACTCCCCTTTACTACAACCTTGAAGCTGCTCTTGTAAAAACTTCCGAATTAAAAGAAACTACCAACATGCAAACTCTTAAAGAAATCATCCCCGGCTGGGGCGATGCCACAGGCGTTTTCGAAGAACCCTGGATGGCTGAATTGAAAGCCACTTACGTTAAGTAATAAACTTACCTTACTAACCCTATTTTCTCCTTATATTGGCTGTACTCTCCCTTTGCGGAGGGTATAGCCCCCATAAAAAATACACTTTCACTTAAAAATATCAATTATAAAAAACAGATATTAATTAAGAAAATTATGACGGGCGAAGAGCCTAAAACTTTTCCCGGTCTTTAAATTTATTATGAATTGGTTTCTTAGCTTGAAAAAGTCCAATTCTATTTTTTTACATCGGTTTAATAAAAGTGCAAAATATATCGTAATTACTCCTTGAAACGTTGGCTAAATCAAGATTTAATTTTGATGTTTTATTAGACCGCTACAAACAAGACCAAAGAAAACAGTCGAATTTAATATAAAAACCTTTTCAAAAATTGCTAAAACCTCTTATAAAAACAACCAAAACCAAAAACCAATAAAACAACGAATGTTTCAACGATTTTTTATGAGCGAAAACACCCCAATATTCTATCTGCAAGTTTAATGCACTTATAATCAAAACAGAAAGGGCGTGTGATAAAAAATGTCGATATCGGCCCAAAATGATTCAAAAAAACAAGTAAGTCTGGAAATGAGCAACATTTCCGTAGTATTTCCCGGCGTAAAAGCTCTTTCGGATGTTGATTTCTCCATGAACAGCGGCGAAATCCATGCGTTGATAGGCGCAAACGGTGCCGGCAAATCAACCTTAATGAAGGTGCTCTCCGGCGTAAACAGCCATTATACAGGAACAATCACCCTAAACGGCGAAGTCTGCGAAATCCGTTCACCAAAACAAGCCAAGAACTTCGGCATAGAAATTGTTTACCAAGAGGTTGACATGGCTCTGGTTCGTTACCTTACCGTTGCGGAAAACATCATGCTTAACACCATGGTTAATAAAATGGACAAAAAACAGCTTATTAACTGGGCAACCATCAAAAAAACAGCTCAAGAAACCTTAAAACGCCTTAACATGAAAATAGACGTTAACCGCTTGGTATCCGATTTAAGCCTTGCGGAAAAGCAAATGGTGCTTATAGCCCGTGCGGTGGTCGAAGATTGTAAATTCCTTCTTCTGGACGAACCCACAGCTCCTTTGAGCAACACAGAGACAGAACAGCTTTTCAAAATAGTACGCAAAATTTCGGCAGAACAAAACGTAGGTATAGTTTTTATCTCTCACCGCTTACCTGAATTGTTCCAAATTTGCAAACATATTTCTGTAATGCGTGACGGTCGTATGGTTAAACGTATGCCCCTGGACGAAAGCGTTACAACAAAAGAAATCGTAGAATTAATGCTTGGTCAAAGTTATGACGAAAATTATCCGAAAAAAATCGTACCCATAGGCGAAACCTTATTCGAAGTAAAAGATTTATCAGATAAAAAGGGTGGCGTAAACGACGTTTCCTTTAAAGTAAAAAGAGGCGAAATCGTAGGTATTGCAGGCCTTGTAGGTGCCGGAAAAACCGAGCTCTGTAAAACTCTTTTCGGTGATTGCCCCCATACAAAAGGCGAAATGCTTTTAAACGGCAAAAAACTTAAAATAAAAGACCCAAGCAGTGCCGTTAAGCAGGGTTTGGCACTGGTTCCGGAAGAACGACGTAAAGAGGGCATACTTATAGAAGACCCGGTGTATGCCAACATAACTGTTGCTTCATTGCAAAATTTCAGCAGTAAGTTATTTTCCGTGGTAAGCACAAAGAAACAAAAAGAAAAAGCCGTAGAGATAATTAAAAGCTTGGGTATCAAAACTCCGTCCGAAAACCAAAAAGTAGCCCTGCTTTCCGGCGGTAACCAACAAAAGGTAGCCGTAGGAAAATGGATTATCACAGATGCAGAGGTTTACATATTCGATGAGCCTACCAAGGGTGTAGACGTAGGTGCAAAACGTGATATTTTTGAACTTATCGAACGCTTGGTTGAAGCGGGTAAAGGCGTAATCTATGCATCTTGCGAATTTTCGGAAATCTTGGCAATTGCAGACCGTGCCTACGTTATGTATGACGGCAGAATAGTCAAGGAAGTGGTTGTTTCCGAAACCAACGAACAGGAATTGTTATATTCTTCCACAGGAGGGCATTAATAATGGAAGCAGCAAAGAATAAATTTTCCGCAATGGATTTTATAACAAAATGGGGAACACTCATTACTATAGGGTTGTTGTTAATAATATTTTCAGTAGCAATGCCCACAACATTTATGACACAAAGCAACATGATTAATATTATCCGATCTATCTCAGTTGTTACCGTTATCGCTATCGGTATGACAATTTCCCTCACCGTTAACGGTATGGACCTTTCCGTAGGCTCAACCGCTACCCTTTCAAACACCGTTATTATGACCATGTTTATTTGGTACGGTATGGAATCTATCCCTGCAATGATTATTGCTCTGGCGATTTCCTTGGTAGTTGCGGCGGTTAACTCGTTCCTTATTGTTAAATTGCGTATCCCGGATATGCTCACAACCCTTTCTTCAATGTTCATTTTCGAAGGTGTTGCCATGACCTATGCCGGCGGCGGTGCCATCAGTGAAAACATGGTTCGCCCCGACGGTACAACAGCTATCTTCAAAGTTCCCGCAGCATTCAGAGATTTTGTGGGTAAAGAACCTTGGATCATCCTTATCATGCTCGCAGTAGTATTGTTCGTTTACTTCTTCTTGACCTACACCAAACACGGCAGATATATGTACGCAGTAGGCGGCAACCCCGAAGCGGCTCGTCTCTCCGGTATCCCCGTAAACAAATACAAAACTATTGCTTACTGCATGGCTGCTTTCTTTGCGGCTCTGGGCGGTATCTTAATCGGTGCAAGAACAGGTAACTCCCAAATCAACGCCGGTGCTCCTTACCTTATGGGTTCTGTAGCTGCGGCATATATCGGTCTTTCCGTTGCAGGTGCCGGTAAAGCAAATGCCTTCGGTACTTTGGCAGGTGCAATGCTTGTAGGTATCTTGGAAAACGGTTTGATAATGCTTTCCGTACCTTACTATTCGTTAAATATCGTAAAAGGTCTCGTATTGGCGTTGGCTCTTGCGTTGACCTACTTCCGTAAAAAAGGTTAAACCTAAGGAGGTAACCAATATGTCTAAATTTGATCAATATTTTCTAATGAAAAATGAAGATGCTATCGATTACGTTAAGGAAACCCTTGATTTCTTCCCGGCAGACGCTGAACTTGACTGCAAGGAAATAGGCGATGGCAACTTAAACTATATCTTTAAAGTATTTGATAAAAACACCGGCAAGTCCATTATCGTTAAACAAGCCGGCGGCGAAGCCAGAATTTCTTCCGAATTTAAGCTTTCCCAAGACAGAAACCGTATCGAATCGGAAATTCTTCAAATGCACTACGAAACCACCGGCGGACTTGTTCCCAAAATCTACAGATTTGATACTGTTATGGGTGCTTGCATTATGGAAGACCTCTCCGACCATACGGTTATGAGATACGCCTTAATGAAGCATGAAGTATTCCCGAAATTTGCCGAACATATCTCCACTTACTTAGTAAACACATTGTTGGGTACTTCCGACGTTGTTGTGGAACACAAAGCTAAAAAAGAATTGGTTAAAAAATATATCAATCCTCAACTTTGCGAAATCAGCGAACAACTGGTTTATACCGAACCTTACAACAACAACAAAGACCGTAACCTTGTCTTTGCTCCCAACGCTGAATTTGTTAAAAAGGAACTTTACGATGATACAGCCTTGCACCTTGAAGTAGCCAAGTTGAAATTTGAGTTCTTAAACAACGCTCAATCTCTCGTTCACGGCGACTTGCACACAGGATCTATCTTTATCAAAGAAGACAGCACAAAAGTATTCGACCCGGAATTTGCTTTCTACGGCCCCATGGGTTATGACGTGGGCAACGTTATCGCAAACTTGATTTTCGCTTGGAACAACGCTATGGCTGTTTGCGAAGACGAAGCAAAACGCAAAGCTTTCACAAACTGGATAGAAAAATCGGTTGAAGACGTTATCGACCTGTTCTCTGCCAAATTCGTTAAATATTTCGAAGAAAACGTTACAGATGACATGGCTCCCACAAAGGGCTTCTGCCAATGGTATCTTGAAAGCGTCTTAGCCGATACCGCAGCGGTTACCGGTCTGGAACTGAACCGCAGAATCGTCGGTTTGGCTCAAGTTAAAGATATTACTACCATAGCGGACGAACAAAAGAGAGTTAACGCAGAACGTATCTGTATCCGTTCCGCAAAACAATACATTATGAACCGTACAGAGTTTAAAACAGGAAAAGATTTCGTAAACGTTTTTCTTAATATCGCTAAAGAATATATGAATATCTGACAGAATTTTTCAACCTTAGTATTTTCCTCTTTTAAAATTATAAATTCTTTTTGAAAGGGGTTTGGGGAAAACTTTTTCACCGGAAAAAGTTTTCCCCAAGGTCTTAAAGGTTTTAATAAAAGGAGTGCAATCATGTCTGAAAACATAATGAACTATTCAACAGTATCTCTTGACGACGAAAACAGTGCTTTGGTTATCTTAGACCAAACCAAACTGCCTAATGAAACAGTATTATTGTCTCTTACAAAACAAAAAGATATTTGGAACGCAATCTATCTCTTACAAGTACGTGGTGCGCCTGCTATCGGTGTTGCTGCGGCTATAGGTATATATCTTGCGGCTAAAGAAATCCAAGCCGATAATTTCCAAGAATTTAACGAACAATTCCAAAAAGCCAAAGAATATCTTGCATCATCTCGTCCTACAGCGGTTAACCTGTTCTGGGCATTAAACAGAATGAACGACGTGGTTCAAGCTAATACAGATAAAACAGTTGCTGAATTAAAAGAGTTGCTTCATAAAGAAGCGGTTGCAATCATGGAAGAAGATATTTGGGTTTGCAAGAGCATAGGCGAATACGGTCTTGAGCTTATTGAGGACGGATTCGGCATCCTTACACACTGTAACGCCGGTCAGCTTGCTACCGTAAAATACGGTACAGCCTTGGCGCCCATCCATTTGGGACATGAAAAAGGTTATAAATTCAGAGTGTTCACCGATGAAACTCGTCCTTTGCTTCAAGGTGCAAGACTTTCAGCCTTCGAACTGCATTCCCACGGCGTAGATACTACCTTAATCTGCGACAATATGGCGTCTCAAGTTATGAAAAACGGCTGGGTACAAGCTATATTTGTAGGCTGTGACAGGGTTGCGGCAAACGGCGACAGCTGTAATAAAATAGGTACTTCCGGCTTGGCGATACTTGCAAAATACTACAATATTCCTTTCTATATATGTGCTCCTACCTCTACAATAGATATGAACACCGAAAAAGGCGAAGATATTCATATAGAATTACGTCCGGACGAAGAAGTTACTGAAACGTGGTACTCTAAACGCATGGCTCCCGAAGGCGTAAAAGTTTACAATCCTTGCTTTGACTTTGCTGACCACGAGCTTATCACCGCCATCATCACAGAATACGGCGTAGCACGTCCTCCGTTCAACCAATCTCTTAAAGAGATATTCGAAAAGAAAAACGCTGCAAAAAAGTAAGTAAAAGATAAAGAATAAAACCGTGGGGCTTTGCCCCACACCCCACCACTTTTAAAAAAGTGGACAAAACTTTTATTAAAAAGACTGTGATTTTTAAACAGATGGTATTTTAGGTATTTACAGTTTTTGAAAACCCAACGCTCTAAGGAGATTGCCATGAAATATATGACCGACCATCAAGCTAAGGCTATGATAATAGAGGTTGGCAAGCGTATGTTTGCCAAGAATTTCGTTGCCGCCAACGACGGTAATATAAGCTGTCGTGTGGCAGAAGATATAATTTGGTGTACACCCACCGGTGTATCCAAGGGTTTTATGACAGAAGATATGCTGGTTAAGATGGATTTGAACGGAAACGTTCTTATGGGTAATAAAAAACCTTCGTCTGAAATAAAAATGCATATCAGAGTATATCAAGAAAACAGTGAAGTACAAGGCGTATGCCATGCACATCCGCCTATAAGCACAGCTTTTGCCGTTGCAGGCATAGCACTGGACAAAGCGATTTATCCGGAAGCATTGGTTAACCTGGGTACAGTGCCCATAGCTCATTACGCTACACCGGGCAGTACAGACGTACCCGATTCCATCGCTCCTTTCTGCAAAGATTACAACGCCGTACTCCTTGCAAACCACGGTGCTTTAACTTGGGGCAACACCCTCACAGACGCTTGGTACCGCATGGAGTCCTTGGAACACTACGCCATGGTCCTTATGTATACCGGCAACATCATCGGCAAAGCCAATGTATTAAGCTGTGACCAAGTTTCCGATCTTATAGACATAAGAACCTCCATGGGTATTACCGGCGGCGGCGTTCCTGCCTGTAACTTAAAACCCACAAACATGAACGACGTAGTCCGTTCCCATACCATGCTGGTACCCGGCAACGAACGTCAACTTAAAGTATACGACAAAAATAACCCGTCCTCTTGCGGCTGCTCTGTAAGCGAACCCACCGCACCCGCAAACCCGGCACCCCAACCGGCCGCCGGCACCCCGGACTTAAAAGATATAATCGATAAAGTAACAAAACAAGTACTTGCCGCTTTGGAATAGTTAAAAGACGGTAATTATTGAAAACTTCTTTAAAAAAATGAACAAGCACGATATTCGGCTTTTTTGGAAAGAGGCAGTTTGAGGGAGAGAACCTTTTTTCGCCGTTTATTTTGAACGATTTTTTTAAGGGAATTTTGCTCTAAAACAGCGAATGCTTCAACGATGTTTTAGAGCAAAAATTTCAACCTTATTTGTTCAGAAAGAAAAAAGTTTTTCTCCCTCAAGGTCTTTTAATCACCGGGCAATGGAGGAAAAACAATGCGAGTAGTAATCATCGGCGGAGTAGCGGCAGGAATGTCTGCAGCATCAAAAATAAAACGCCTAAAGCCTGAATATGAAGTTGTGGTCTATGAAAAAGGCGGATTCTTGTCATACGGCGCCTGCGGTTTACCTTATTACGTAGGCGGATTTAATGATGATTACAGAAAAATGATAGCCAGAACCAAAGAACAATTTGAAGAAACAGGCGTAGAAATACACCTGCAACACGAAGTCTTTGACCTAGACCCTGCCAATAAACAAATACTGGTTCAAAACAACGAAACCAAAGAGATATTTAAAGATAATTACGATAAATTAATGATAGCCACCGGTGCAAGCCCGGCGGTACTCCCGGTACCCGGCATAGACGCAAAAGGCGTATATTTCGTCAAAACCATGGAGGACGGTCTTATGCTTAAAAGCATAGTTACCGAGCCATCTTTCCAAAGCGTTCAAGACGTGGCAATTATCGGCGGCGGCTATATAGGTATAGAAATGGCGGAAGCCTTTATAAAACTGGGCAAAAACGTTACCCTCATCGAAGCGGATAAGCAAATCCTGTCCTCTTTCGAACCGGAACTTGCCAAGTTAGCCACCGAAGAACTGGAGAAACACGGCGTTGCGGTTAAAACCGGCGAACGCGTTTCCTCAATCACCGGCAACCCGGTAACCGGCATAACCACCAACCGCGGCTCCTATAAAACCGATTTGGTAATCTGCTCCGTGGGTATCTTACCTGCCACCGGCTTCCTTAAAAAAAGCGGTATCTCCATGAGCCGCAACGGTGCTATCGTAGTTGACCGTGAAATGCGTACCTCCATACCGGATGTATGGTCAGCCGGTGACTGTGCCGTTTGTTACAATAAAATCAGCAAAGAGAATATGTTCCTGGCTCTGGGAACGGTTGCAAACAAATGCGGTCGTATAGCCGGCGAAAACATTACCGGCAGCCACACCAAATTCACCGGTGCCTTAGGTTCCGCCGCAATTAAAGTTTGCGACATAGAAATGGCAAGAACCGGTCTTTCCGAAAACGATGCCAGACAACTGGGTATAGACTACAAAACGGTAACTGTTGTAGCCAAAGACCATCCTGCCTACTATCCCGACCCAACACCCATAACAATAAAATTAATCTACCATAAACGTACCCGAGTACTTCTGGGTGCCCAAACCGCCGGTGCAAAAGGTGCCGTGTTAAGGCTGGACGTATTCGCCGTAGCCATACACAACAGAATGACCACCGACGAACTTGGTATGACAGACTTAGTCTACGCTCCGCCATTCGCCGGCGTTTGGGATGCCATACACATAGCCTGTAACGCTGCGAAGTAAAAAGGCGTAATGTTATATAAGAGAGTAAAAAAGGGCCGACCAATAACGCCCATAAGTTTTACCATACCAAGAAAGGAGGAAAATAATTGTCCAAGATAATCAGCATGGAAAAAGCCGCAAAACTTATCTCCGACGGCAATACAGTTGCCTTCGGCGGCAATGTTTTGCACAGAGCTCCAATGGAATTTGTACGGGAACTGGTCAGACAGAATAAACGTTACTTAAACGTAGTTAAGACAGCAGGAGCCATGGAAGTTGATATGCTGTGTCTCGGCGGTTGTGCCTGCACGGTAAACGCAGGCTTTATAAGCTACGAAAGCGAATTCGGATTGGCTAACAACTACAGGGTAGCCGTCCAAAAAGGCTTGGTAAAAGCCAACGAACATGCCTGTTATACGGTAATCTGTGCCTTACGTGCCGCAAGCATGGGTGTAGGCTTTATGCCGGTAAAAGGTCTGGTGAACAGCCAACTTATAGACTGTAACCCCTATTTTTCAACTGTTACCGACCCCTTTACAGGCGACAGAGTAACGGTGGTGGAAGCTATCCGTCCCGATTACGGCATAATCCACGTACACAAAGCCGACAGCCGTGGCAATTGCTACATAGCCGGCCCTAAGTACGACGATATTTTGCTGGCTAAAGCATCCAAAAACGTTATCGTTACAGCCGAAGAAATAGTCCCCGACGGATACTTCACAGGCGAAACCAAATCCGACCTGCCTTTCTTCTCGGTAACGGCGGTTGTGGAAGCGAAACAAGGTGCTTTACCCTGTTCCTGCTCCGGTCTGTATGATATAGACAGAGATTATATTAAATCATTCACAAAACTTAAATCACAAGAAGAACTGCAACAATTTTTAAACACTAAAGGAGGTGGCGGTCATAATTAGAAAAAGCGATATGATGGTATGTGCCATGTCCCGTTTAATTAATGACGGTGAAACGGTATTTCACGGCGTTTCTTCCCATATGCCTCTGATAGCCGTACTCCTTGCAAAAAGTCTCCATGCAAAAAATGCCGTCCACCTAAATATACCGGGCGGTATAAATCCCCAAAACCTTACCTTAAAATCCTACACCAGTGCCGGCGATGAACTTTTTAACCAAGCAGAAGGCATACTGCCCCTGGGCGAAGTTTTCGACTTATCCATGCGTGGCGGTCTGGACGTGGCATTTTTAAGCGGTGTCCAATTTGATTGGGCAGGCAACGTAAACGCCTCCGTAATCGGCGATTACCATAAACCCAAGGTTCGCTTACCCGGCGGTGCCGGCAGTGCTGTTTTGATTCCCACAGCAAAACGTGCTATAATATGGAGAACAAAACACGACTCTCGTACCTTTGTGGAAGATGTGGACTTTATCTCAACCAGAGGCAATGTCTCCAAAATCGTCACCCCTCTGTGCATTTTCAGCATGGAACAAGGTCAATTGATTCTGGATAGCATACACCCCTATTCATCCATAGAAGAAGTAGCCGACAACACCGGCTTCCCCATAAAATATTACGACATAGTAACAACTCCCGCTCCCACGGAAGCGGAAATGCAAATGCTCCACACCATAGACCCTAACGATTTAAGGAATATCGAGTTTACATCAAATTAATAAATAGTATAAAGTACTCCGGCAGTTAAATATTATTTAAGTGCCGTTAAATATATAGAAAACTAACTTCAAAGCATCTGCCCTTATATAAAAAAATCAGAATCCCTTTTTGAATTACAAAGTCTTTTTGAAAGGGGTTTGGGGAAAACTTTTTCTTCAGAAAAGTTTTCCCCAAGGTCTTATTGTTTTGAAGTTCAAATATATCAACCGGAGGAGACTTATATGAAAAAAATTATCAACGAACCCGAAAACTTCGTAAACGAAATGTTGGAGGGCTTATATGCAGCTCACGGTGACCTTATAAAATCAACCAACGATGACTTGCGTTGCGTAGTTACCGCAAACAAAGTAGACGGCAAAGTGGGTATAGCCACAGGCGGCGGTTCCGGACATCTTCCTTTATTCCTGGGCTATGTTGGCAAGGGAATGCTGGACGGTTGCTGCGTAGGCGATGTTTTCCAATCACCCGGTGCAGAGCAAATGCTGGCTGTAACCAAGGAAATAGACAGCGGAGCCGGCGTGCTTTATATCTACGGCAACTATAACGGCGATATTTTCAACTTTGACATGGCTGCCGAAATGGCAGACTTCGAAGAAAACATAAAAGTACTCAGCGTTGTTGCAGGCGAAGACGTAGCCTCTCCGG
>CAYXWM010000020.1:0-12249 GCA_964468805.1 uncultured Defluviitaleaceae bacterium
TTTTTATGAAAAAAACACCGGTCGCTCACCACTACGAATATACGCTTTTGTTACTGCTTAACTTGAAATTAATTATATATATAAATTCGTTGTACTGTATTAAAAAAACCGAACAATTTATAAATCTGCTGCTCGGCTGTAGTAAGTTAGGATTTGGAGGACAGATTTTTTTGAAGTATCTGTCCTCTAAAATTATTATTCAATTGTTGTTATCCGAGGTTTATTATTTTGCAACCTTTGGTTTTTTGGACATTACATACCAAATGGAACCTGCCAGGCAAACGGAAGAATATGTTCCGCAAACTATACCTATGATTATGGGCAGAGTAAAATCCTTAACGGAGGTTACACCGAATACATAAAGGCTGGCAACGGTTAACAGGGTTGTCAAAGAAGTATAGACCGAACGTCTTAATGTTTGGGAAACTGAAAGGTCTATAAGTTGTTCTTGAGTAAATTTGTTGGCACGACGCTTGTTTTCACGGATTCTGTCAAAGATTACGATGGTGGCGTTGATGGAGTAACCCAAAACAGTCAGAATAGCCGCAATAAAGGCAACGTTTAACGGTATTCTCAAGATAGCATAAGCCGCCAAAACCACAGCCGCATCATGGATAAGAGCAAGAATAGCGGAGGAACCGGTTTTAAAGTCTCTGAATCGCAAAGAAGTATAAAGCAGGATTGCAATACAGGATACCACAACGGCAGTTAATGCTGTTTGTTGCATTTCGCCGCTGACGGTGGAGCTTACGTCCTCGATATTAACGGCTTTGTCGTCGAAACCGTATTTTTCTTGAAGAGTATCGATCAGCTTAACACGGGTTTCTTGGTCAACGGAAAGAATTTTAAAGTTAACTTCATTAGTACCTATTATTCTTTGTACCTGAGGGCCGGTTTGACCGGTTGTGTCTTCGATTATTTTGGTTACGTCGTCATTGCTGAAATCTTGTCCCAAATCTATGTTTACGGAAGTACCGCCGGAAAATTCTACGTCAAAGTTAAAAGTACCTACTCCGGCAGAAGCGTTGATTATCATAAAAATTATTCCTATGGCAATGATTATTGCCGAAATGGAAAAGTAAATTTTTCTGTGCTGTACGATTTTCATTTTAAGCCTCCTTCTTTGGTGCCACACCGTAAAGTTTGGGGTTGTTTACTCCTACATTAACCAAGTTGGTCAAAATAAGCTTGGTAACTACAAGAGCGGTAAACATACTTAAAATGATACCCAAACCTAAGGTCATGGCAAATCCTTTGATGGGACCTGTGCCCATAATAAGCAACACTACGGCCGCTATAAGGGTGGTAATATTACCGTCCATAATAGCAGGCAAGGCTCTTGAGAAGCCGGTACTGATGGCAGAGCGAACGGAACGACCGTTGCCCAGTTCTTCTTTGATACGTTCAAAGATAATAACGTTGGCGTCAACAGCCATACCCACTGAAAGTATGATACCGGCTATACCGGGCAGGGTTAGGGTTATGCCAAAGAGGCTTAAAGCTACAAGTTCAAGTCCCACGAAAACTAACAGGGCTATATCCGCTACAAAACCGGACATTCTGTAGAATACCAACATAAACAACAGAACCAATCCCAAGCCGATTAAACCGGCATACAAGCTGGTTTCCAAAGAGTTGGCACCCAGTTTTGCACCTACGTTTTTCATGGAGATAACATTTAAGTCAAAAGGAAGGTTACCGGAGCGAATCAAAGCGGCTAAGTCTTCCGCTTCTTCGGGAGTGAAGTTGCCGGTGATACTTGCATTTCCTTGTGAAATTTTTTGACTTACGGTAGGTGCACTTATAACTTTATCGTCAAGTATGATCAGTATGCGTTTAGGAGTGTTTTCTTCCTTACCCTTTTCTGCCAATTCGCCGGTAGCCGTAGAGAATAAATCTTTACCGGTTTGGTCAAATTCTAAGACTACTTCCATTTGACCAATATTGTCTTGAGAAGCTTGTTTTCTTGCGTTGATAACGTGTTCGCCGGTAAGAATCTCGTTATAATCTTCGTCTGCAAATATCAGTTTTGCGGTGGAGCCTATACGTGCGATGGCTTCTTCCGCATCATCTACGCCGGGTATGTCTACAGCGATACGTTTACTTCCGGATACGGCAACCTCGGCTTCGGTATAACCTTCATAGTCAAGGCGTTCACGTATAAGACCGATGGCGGAAGCCATTTGCTCACCTGTGGGTTCGCCGTTTGCTTCGTATACTATAGAAACGCCGCCGCTTAAATCCAGACCTTGCTTGATGTTTTTAACACCCAGGAAATAACCGTAGGATACTTGTCCTATATCCGCAACAACTTTGTCTTTGGTTTCTTTGCTGTTGATACTGTCTGATTTTATGGAAATTCCGTAACCGTTGTGTTGAACTTCCACATCGGTATATCCTTTGGCGGCTAAGATGTTTTGCATTTCAGCAACGCCTTCGTCAAGGATTTGTTTCGGAGGTTTTGTTTCGTAATCTGTTCTGTAATAAATGGTGAAGTCTTCCGCTTGTTCTATGGAAACTTTAGGTGAATCGCCTTGATTTGTTTCGGTTTGATCACCGGTTTCCGGTTGAGCGGAGGCTTCCGGGGTTACGGTAGGAGGAGTTGCTTCTCCTTCCGGTGTGGCGGTGGGTTCAGCGGAAGCATCCGGTGAAGCTGAAGCCTCTGTATCGTCTTCGGCATCAACTTGTTCCAGTCCAATATCTTCCGCATTGATTTTTGGCGTTTCTCTTTCTAATACCGTAAATACGCCTTGTCTGAAACCGTAATATGCCGTCAAATTTAAGCCGACGGCAAATATCAATACTATTAGCAGTATTGCTATTGATTTGCCCTTCATTTGTAAGACACTCCTTTATTCTGCAGCTGATAATGTTATCCCAACGGATACCGTAAAAGTATCGCGGCGGATTAATTTTGCAACGGCGGCAAAGTTAAGCGGTTTAAACTGTCTTAACCGCATATACTTTAAATATTCCCCCGGTTGGGAACTTGAAAAGTCTTCCACCGTAATATTATCTCAAAATTTGGCAACTACATACCATATCCTTTTAGGTAAAGGCATGAATATTCAGCCCGTACAATTTGGACAGGCATTAAAAATTCAGTCTTGACCTGTAAGCGTTCATCATTAGAGCACATTCTATAACTTTGCGTTGAATTTTGCAACCCAATTCATAGGTTTTGGAAATATCTCCGTGGCTTGACAAAGCATTTGCGGAGCAACCGCCGCTGCAATAGAATTTTACAAAACAATCGCCGCAATTTTCTTTGGTATATACGTTGTTGTTTGCAAAAGTCGCTTGCGTTGAAGGTTCTGTAATTCCGGTGGAAACATGTCCCAATTTATAATCTTCGTTGCCCACAAATTGATGACAGGGATAAAGGTCTCCTTCCGGGGTAACCGCTAAATATTCCCTGCCTACTCCGCAGCCCGCAACTCGCTTGCTTATGCAAGGTCCGCCGGTTAAATCCACGTTAAAGTGGAAAAATTCAAAGCCCGTGCCCTTGGCTTCCATATCCAGCATGGTTTTTGCCAGCAGCTCGTATTGCTCGAAGATAGCCGGTAAATCCTTTTCGGTTATGGCATAGTCGTTGGCCGGGTCGGTAACCACAGGTTCCAGGGAGATATATTTAAAACCCAACTCCGCAAGGTGTAAAACGTCATTACTGAAATCCAAGTTTTTATGAGTATAGGTTCCTCTTACAAAATAATCCTTATGATTTCGTTTTTCCAGAAACTTGAGGAATTTCGGTAAAATAACGTCATAGCTGCCCTTATCCGAAGCAAGTAATCTCATGTTGTCGTTGGTAGACTTACGTCCATCTATGCTAAGAACCACATTATGCATATTTTTGTTAATGTAGTCCGTATTTTCATCGTTTAACAACAGTCCGTTTGTGGTAAGGGTAAAGCGGAAGTTTTTGTTGTGTTTGGCTTCAAGGGATTTTGCATATTCAACTATGCCCTTGACTACCTCGAAATTCATCAGCGGTTCACCGCCAAAGAAATCCAGCTCCAGATTTACTCTGTTTCCGGAATTGGCTATAATAAAGTCAACGGCACGTTTCCCTGTTTCCAAACTCATTAAACTGCGTTTGCCGCCGTACTCACCTTCTTCAGCAAAGCAATATTTGCATTTCATATTGCAGTCATGAGCAATATGTATACAGAGGGCTTTTATGACCGGCTTAGCCAAATGTTGGTTAATGGCAGGTTTAAAGGAGTCTTGGGAAAAAAGCAGCCCTTCCTGTTTTAGGGAGTCCAACTCCTCCACCGATTCTATTATGCTGCCCGGGCTGTATTGCCCCTCCAAAAGCTCCAGTATTTCATCCAAACTTTTTTCATTGTAAAAATCCAAAACCCTAAAAACCGTATTATCCACTACATGAACGGCTCCTGAATTAACATCCAAAACAATGTTAAAACCGTTCATGCTGAACTTATGAATCATTTAGTTTCTCCCTTCGAAAATAAATATTACCCCTTAAAGAATCAAATTTAAGATTGAGGGTAATATTTGCAAGAAAACACAGGTTGTGTATATAAATCGTATATGCATAATTTCAATATAAATTGCATAGGAATCCACCTTTAAACGTCAGTGGATTCCTTTTCATGTTGTAGTTCAGTCTTTCTTTTCGCAAACTTGGTTTGCTACTGTGCAAGAGGTTTTGCACGCTGATTGGCAAGATGTGCGGCATTCTCCGCAACCGCCTTTAGTAACGGAGTTTGTAAGTACTTTTGTAGTGATTGTTGAGATATGTTTCACGGTGATAACCTCCTTTATTGCCGGTTAATTTTAAACGAAACCGCAAAGAGGTTGTGTTTAAAATTCAGCCGGATAGTTTAAAGCCTAGCATATTATACCATAATTTATCGGTTTGGCAAATTATTATTCAAAAAATTTAATGGACTTCTTTTGAAAATGAATAATTCCGGCGAAAAAACTCTGCAAAGGAGATTATTTTAGCCGTGTTACTATTCCTTATGCAATTAAGTATAACGAAAGTTCTTGCCTAACCGATAAACAGCATCCGGTATCAGTCCAACTTATGATTTGTTCTAAACTGTTTTACGCTGATACCTTCATGGTTTTTGAATACGGATCTGAAATGTTTGGTATCGTCATAGCCGATTTTGACGGCGATAATGTCATCATCGAAATTGGTGGTAAGCATAAGATTTTTTGCTTTTTCTATGCGAGTTTCCAAAACAAATTCAAAGACTGTTTTTTTCTCTCGGTCCTTAAATATTTTGTTTAAATATTCCGGTGTAGTTTGCAGAGAATTGGCTATTTTAATTAGGTTAAAGCTTTCGTAATATTTTTCGGAGATATGTTTTTTTACTCCTTCTATAAGATTATGCGAGTTCTCGTTTTTCATGTTTACTATATAGTCGCAAAAGCCCTTTAAGGCTTCGGATAGATACTTAAAGGCTTGTTCCGGAGTGGTCAGTTCAAACACATCTTTTGAAGGAAAAAAGGTATTTATTTGGCTGCTTACCGGAAGGTTTTGTTCCGAGGCAAAGCGGCTGATGGAAATTAAAATATCGGTTACGATTTTGGGAATAAGTTTATCCGGTAGCGGTTCGGAAAGTCGCAGGGCATCGAAGATTTTGGTTAAAAGTTGTATGCAGTAATCATATTCACCGGCAACGGCTGTGTATACCAATCTTTCTTCCTTTTCCAAGGGGTAACGGTAGGTTACGTTATTTGAGGGTTCCGCAAAATCTATGGGAATTACCGAATTGTAACCCATTGTGAACCTGTATCTTAAAGCGGCATCTGCTTCTTTGTATGAGATACCGATTTCAGAGGGCAAATAATAAGCTCTGCCTATGCCAACGGTGACTTTTACGGAGATGCTTTCAAAAACAGCATTTTTAATACCTTCGCATAGGGCTATAACTTCGGAAAGTCGTTGTTCTCCCGTAAGTATAACCGTAACGGCGTTTAGGCTGCCCAAATGTGCCTTAAGATTCATTTCGCCCAAACCTGCCTTGACCATGTGAAAAATTTTATAGGACAGCAATTGCTTTTCCTGTTCTTCTAAAGTTAAAATTACTTTTTTAAAATGGTCTATGCGAACGATAAGAACTCTGAACGGTGGCTTTAGGTCGAGATTGAAATAATCGAAAGATTCAAGAATTTCTTCGTTGTTTCGAATATTTCCGTTTATTAAATTTGTTAGAAAAATATTTTCAAATATGCCGGTGTTTTTTTTGTAGCCTTCGGTAAAAAGCTGTTCGAGTTTTTGTTGTTTTTCCAGCTTAATAAAATATTCTATGGCCTTTAAGAGTGAGCGTTGTATGTCCGTATGTTTTACGGGTTTAAAAATATAATCTATTACCCCAAATTCAAGGCTTTTTTTCATATATTCAGAGTCATTGTAGTTGCCGTATATAATAAAGCGTATGTTGGGATAACGCTCGTAAATGTCTCTGATAATTTCGTTACTTCTGATTCCGAAAAAGCGTATATCCATAAATATCAATTCCGGTTGGGCTTCTTTTACGAAACGGAGTATATCCATGTCCGGGTCCATGGAAACGGCAACGGAGGTGTCCGGAAAGGTTTTAAGGATAAAGTCCTTTATGCCCTTGATATAATCGGCCTCAGTATCCGCCAACAGAATTTTAACCATTAAACTCATTCCTTTTTTGCTTATAAGGTAAATTAGGCACTTTAATTAAAATAAGCATTGTTCAATAAAAATAGCAGATAACGTAATTTTTTTCATATATATGTTATTAATATGATAATTACCGGCAAAATGCCGTTTTAGTTTATCATAATTCCGTCCAAGGGATGTACAATATTTGTAAACAAGAAGTTGTTTCATTATTTACAATAATATGATATAATGTAACTTAACTGTTTTGTCAACTTGTATTTAAAGAAACATTGAAAATAAATCAAAAATCTTAGGTCTTTTTAAAGTTCCGGTTTAGGGCGGTTTCTTAGCCAAAATTCTCTGATATACAATGACAATTCCCAAAGGAGTATTATATGAACTATGTAGTTATAGACCTTGAGTATAATCAACCTTTTCTGTTTAATGACGGAACAAGAACCGAACCGGTTCCGGAATGTCCCTTTGAAATAATTCAAATAGGGGCGGTAAAATTAAACAGCGAGTTTGAGGTTATTGACAAGGTTAACATTATGATAAAACCCAAGCTTTACGATAAAATACATCCTTATGTAAAGGAAATTACCGGTATAGACGAGGCTATGTTGGAAAACTGCATTGACTTTACGCAAGGATACAAAGAGTTTATAAAATTTATAGGCAAGGGCAAAAACATATTTTGTGTCTGGGGCAATAATGACATAAAAGAACTTTGCCGAAACATTTTGTACTATAACCTAAACGACAATTTCTTACCTAAAGCATATATCAACGTACAAAGCCTAAGCTCTCGCCATTTTTCTCGACCCGGCGGAATGTGTATAGGGTTGAAAAATGCTGTGGAGCTGTTGGAGATAAAGACGGATATACCCTTTCACAACGCTCTTAACGATGCCCTTTATACTGCCTTGATTTTAAAACGGGTCAAGAACGAAGACATGCCCGTTGTTACTTTTGAAACAGACCAATACAAACCCTTAAATAAGGCGGCTGTAAAGCCCAATTTGGTTTGTAACGGCAATTCTTTGTAATAGGTGTTACGTGCAAATAAATCCCCTGTGTTTACAGGGGATTTATTTGCGTTGTTTTTAAAATGAACGAAATTACTCGTTTATATCCAAATATGCTAAATTTCCCGAAATTATAGTACAGATTATTTTTCCGTACAGAGCTTTGCCGTCAACGGGTGAATATTTTGCCTTGGAGGAGAATAGAGAAGCGTCTACTTTATATTGGTTATCCACGTCCACAATAATCAAATCGGCACAGTTTCCTATATTAATTTCACCTTTACCGTGGAGACGCAGAATATTAGCCGGTGTGGTAGACATTTTATCCACCAACTGTTCCAGGGTAAGTATATTTGGCTTTACCAAAGCATCGTAGCTTAGTCCGAAAGCTGTCTCCAAAGCGGAAATACCAAAGGAGGCGTTGTCAAACTCTGCCATTTTGCTTTGGACAGTGTCCGGTGAATGGCCCGTGGAAATAACGTCTATGGTGCCGTCTACCAATCCTTCGATTATAGCTTGTACATCTTCTTGGGTGCGAAGCGGAGGACGCACCTTTGCAAAGGTATTGTAAGAATCCACGGCTTCTTCCGTAAGGGTAAAATAATGAGGGCAGGTATCACAGGTGACGTTGATTTTTTTGGACTTTGCCAGGCGGATTAAGTCAACGGAACCTTTTGTGCTGATTAAACTTATATGCAAACGAGCGTTGTTGTGCATGGCAAGTATTAAATCACGGGCAACAATGGTTTCTTCCGCTTCTCGGGGTATACCTCGCAGTCCTATTGCTGTTGCATACTGACCCTTGTTCATAACGCCGTCGGCAGAAATGGAGCGGTCATCGCAAGTGGTAATAAGGGGTATATCAAACATATTGGTATAGAGCATAATATTGCCCAAAAGACCGGCATCCTTAATACAATTTCCGCCGTCAGACAAAGCAACTATTCCGGCATGTTTCATTTCGCCTATTTCCGCTATTTCTTCTCCCAGCAGACCCTTGGTCATACTGCCATAGGGAAAAATATTGGCATGAAACAATTTTGAATTGTTGTTGAGTATGTAGCTTATGACGGTTTTGTTGTCAATAACCGGAGAAGTGCATGGGAGAGCTGTAATGGAGGTGTAGCCGCCGTGAACGGCAGCCCTTGAGACGGACATACAGTCCTCCTTGGTTTCAAAACCCGGGTCACAAATATTGCAGTGCATATCCACTAACCCGGGCAACAAATAACGACCTTTTGCATCCACCGTATCAACAAAATCAAAGGACAGGTTATCACCTATATCCACAATAACCCCTTGCTGTATATATACGTCACATACTTTTTCGGGTTTATTGTAAATTCTGCAATTCTTAATCAACAATCGCAAGGTTTTCACCGTCCTTTAATGATATTAGGTATAATATAGCCATACGCACAGCAACGCCGTTGGAAATTTGGTCGTTGATATAACATTGACTGCTACCCACAACCGCAGGCGAAATCTCCACGCCGGTTTTTACGGGTCCGGGATGCATAACTATGGCGTCGGGTTTGGCGTATTCAAGGAGAATTTCGTCTACGATAAAATTATGAGTATATTCTCTGAATGAGGGCAGCAAAATACCGTATTCACTTATGGGCATCATACGTGAGGGTAAGATTACGTCTGCGTTGGTGGCGGCTTCAAACAGGTTATAGTATACTTTTACGCCGAATTTCTCTATTTCCGGGGGAATAAGAGTAGGCGGCCCGGAAACTCTTACCTCCGCACCCAGTTTTAACAGGCCCCAAATATTGCTCATAGCTACACGGCTGTGAGTAATATCGCCTATTATGGTAACTATAAGATTGTCTATATGCCCTTTTACGTTTTTTATGGTCATAATATCAAGAAGGGATTGACTGGGGTTTTCGTTAAAGCCGTCACCGGCATTGATAACGGAAGCATTGGTATGCTCTGCCAAAAGCTTTGCCGCTCCGGACATGGGATGGCGAATAATAATGAAATCGGCTCCCAACTGGTCTATAAGCTTTCCTATTTCCGTAAGATTTGCACTGAAACGGGTATCCGGAAATTCCTTCATATCCACTATGTTTGCACTTAAATGCTGGGCAGCCAAGCTGTATGAAAGCATGGTTCTGGAGTTTTTCTCATAAAAGAACAGAATAACAGTTTTACCCTGCAAATGCGGGGCTTTTTTGTTTTTTTGGCTCAAAACGAATTTCATGGTTTCTGCCGTATTGAGAATAATATTTATTTCTTCTTTGGACAATTCTTTTAAATTGATAAAATCTTTTCGGGTGAAAAACATTATATCACTCCAAATTATTCTGATACCAACACCTAAACCCATGACTGTTTGCTTCGCTGCCAATGGGAACAATCATAGGTTTTGCACTGCATTTATATCAACACATACAAGGATTAGTATAAACGGGGTTTTGGGAGAAAGCCAAAACCCCGATGTATCCGGACAAAATCTTCTCAAGTTACTGAAATACTCATATAGACAAACTCTATCTTACTATAATAAAATCTCTGAAGTCGTTATAAATATTTAAACGATTGGTGCGTCTGAAAAGCTCTTCTACTTCTGATACGGTACCAAAAGGCTGACGCATTCTGTAAGCCACGATTTCGTCTATCAGTGTCGGGGTCATATTTGTGCTGAGAGAGCCTAATTCAGTGCGTGAAGCGGTGTTTATATTTGTATATAAAGTTACTCTCATATCCACGTTGGTTACATCCACGGGTATATCCGAAGGTTTATCCATTTGTTGGCGTTTGGAATATATGGAGCCGGCGGCATTGTCGCTTAAACCTGCGGAGCGTAGCTGTTCTTTTGTGGCACAGTTAAGATTTATATAATCGGTGGTGGGATTATCAATATAGATATAAGGTTTTAGCTTTTCATAAGATTCTTTGGTTATTAATTTTTCTACTTCACTCAAGCTTTTAAAGGGTTGATTGCTTGTGATTTTGTTAATATCTGCGTTGTTTGCGGAGGTTTCCAAAAGGCTTCGCAATTCATCAGCGGTTGCTGTATTTATGTCAGTAAGGGTAGTTAAGTTGTCCTCTAATTTATCTATGTCTTCCTTTTCGAAATTAAGAGAAGAAATAAATTCCAGTTCACCTATATGCTTAAAAGAATAGCCTTTTTTTCGTGCCGAAATTATAGATAGTGCTTGGGATGAAGTTAAGTCCGTAGAGGTTAATTGGCTATGGCTTGCCTTGTTTATATTAACCTTGGTTTTGGGGAAAACGGCGTTTACTGTGGATTTATCCGTTACGGAGATAAAGTCTTTAATGGAATCGTATTCCGATTTTGAAACCAAAGAGCGACTGTATATATCCTCAATATTTTTAAAGGTGTTGCGAGAACGATCTTTCAAAATTTCCGTTACTTTGGACTGGGAAAGCCCCAGAGAAAGCAGTTCCGTTTCGCTTGCCTTGTTAATATTGGTGCAAACGGTCATAATACCCACATTGGAAGTAAAAATTTCCGGAGTTAAACCTACTACGAATTTTATTTCTCCTATGGTATTAAAGGGGTTTTGTGCTCTGTAATCAACGGTATCTCTAGCCAAAACCGTACTGAAACCACGCAAACGAGAGCTTAAAAACGAGGTAGTTGCTGTGTTTATATTAATATATTGCCCGGAGCTTACGGGTTGACCGTAATAAGGTGTGGGTGTTGGATAATAGGGATAGGAGTATGACGGATAGGAATAGGACGGATAAGAGTATCCGTAATCATAATAAGGATAGGCGTAACTCATGGTGCCCCATTCTTCTGTCCATATACCCAAGCGGTTGTGGTAGGCGTTCATTTCGTTGCTTTTCAAGAGGGAATACATTTGACAGCCTTCGAAATACGAGTCAACCTTACCCAAACCACGCTCTATAAGGACGGAATTAACCAAGGAACCGTCCACATAAACATACATGGCGTTAAAACGCTCTATGGTTTGAGGGAATGATTGGTCAAAACTAAGCTGTGCCACTTTTCCCAAGAGGCTGTTTAAATACTCAAGGGTAGCATCGTTGTTCCATGCCTGAACACCTATAAACTTAACCAAGGCATAATCATTGGTTCCCACAGGTTGTACCTTAATTGATTCGCCGTCTATTACCTCTATAATCATGGCTCCGGACGAATTGTTCAGAACCTTATATTCTTGTGTATATACAAAATTAACCGAGCAAAAACATATCACAGTCGATATAAAGAGAAAAAGGGCTTTTTTAATCATGGTTGCCCCTCCTTTGCAGTTAATTTGCACTGAATTTATTATTTCTTTGTCTGTGGAAGTTCAATGGTGGGCTTTTTGGCGTTTTGTCTGAAAAGGACAACTTTTCTGCCTATAACCTGAACTACAGATGAACGGGTACGACCGCTAAGTAATTCGGCGACCTCTTTTGGCTCTTGAGGACAATTGTCCAAAACCGAAAGCTTAATCAGTTCGCCGGCTTCCAAGGCTTCGTCTATACTTTTGCAAAACTCGGGAGTAACCCCGGCCTTACCTACTTGAAACGTAGCCTGTAAATTGTTGGCCATGGACCTTAAAAAAGAACGTTGTTTACTGCTTATCATTTATTACCTCCGGTAAAAATCCCGGGCAA
>CAYXWM010000020.1:12349-40099 GCA_964468805.1 uncultured Defluviitaleaceae bacterium
CTATTTAAAATAATCAAACTCCAAGTCATAGAGTTTAACCAAATCTCCTTCGTTTACGCCCATTTCTTCCAGCCTTTGAAGAATACCTCTGTCACGGAGGAATTTTTGGAAGAAGGCAAAGCCTTTTTCGGTGTCAATATTTGTATAACCCAGCATTTTTAAAATAGGTTCGCCGGTTACTTTAAAGACACCTTCTTTAATTTTTTCAATATTAATGGGGTTTTCGTCCGGGGTGATTATTTCTTCGTATTCTTCGTAATCGGTTTCGAAAACAATATCATTGGGGCAGTCCTTCAAAACTTCCCAACAACCCTTGATCAAATCGGAAAGTCCCATACCGGTAGCTGTGGAGACAGCAAATACTTTTATGCCCCGGGGCTCATAAATTTCTTTTATTTTGTTTAAATTATTTTCTGCTGTATTTTCGAAATTTAAGTCCATTTTATTGGCTACAATAATTTGAGGTCTTTCTGCAATTTGGGGATTGTAATTTTTTAATTCTTTGTTGATGGTCTCTATATCTTCAAGAGGGTCTCTGCCTTCGGTGGCAGAAGCATCCACCACGTGAATCAAGACTTTTGTACGCTCTATATGCCTTAAAAATTGGTGACCCAAGCCTATACCTTCGCTAGCACCTTCAACCAGACCGGGAATGTCCGCCAAAACAAAATCGGTGCCCCAATTTGTACGCACTACGCCCAGGTTTGGTGAAAGGGTTGTAAAGTGATAGTTGGCTATTTTGGGGTTGGCGTTGGTTAAAACGGATAGTAACGAGGACTTACCTACGTTGGGCAAACCTATTATACCTATATCGGCAATAAGTTTAAGTTCCAAAACAATATCATATTCTTTTGCTATTTTTCCTTTTTGAGCATATTTGGGAGCTTGTCTTGAAGGAGTGGCAAAGTGTTGGTTTCCTTTACCGCCTCTGCCTCCGTATATTAGGATTTTTTGTTCTCCGGGGTTGACCATATCAGCCATTACCTTATTTGTTGTTGCTTCACGGACTACCGTACCTACCGGTACACGGATTATCAAATCCTCGGCACTTTTTCCAAAGCGGTTAAGCTTACCTCCGTCCTCACCGGGCTTGGCTTTAAATACCGTCTTGTAGCGATAGTCTATAAGCGTAGTTAAAGACGGGTCAGCCAATAGGATAATGTCGCCGCCTTTTCCGCCGTCACCGCCGTCCGGTCCGCCGTTTACTATATATTTTGCTCTGTAAAAGGATACACAGCCGTTACCGCCGTTGCCGCCTTTTACATGAATTTTTACTCTGTCTATAAACATGAGAATCTCCAATTGGGTTTAAAGTTTATAAATACACAATTCCATTTTAAACAGCGAACAAAATAATTGATTTTTCCAACGGTTCAAGGGAAAAACGATTACTTTTGTCCTTCGTCTTATATGGAATTAGTATAATTAATATGGGAGTTTAATAAAAAGAATTTATAATAATTTATTTTTTGTAATCTTTATCGATTTATGTGAGATCGATGAAATTAAAATTTCACCAAACTTATGATAGCATTAGGGCAGTCAAAAATTGTCATAAATAAAAAAGATAAATTGCAAAAAAGCCTTCAATATAGAAATAATTGAAGACTTATACATCAATAATTTTATGATTCTTTATCGGATGAACCGATTATTCGGCTATAGGCAACGGATAAACGGAAACTTGTTTTTTGTTGCGACCTTTGCGTTCATATTTGACACGACCGTCAACAAGAGAGAAAAGGTTGTCGTTAGAACCTCTGCCTACGTTCAATCCGGGGTGAATTTTTGTGCCGCGTTGAGTGTAGAGGATGTTGCCTGCTTTAACGAATTGACCGTCCGCACGCTTCACGCCTAAACGCTTTGATTCGGAGTCACGACCGTTTTTTGTGGAACCTACCCCTTTTTTATGGGCAAAGAATTGGAGATTGATTCTTATCATAACTGCACCTCCTTTTATTAATCGTTAACGTTAATTATATTAATATGCCGCTCGTATTCCGGCTCGGCTTTGATACCCAAAAGACCAAATTCCATGGATTTAAGCAACAGCTCTGCATCAGGTATATCCTCACCGTTTTTTAAACCGTCAACGGTAAATCGGAAGAAACCTCCTTCTTCGTTGTAATCACAGGAAAAAGGAGCGTCTGTAAACTGTTCTATGGAATTTGCGGTGTTTAAAGTCAGTATGGACACAGCCGAACAGACTATTTCATGACCGTGGTTTTTGACTTCAAATCCGTAAATACGATCGTTTTCGTTTCGAAATATTTTAACCGTTATCATAATTACATATTAATTTTGTTGATAACCAATTCTGTGTAAGGTTGACGATGACCTTTTTTCTTATGGAAACCTTTTTTAGGCTTGTATTTGTAAATGATTACTTTTTTAGCCTTTCCGGTTTTAAGAACGGTTGCGGTTACTTTAGCACCGTTAACGTAGGGTTGACCGATAGAATTTTTTCCTTCGTCGGAAACGAAAAGTACGGTTTCAAACACATAACTTTCGTTGTCAGCCACGTCTAATTTTTCGACTTTGATTACGTCTCCTTCGGAAACTTTGTATTGTTTCCCGCCGGTTTCAATTATAGCGTACATTCTGCACCTCCTCATATGGGAACTCGCCGATTACGGCACCTGAAACACTCAAGTTTTAAGGCCTGCCCGAGCGGTCAATTCAGATTATCATAAGTTACAGGCAATGTCAAGGGATATACCATATATATGATTAGTTTGGCAATAAAGATTTAAAATTAATCCATGCAAATCAAAAATCCCATAATAAAGCCTTTTTGAAAGTGGTTTGGGGAAAATTTTTTTTTCAGAAAAAGTTTTACCCAATGAATTTTATTTTTAATTTTCAAAGAAAAACCGCCCAAAAGGGCGGCTTGCTTTTTATTGCTTTTCGAAATCGGATTTGCCTACTCCGCAAAGAGGGCAAACATAATCTTCGGGTTGATCTTCGAAGGAAGTACCTTCAACATCGGGGTCGTAAACGTAACCGCAGATAGTGCAAACGTATTTGTCCATAATAACCTCCAAAAATAAGTACTTTACGTTTATTTAGAGCGTGTCAACGATATTATCCGTACAAAAAAAGCTATACTCGTTGAATACTACAGGGAGAATTATTTCCAACACAGGAAATTTTAAACATCGTCCCTAAAGCCATTATAAACAAATCCATTTTTGCTGTCAACAGTTATGGGAATACCGTCTTGAATTAAATCCACAACGTTCGCATCACAGATTATTACGGGTATATCCAAAGCTTCCGCAATGATCTCGGTGTGGCTGTTGTCCACTTTTTCCCATGAACCCACTACAATAGCAGCCGCCTTTTTAATATAAGGCATCATGGCGTTATTGGTGGTGGTTGTAACCAAAATGTCTCCGCTTTTAAAGTATTTTTCTGCTTCTTCTATTACTTTAACAACGTTTGCATAACCCTTAACGGTTTTGTTACCTATGCCGCGACCTTTGGCTTTTACGTTGCCTACAATTTGAACTTTAAGGGTGTTGGTGGTGGTGGCTGTACCTACGGGGATACCGGCGGCGATTACCACGGTGTCGCCTACTTCCGCCAAACCTGATTCCAATGCTCTTTGCACCGCAACTTTAAATACTTCATCATCACCGGAAATTTCTTTTTCCATTTCCGGAACGCAACCCCAGGTAAGGTTTAACTGGCGATAAGTACAGGCATCGGAGGTAAGGGCAAGTATGTTGCAGGATGGTCTGAATTTGGAAACCATACGGGGAGTAAAGCCCGATTCGGTAACGGTAATAATACAAGGAGCATCCAAATCAGCCGACATGGTACAAGCCGCAAAGCCCATAGCATTGGTAAAGTTGGCTTGGAATGAACGGCGGTGCTTGATTAAGTTTGAGTTATAGTCTATGGAACTTTCGGTATAAGCCGCAATTCTTGCCATCATTTTTACGGACTCAACCGGGTATTTTCCTTTTGCGGTTTCGCCGGAAAGCATAATTGCATCGGTACCGTCAAAAATAGCGTTGGCTACGTCGTTTGCTTCCGCACGGGTAGGACGAGGATTGTTTACCATGGAATCCAACATTTGAGTTGCTGTAATAACAGGTCTACCTTTTTCGTTGGATTTTCTGATAATTTGTTTTTGAACCAAGGGCACTTCTTCCGGCGGAATTTCAACGCCCAAGTCACCGCGGGCAACCATAATACCGTCGGCAATTTCCAAGATGGAGTCCAAATTGTCTACGCCTTCACGGCTTTCTATTTTAGCTATAATGCGAATTCTGTCTCCGCCGTGGGCTTCCAAAATTTTGCGAATATTGATAACGTCGTTAGCAGAGCGAACAAAAGAAGCCGCGATATAATCGAAATCCATTTTTACACCGAAAATAATGTCGTCTATGTCCTTTTCTGTAAGAGAAGGAAGATTTACGTAAAAGTCGGGTATGTTAACGCCTTTGTTGGAACTTAAAAAGCCGGAGTTAACAACGGTACATTCAATATCGGTTTCGGTAATGTGATTTACCCTCAATTCAATCAAACCGTCGTCAATAAGGATTCTGCCGCCTTCACGAACATCTTTCGGAAGGTCTTTGTAAGTAATGGCGACTCTTGTAACGTCGCCCACTATATCTTCGGTGGTTAAGGTAAAGGTACTGTCCTGAGCCAAGTAAATACTGTCGGAGTCAAAGGTTTTGATACGAATTTCGGGTCCTTTTGTATCCAAAATCATGGGAATTGGAGCACCCATTTCCTCTCTGGCTTGTTTAAGCTTGTTGATAATTTCTCCGTGAGATTCATGAGTACCGTGGGAAAAGTTTATGCGTGCCGCATTCATCCCTGCTTTTATTAAGGATTTCATTATCTCTATATCATTGCAAGCCGGACCTAAGGTTGCCACTATTTTAGTTTTACGCATACTGTTCCTCCTTCGATTGTGTGAGATTTAGTGAAACTTACCAAAGTTTACATAAGCTTCCGTCTCTGTCTTTATATAAAAACCGGCTGAATGCCGGTGTTGTAGCCGATTAATCGGTTTATGGGGATGTGACTTAAATAATGTGAGTTCGATGAATCTAAAATTTCATCCAACTTCCGAATATATTCGCAAAATTGTTCGTCTGCGTCAAATTCACATTAAATAGCCAAAATCTTCATTATTTTGTACAAACGATCATCGTAAACACGTTTATAGCTCATGGCTTCTTCAATGTCCAGATGAACATGGGCTCCGTCTTTGTAGACGATAACACGATTTTTTTCGCCTTGCAAGAAGGCTTCTACCGCAACGTAACCCATGATGGAAGCATGCATTCTGTCCACTGCTGTTGGTGAACCGCCCCGTTGAAGGTGACCCAAAATTGTGGCTCTGGTTCCTACGCCGGTTATTTTTTGGATGTCGGAGGCAAGTTTTTCGGTATGTCCTACGCCTTCAGCCACAACTATTAAGTTATGGGTTTTGCCTTTTGAACGGTTTTCGAATATTTGTTGGCATATTGATTCAAGGTTTACTTGGTTGCTTTCGGGTACAAGAACTTCTTCCGCACCGCCGGTAATACCGCACCAGATTGCTATATGCCCTGCATGACGGCCCATTACTTCTACAAGGGAGCAACGTTCATGAGAGCTGGAAGTGTCACGGATTTTATTGATTGCTTCCATGGCAGTGTTTACGGCGGTATCAAAGCCTATGGTGTAGTCGCTGCAATCCAAGTCCAAGTCGATGGTGCCGGGGATACCCAAAACGTTTACGCCCAGTTTACTTAATTCCAAAGCACCGGTTAAGGAACCGTTGCCGCCTATAACCACCAAGGCATCAAGACCTAAAACCTTGCAAACTTGAGCGGCTTTTTCTTGACCTTCTTTTGTCATCATTTGTTGGCAACGGGCTGTATGCAGGATAGTACCGCCTTTATGGATAATTTCGGAGACGGAGCGTGGGGTTAAGTCCTCGATAGCGCCTTCAAATAAGCCGTCATAACCGCGTTTAATACCGGTTACTTTAATTCCGTTATATATAGCCGTTCTGACCACTGAACGGATACATGCATTCATACCCGGGGCGTCTCCGCCGGAAGTTAAAATACCTATTTTTTTCTGACTGTTTTTCAAAAAAATTCCTCCTAACATAGATTTTAATATTTGATATACAATAATAGTTAATTGAGGGTATAGGGATAAAACCTTGAGGGCAATTTTTTCTGAAAAAAGTTTCCCTCAAACTCCCTTCAAAATGACTTTAATACTAAAAGCTAATCTTTAATTACTTTAAGACCACACAATCTTCTCCCAGAAGATTTTTCATTTCAACCAGTAAGTCTTCCGTGGGATTAATCCAAAATGCCTCGTCCAGAGCAAGTCGTTTTTTGGTGGCTTCAAAGTAAATTATTACCCTTGTATTTCCTTTGTATGTGGATAAGTTATCTTTTAAATCGGGTAAGGTGACCGGAGAGTTGCCGGTGATTTTCAGCCATAGGGTTTGCGTTGGTTTTAGAGGCATATTTTCGTTATAGAAAATAATTTCGTTGCAGAGGATTTTAACGTCCTCGTCCTCTTTGACGGAGGTTCGTCCCTTTATGACAACAACTTGGTCTATATTCAGTTTACCCAAATATCGCTCATAAATCTGGGGAAATACAAGTATTTCTACGGAGCCGTAGCGGTCCTCTACCGTGAGAAAGGCCATAAGCTTGTTGCTTTTAGTGCTTTTCACCGATTTATCGGCGATAATGCCGCCTATACAAACGGGTTTATCGTTGAGTTCCCAAATTTTTTCGTCGTTTTCTTCGGATTTGGCAAAGTCCAAAGTGGTGCTGTTTGTTGCGTATCTTGACAGGAAATCTTTGTATTGTTCCAAAGGATGACCGCTGATATAAATTCCCAATACTTCTTTTTCGTATGCCAGGAGTTCCTTTTGGTTGTATTCCGGCATATTGGGCAGTTCGTCCTTGAAAAGGTCGGAAGAACTGTCTTGGGTTTCAAATAAACTCAGCTGTCCGTCCATGGTTTGTTTTTTTGTTTGGTTTATACCGTTTAATATATTACGGTATACTACCGCATATTGCGAACGTTTTCCGCCCAGAGAATCAAAGGCTCCTGCCTTGATTAGGCTTTCTATACTGCGTTTGTTCAGCTCGTTGGATTCCATGCGATTGATGAAATCGGTTAGGCTTTTGAAATAGCCCTTTGCCTCTCTCTCTCTTACCAAGGCGGCTATTGCGGAACGTCCCACATTTTTTATTGCCAACAAACCGTATCGGATTTTCCCGTCAGAAACGGAGAAATGAGCGTAACCTTCGTTAATATCCGGAGGAAGCAGGGCGATGTTCATGTTTTTACATTCGTTAATGTATTCCGCTACCTTTGTGGCTGAGTCCATAACGGAGGTTAGTAAAGCCGCCATAAATTCCACCGGGTAATGAACCTTTAACCAAGCCGTTTGATAGCCTATTACGGCGTAGGCTGTGGCGTGGGATTTATTAAAGGCATATTTTGCGAAATCTACCATGTGGTCAAAAATTTGCTCTGCGGCTTCTTTCGGAATGCCGTTTTTAATACAGCCGGGAACGTCGTCTCCCAAACCGTAAATGAAATTGTTTCGCTCCAAGTCCATTACATCGGTTTTTTTCTTGGACATAACCCTACGCATCAAGTCGGAGCGACCGTAACTGTATCCCGCCAATTCTCGAACTATACGCATAACCTGCTCTTGGTAAACTATACAGCCGTAAGTATTTTCCAATATAGGCTTCAAAAGCCCATGCATATAGCGTATGCTGTCCGGGTTTCTTTTGCCCTGTAAATATTTGGGAATAAACTCCATGGGGCCGGGTCTGTAGAGAGAAATTCCCGCTATCAAATCTTCTATGCAATCCGGGCTAAGGTCCTTCATAAAGGCCTTCATGCCGTTGGATTCCAACTGAAAGACACCTTCCGTATTTGCACGGGAAATCAAATCGTAGACGGCTCTGTCATTATATTCCGTATTGTTTAAGTCCAACTTTATGTTGTGAATTCTTTCTATTTCCTTGACGGCGTTTTGGATTACGGTTAGGGTTCGCAAACCCAAAAAGTCCATTTTCAGCAGTCCCAATTCTTCCAAGGTATTCATGGGATATTGGGTGGTTATAACACCGTCGTTTTGATTAAGGGGTACATATTCCGAAACAGGCAAGTCACAGATTACCACGCCTGCGGCATGGGTTGAAGCATGTCTGGGCAGACCTTCCATACGTTTTGCCATGTCTATTAAATATCTTGTGTCGTCTTCTTCCTCGTATGCCTTTTTCAGTTCCGGATTGTATTCCAAGGCTTTCGTTATGGTTATACCTATTTCAAAGGGTATCATTTTGGCTATACGGTCACAATCCGCATAGGACATAGCCAATGCTCTGCCCACGTCACGTATGGCGGCTCTGGCAGCCATAGTACCAAAGGTAATAATCTGTGCCACATGGTCGGCACCGTATTTTTCTATTACATAGTCTATAACTTCTTGTCTGCGTTCGTAGCAGAAATCTATGTCTATATCCGGCATGGAAATACGTTCCGGATTTAAGAAACGCTCAAAGAGCAAGTCGTATTTTATGGGGTCTATGCCGGTAATTCCCAGGCAATAAGCCACCAAACTTCCTGCTGCGGAACCTCTGCCGGGACCCACAATAATGCCCTTGTCTTTGGCATACTTTATAAAGTCCCAAACTATGAGGAAATAATCCACAAAGTTCATGCTGTTTATAACGGATAATTCAAAATCCAAGCGTTGAAGGAGTTGGGGATTATCCGGTTCTTCATACAGTTCTTTTATGCCTTCAATACATTGCAGACGCAGTTTTTCGAAAGCCGTAATGTTTTCTTCAAGATGAAAACGCGGCAGTTTATATTCGTTAAAAGTAAATTCCACATTGCATTGTTCTGCAATTTTCACGGTGTTTTCCAAGGCTTCCGGAACTTCCGGAAACAGAGCCAGCATTTCTTCCAGAGATTTTAAATAAAATTGGTCACCGTGATATTTCATGCGGTTTTCGTCGTTTACAGTCTTGGCGGTTTGTATACAAAGTAGTATTTCGTGTGCGGTAGCATCGGAATTGTAGATATAATGAATATCGTTGGTGCAGACCAAGGGAATATCATGTTCCTTGCCCATTTGTATCAACATACGGTTAACTCTTGTCTGTTCGGGCATTCCGTGGTCCTGTAATTCCAGATAAAACCTGCCGTTATCGAATATTTTTTTGTAAATCAAGGCTTGTTCAACGGCTTTTTCGTAGGAGACATTTAATAGGTTTCGGGAAACCGCTCCTGCCAAACAGGCACTTAATGCAATCAAGCCTTCGTTGTATTTTTCCAGCAACTCCAGGTCTATACGAGGTTTATAATAGAAACCTTCCGTAAAGCCCAAGGAAACAAGTTTTATCAAATTTTGATAACCTACATTGTTTTGAGCAAGCAAAACAAGATGATTGTAACCGCTTTCATTGCCCAATCTTTCAAAGCGAGAACCGGTGGCTACGTAAATTTCGCAGCCTATAATCGGTTTTATTCCGGCGGCTTTAGCGGCTTTGTAAAAATCTACAGCACCGTACATTACGCCGTGATCGGTTATTGCCAAGCTATCCATACCCAATTCTTTGGCACGAGAAACAAGCTCCTTGATTTTCGCCAAACCATCAAGCAGACTGTATTCCGTATGTACATGAAGA
The DNA here is from genome assembly GCA_964468805.1 of uncultured Defluviitaleaceae bacterium. Lineage (GTDB taxonomy): Bacteria > Bacillota > Clostridia > Lachnospirales > WRBF01 > CAYXWM01. The sequence goes on from CAYXWM010000020.1 coordinate 22,045, forward strand.
TGAGTAAAGGATTGCATAGAATCACCCGGTTGTTTGTATAGTGGTTTAACTTGAAAGCAAATAAAAATAAATCGTGATTTAGCCAAGGTTTCAAGGAGTAATTGCGATTTATTTTTGTAACACAATTAAACCGCTGTACAACAGTATTTTATTTTTTCAATATGTTTATAAGGTCAGATTAGTGTGAAATTTATGTAAATTTAATGTATTTAAAAACACCTAAAAACTATCAGAATCACAATATTTAAGTAATTTTACATATATCGGCACGGTATCATAACTACATTAGTAGTATTATATATTATTTATTGAGAAGTTCAAGCTTATTATTTTCGAATAATGGGTTGAAATTTGCTTGAAATTTAATCAATCTGCTATATTGACTATAAAGTCATTTGGCTTGTATAATAAATTGATTATATTGTAATATTCTTTTTGGTCGGGATGTTGTTATTAAATACAAATTGGCCAAAGCCCTAAGGAATAATTTTCAATTAATTAACGTGATACCAATTCCATATAAGATGAAGGACAAAAATAATTGTTTTTGTCCTCTGTTTAAAATGGATTCAGTATGATATGGCAGAAAAGAAATTTTAGCCGCAAATAATTATAAAGTGAAGAAAATCTACATCAAAATCAATACTCAAGAGTGCATGAAATAAAGGACAAGCACACCGGTCGGAGGTACTATGGAACTGCAAAAACTGTTAAGCCACGTTAGACGGGCTTGCGATAACTACAACATGATAGACGAAGGCGACAATATTGCCGTGGGTATTTCCGGTGGGAAAGACAGTTTGGCGTTGTTGGTGGCGTTGGCACATTTACGACGCTTTTATCCTAAAAAATTCAATGTCAGAGGAATAACCGTATCTTTGGGTTTTCCCAACTTTGACTTATCGTCTGTATACAGGCTATGCGAAAAGTTGGACGTGCAATTTGACGTGATTGAAACCGACATAGGAAAGATTGTTTTCGAGGACAGAAAAGAATCCAATCCCTGTGCCCTTTGCTCCAAAATGCGTAAAGGTGCCTTAAATTCGGAAGCGGTTAAATTAGATTGCAACAAGGTAGCTTTGGGTCATAATAAGGATGATGTTTTGCAAACCTTCTTCCTTTCATTGTTTTATGAAGCTCAAATACATACCTTTTCTCCGGTAACATATTTGGACAGGAAAAATGTAACACTCATTCGACCCTTGGTTTATGTTCCGGAAAAAGATATAATTTCTTTTGTCAAGAAACAGGAAATCACCCCGGTGAAAAGCCCCTGTCCGGTTGACGGTTTGACCAAAAGAGAAACCATGAAAGAATTTATTTATGCCCAAGCCAAAGAATTTGACAATTTTAGCCACAAAGTTTTCGGTGCCATAGAGCGAGCCGGAATTTGCGGTTGGAGGCAGATTTGATTGGATGATTATCTAAATCAGCTAAAGATAAAAAACACTCTTAAACTTCGGCAACTGCTTATGCAATTGCCGCCCTTTGCCGCGGACTTTTTTCGAAACATAGCTGATACCACCGCTCCGCTTACGCAAATAGCCTATGCTTATGATTTACGTATTTTTTTCAATTACCTGATACAATGCCCCGAATTCTCTCATCTTAAAATGCGTGAATTTACGATTAAGGACTTGGGTGAAGTTAATTATGACTTAATCCAAGGCTATATGGAGTATTTGACCCTTTATCAAACCGAAAAATCTTACGTGCAAAACGACGCCGGCGGTAAATCCCGAAAGCTGGCGTCGTTGCGGCGTTTCTTTTCTTTTTATTTAAAAAGCCGACGAATCGACTTTAACCCCACGGATTTGGTGGATTTCCCTAAACTCCGCAAGAAAGCCATTATTCGCTTGGAGCCTAACGAATCCGCCGTATTTCTTGAGAAGATCCAAACGGGCGAAGGCTTGACCAAACGCCAAAAACTTCTACATAAACTGAACGTAAAACGGGACGTGGCAATAATTACCCTGATGCTGGGAACCGGTATACGTGTTTCCGAATGCGTTGGAATAAACACCGAGCATTTGGATTTTGACAACAACAGCGTTAAAGTTACAAGAAAAGGCGGCGACGAATCCGTTTTATATTTCGGAGATGAGGTAAAATCCGCCTTGCTGGAATATATTAATATAAGAAATAAATCAACCCCAAAAAAAGGTCACGAATCAGCCCTGTTTTTATCTCTGCAAAACCGCAGGATAACCACCAGAGCCGTGCAAAATTTGGTGCAAAAATATTCCGGTGTTTCCGTTGCCGTTAAAAAAATTACTCCCCATAAACTAAGAAGCACTTACGGAACCAATCTCTACAAAGAATCCAGAGATATATTCTTGGTCGCCGAAGCCTTGGGACACTCCAACGTAAACACCACCACCAAACACTACGCCCAAATGGACGAAGAAAGACGCAAAGAAGCGGCTTCCTACTCTGTTATCAAAACAAGCAAAACCTAAACAACGTTGCATTTGACCTTAAAATATACAGTAACTCTACTTTAAAATTAAATACATGCTTTTATAATCAACTTTCGAAAGGAATCAAAATGGATAACAGACCGATCGGTATTTTTGACTCGGGTGTCGGCGGCTTGACCGTTGCAAGTCAGGTTATGAAGGCACTGCCTTATGAAAAAATAATATATTTCGGTGATACGGCAAGAGTTCCTTACGGCTCCAAATCTCCGGAAACCGTAACAAAATTCAGCCGTCAAATGGTGAATTTCCTGATAAAACATGATGTAAAGGCTATAGTCGCCGCCTGTAACACCGTCTGCACAAACAGCCTGGACAGTCTCAAGGAAAACTTTGACTTACCCCTAATGGGCATGGTGGAACCCGGCGTAAACGCCTGTATCAACTATACCTCCAACGGAAAAATCGGCATCATCGGTACCGAAGCCACTATCCGCTCCAAAATTTACGAGACTTATATAAAAAGTTCAAGAGCCGATACGGAAGTATACTCCAAAGCCTGTCCGCTTTTTGTTCCTCTGGCGGAAGAAGGCTGGACCACCAACTCTGTGGCAAATATTACCACCGAAATCTACCTTCAAGAATTAATTGACCGGGAAATAGATACTCTGCTTTTGGCTTGTACCCACTATCCCTTGCTTTTCAATTGTATACAAAAAGTGGTGGGCAGTATAAAGGTCATAGACCCGGCGATTTATGTGGCAAAAGCTGTAAGCAACTTCTTAAACGAAAACAATATGCTGGCAGAAAAACGTGAGCCGAATCATGAGTTTTACGTTTCCGACAATACGGCTAAGTTTCACAGAATTTGTAAGCTACTAATGAACGGGGTTTTTGTTGCACAAAAAATCGATATTGAGCAATTTTAGTGAATTAACCTAATGCAATATTTCAACAATTTAATTAATAATGTAATTTTGGTAACAATTACTTTTTGTTCAAATGAAGACTGTACTTATTGTTAAAATGTTAATCAAACAGCATAAATATTCTTATCACGGACGACTTTCGGTTGTCCTTTTTTATTTGGTATTAAATTTATTGTAATTCATGCTTGTTAAAATTGTCGAATGATGATATATTATTCAAAACCATTGCAAAACCATTGTAAAACCACAGTAAATCACGTAAAGGAGGCAGTAGAAATGACTAAACCCCGGACGCACCAAGTATGGCATAAAACGGTGGGTATGATTTTGGAAGAACTGTCCCGAAACAATCCCGACGGTCATGCGATTAGGTATACGGACAGAGACTATTTCCGTACATGGCAAACTTTAAACGAAGAATGCGACAAAATCGCAAAGGCCTTTTTAGCCATGGGCATTAAAAAGGGCGACCATGTTGCCATTTGGGCAACTAACGTGCCACAATGGCTGTTGACCCTGTTTGGAGCCTGTAAAATAGGGGCTGTGTTGGTAACGGTAAATACAAATTACAAGGTGTATGAAGCGGAATACCTCTTAAAGCAGTCCGATACCAAGGCTTTGGTGTTGATAGACGGCTTTAAAGACAGCAATTACATAGAAGTTATCAACGAAATTTGCCCGGAACTGGCAGGGAGCGAAGTGGGTAAACTTCAATCCGAAAGATTGCCCATGCTTAAAACCGTAATCTATGCCGGAGAAAACGAAACCCCGGCAGGTATGTTTAATTGGGATGATTTACTGCCTTTATCGGAAAAGGTTTCCTGCGAAGAATACCGACAATTGACAGAATCACTTTCACCGGACGAGATTATAAACATGCAGTATACTTCCGGAACCACCGGCTTTCCCAAGGGAGTTATGCTGACTCATTCCAATATTATCAACAACGGTAAAACCATAGGCGACGGCATGGCTTTTACCTCAGAAGACAAGCTCTGTATTTGCGTGCCTTTCTTCCATTGCTTCGGATTGGTTCTGGCAACCATGGCTTGTATTACCCACGGCACTTGCATGGTACCCATAGATTATTACAGGCCCGAAAAGGTGCTTCATGCTCTGGAATCGGAAAAATGCACTGCGGTTCATGGGGTTCCCACTATGTTTATCGCCATGTTGGAACATCCAAACTTCAAAAACTTCGACCTTTCCAATATGCGTACCGGCATAATGGCAGGTTCACCCTGTCCGATCAAGGTTATGGAACAAGTTTTGGAAGAAATGAATATGCGTGATATAGTAATCGTTTTCGGGCAAACGGAAGCCTCTCCGGGTTGTACCATGACCACCACAAGCGACAGTACTCGTCATCGTGTGGAAACCGTAGGCAAGGCTTTTCCCGGGGTAGAATGTAAGATAATCAATCCGGAAACGGGAGAAACGCTGGGACCCGGTCAACCGGGAGAGTTTTGTGCCCGAGGATATAATATTATGCGTGGATATTATAAAATGCCGGAAGCTACTGCCGCTGTTATAGACGAGGACGGCTGGTTGCACACAGGCGACCTTGCTACCGTTGATGAGGACGGCTATTATCGCATTACCGGTCGTATTCGGGACATGATAATTCGTGGCGGAGAAAATATCTATCCCAAGGAACTGGAGGACTTTCTCTATACCCATCCCAAGGTACGTGATGTTCAGGTTGTAGGAGTTCCAAGCCAACAATACGGCGAAGAGGTTATGGTCTGCGTTATTCTCAAAGAAGGCGAAGAAATGACCGAGGAGGAAGTAAAGGCATACTATCAATCCAAAATGGCTCGCCACAAATGCCCCAGATATGTTTGGTTTGTTGACAGCTTCCCTATGACCACAAGCGGTAAAATACAAAAGTACATACTCCGTGAACAAGGCGAAAAAATGCTGGGATTATCACAAGATACGGATGCATAAAATAAACCTGTAATTCTTTTAGGATATAATAAGTTTGTTAATACTCTCAGTATAAATTTTTTGGAGTTTGAGGGAAAGTTTACTAAAGAGTTTCCCTCAAGGTCTTTGGTTTATTTTTTGGTATTTCACTGTAACAGACCAAATCGACCGGAGGAATGATATATGAAGCTTTGTTTTTCAACGCTCGGCTGCCCGGGCTGGAATTTTTCAGAAGTTTTCGTGACAGCAGGCGATTTTGGCTATCAAGGTATAGAAATCCGAGGCATAGGAGAAGAACTTTATGCACCGCGTATAGACGTATTCTCTCCTCAAAATATTGAAAAAACCAAAGAAAAACTTAAAAAATCCGGCTTATGTATTCCCATACTTACCAGTAACTCTGCGTTTGCCGTTCCCTCACGGGCAAAGGAGGACTATGAGCACGCCTTGGAATACGTTGACTTGGCAGAAAAACTGGGCACTCCCTATATTCGGGTAATGTCTACGGCTCATCCCCAACCGGAGGACTGCGACTTGGATGAATGTGCGGAACTCTTTGCGAAACTTTGCGAATATGCGAAAACCAAATCCGTAATGCCCTTGTTGGAAACCAACGGATTATTGGCTGATTCAGCCCGAATGAGTAAATTTATGGATAAAATGCCTGATAACGCCGGGGTGCTGTGGGATATACACCACCCCTACCGTTTCTATAAAGAAACCCCGGCTGAAACCGTGGCTAATTTGGGTAATCGCATAAAGCATGTCCATGTGAAAGACTCCTTATGTGAAGATGGCAACATAGTTTACAAAATGATGGGTAAAGGCGATGTTCCGGTTTTGGAAGCTATGAGGGCTTTAAAATCCATGTCATACAACGGCTTTGTTTCCTTTGAATGGGCAAAACGTTGGAATCCGGAGCTTCACGAACCGGGAATTGTATTTTCACATTTTATAGAATATATGCATCTTCTTGAAACCAAAATTTAATTGCATATTCATTGAATGACAGAGGGAGAAAATCTTTTTAACAGAAAAAATTTTCTCCCTTAAAAGTTTTGTATTTTAATTGAAATACTGCATATAATCCCGAAAAATATAATTATGTAAATTTATGCAATAATCTGTAAGAAGAAATTAACAGAATAGCGGTATATATTTAACACAAAAGGTATTGCACTGTTATTAAAGCTATGTTAATATAATTTTGCATACCGATTTTGTGATAAATTCGGTATATTCAAACGAACTTTACTAAAGTATCTCGTTTGGTTTAAAAGGATGTTCCGCTGTACCTAATCAACCTTTTGGGTTAAGGTTGAAAAAATCTATTTCGCTTGTTTGATAAAAAATACCCTTTGTTGGTTTTTACCCGGTATTTTTACAAACTCTGAAGGCGGATAAGATTGGATAAGAACATTCATATCTAAGGAGGATAACATGCATCAAATTATCAAACAACTTGAACAAGAGCAATTAAAACCCGAAGTACCCAAATTTAAAGTGGGTGACACAGTTCGTGTCCATGCTAAAATCGTTGAAGGAACTCGTGAACGTATTCAGGTTTTCGAAGGTACCGTTCTTAAACGTCAAAACGGTTCCGCAAGAGAAACTTTCACAGTTCGTCGTATTTCTTACGGTGTTGGCGTGGAAAAAACTTGGCCTTTACATTCTCCCCGTGTGGAAAAAATCGAAGTAGTACGTCGCGGTATTGTAAGACGTGCGAAACTGAACTACTTACGTAGCAGAATCGGTAAAAAAGCCAAAGTTAAAGAAGAAATCATGAACAAAAACAAAAAATAATAAATGAATTTTTTGCAGGGGTATCGAGCCTTAACCTGGTTTTGAACACAGTTTCGGCTTGATACTGTTCCCGTTGCAAATTCCGTATAAAAGGTGTTGCTTATTGGGACGCCTTTTTTAATATTTTAAATTTTTTAGGAAATTATAGTATATACTTAATTGCCGGTTAAGAAGTAACTAAAATTCGGTAAAAAACGCAAGAGCCGTTTGCTGAGAATTGTTACTGTTCCTTATGCAATTAATTATAAATATTACAATTGCTAAAGTGATTCTACTCTGATTTCCCGGAGCCTACATACAAATTCCGGCTATGCTTTTGGGCTTAGGTTTCGAAAAAATGAAAGGGGTGTAAAATAATCTCTAAGTTATTAAACCGTATACAAAACCCTCGTCTCAGAAAGATTACCGAATGGGTATTGACAGGTATTACCGTATTGGTATTGTTTTTCATAATGCAAACATACGTTGTCAAGCCGGCGGTAATATCCGGAGCTTCCATGGAGCCTACTTTGCTTAACGACGAGAAAGTTATAATCTCCAGGTTTTACTATTATTTTACTTCTCCTGCTTACAATGATATAGTGGCGTTTCCCTATCGTTCCGACCCGTCAAAATTTTATATTAAGCGTATAATAGGGCTTCCGGGTGATGTGGTGGATTTTGTGGACTATCAATTCACCCTTAACGGAAAAGTATTGGATGACGACTTTTCCGAAGAATCCATAGTCGCCCTTGGGGATGTAGAATTTCCCTTGACGGTTCCGGAGGACAGTTATTTTGTTTTGGGCGACAACCGCAACCGCTCCAATGACAGCCGGTTTAAGTCAGTCGGCTGTATTAAACGCTCTGAAATTTTGGGAAAGGTTCAATTGAGAATCTGGCCCTTGAATAAAATAGGCTTAATTTGAGGTAATTATGGATATACAATGGTACCCCGGGCATATGACCAAAACCAAACGTCTAATATTGGAAAATATTAAACTTGTTGACATAGTTTTGGAGGTTTTGGACGCTCGTATTCCCTACAGCAGTAAAAATCCCGATATTGACGTCTTTGCAAAAGACAAACAGCGGCTCATTATATTAAACAAATCCGACCTGGCAGACCCGGAATCCAACCGACTTTGGACAGAATATTACTCACGCTTGGGTATTACCACCGTACTTACGGATTGTTCCAAGGGCAAGGGAATAAACGAAATTATTACTGCCGCAAGAAATCTTATGGCGGAAAAAATCCGTAGGCAAAAAGAAAAAGGACGGCTTTTTGTTCCCATCAGAATAATGGTGGCAGGCATACCCAATTCAGGAAAGTCAACCTTAATAAACCGATTAGTGGGCAAAAGCAAAGCCAAAACCGGTGACAAGCCGGGGGTAACCCGAGGAAAGCAATGGATTAGCGTTGCAAAGGACTTGGACCTTTTGGACACACCGGGTATATTGTGGCCAAAATTTTCCGACATTGAGGTGGGTATTTCTCTGGCAATAACCGGAGCCATCAATGACCAAATCATAGACCTGGAAACACTTGCAATGCGGCTGATAGAGCGATTGTCTCTGTTAGGTCCTCAGGCCTTACCCAATATTTACGGTATCGAATTGACCGAAAACATGACATCAAACGATATTTTGACGGCTATTGCCCTGAAAAGAGGATTCCTGTTAAAAGGCGGCGTTACGGATCTTAACCGTACAGCCATAATTCTTTTAAACGAATTCAGAGCAGGCAAGCTTGGCAGAATATCCCTGGAAAGACCCACAGAATATTAACCGACATTTCGAGTATACTATTGAATGTAAAATATTATGTTATACATTTAAGGTTTAATCGGTTCCGGTCACCCGTGAACCCGATTTTTTACAGCAATCTGTCGGTAAATAATTGCATTATCGGACAGTAATATTTACAGCAGTCTCCGTTTAATGAATTTGTCGGATTGTTTTCTCGAAACTGTTTGAAAAAGCAGATTTATGTTGGAAACAAAACTCGAAAAGTTCGTATAGGGGATGTGCTTAAAGTCAAACCGAATGTTGCCTTTTTATGTAATACAGAGGGGTAGAGATTATTTGCAACATTTGGCAGACCGAAAAGTATTACAGCGATTTAATTTAGAAAGTACAAAGATATTCGCTCATTGGCGAAATTACGAATGTTTTTGTTAGTTTTTAAATTAAACCACTATATGCAAAGGGGAAAAAAATGAACATTAAAGTTTTTATTGTATGTTTTGTTTTATCGGTAATAACTCTTTTCGGTACCGCTTGTGATACGGATTCATTATCTGTCTTTGCGGAGGTTTCAGAACCGGGCACCCGGTATTTGTCTGTGGAATCTGTGGAGCCGGCGGAATCACCCTTGGAAGTACCGGTGGCTGACATTGATTATGAAACAATCAAGCCAAATGAAATGGGTCAAATCATGATTGTTATGTACCATAATCTTGCCAAAAGCAAGCCATATCCCGCTTATCAAAGGCTGAAAGAGGATTTCGAAAACGACTTGCAGCTTTTGTATGATAAAGGGTACAGGCTTATTTCCTTGGAGGACTTGGCAAGCAATAACATCAAGGTTGAAGCCGGTTTTACACCGGTGGTTTTTGTCTTTGACGACGGTCTTGCCACTACCTTTTCCATGACCGAAGTAAACGGAAAGTTAGAGCCTACCGAAGGCTGTATGGTTGATATTATCAACAAATTTTGCGAAAAACATCCCGATTTCGGAAAAGCTGGCGTTTTCGCCATTATCGGAGCACATGAAAACTTTCGAGGTGCGGGAACTTTAAAGGAACGTCTGCAATATCTTATAGACAACGGTTTCGAAATCGCAAATCATACCTTCAAGCATAAAAGCTTGAAAAGAATGTCGGAGGATCAAATACAAGACGACTTGGCAAAAATGCATCAGCTTGTTTCCGAAACTATACCCGATTACAAAATGAAATTCTTGGTTTATCCTTTTGGAGAACGCCCTCAAAAAGAATTGAGACCTTTAGCTTTAAAGGGTAGTTCAGGCGGTATTGAATACGATTACGTTTGGGCATTGAGAGAGGGTCAAAGCGGTGCTTCCGCAACACCCGGTCACATAGATTTCGACCCCTTAAACGTACCCCGTGTAAGAGGTTCGGATAACGCCAGCACGGATTTGGGTTGGTTCTTTAAATATTTTGAAAAGAACCCCGACCAAAGATATATTTCCGACGGTATTCCCAACCGCATTTCCGTACCGAAAAGCTTTGAAGGTTTTATAAACAGGGAAGCTTTGAAGGATAAGGAGATAGTAATATATTAACGGACTGATTTTGAAAACTCACAATTTGTGGGTTTTCTCGCCTTTTCACAGAAAATTTTAAAATACCTCTTTTAATTTATTCAAATATCAAATATTATAAGAATTAATACTGTTTCTTCTTAACAAATAAACAGATATAAGAGCAAACGCCCAAGAAGCAAGATCTTTTTCTGTACATTCGGCAAGAAACAGTATAATAATCCTTTATCAAAACAGAATTGCTGTTCTTAATATTGGATTAGGTCGAGAAGTCACATTTCATATTTTAAAGGAGCAAAGAACATGGCAAAGAACAAACAGTTTGCTGTTCTTGGTTTAGGAAGATTCGGACAAAGCATAGTAAAAACATTGTCTCAAAACGGAAACAATGTACTTGCTTGCGACATAGACGAGGACGTTGTTCAAGATATGTCCGAAATTGCCACTCATGTGGTCCAGGTTGACGTTACGGATGAACACGCCATGGCTAGGCTAGGTCTTCGTAATTTTGACGTGGTTATAGTTGCTATCGGTTCTAATCTTGAATCAAGCACTATGGCTACTTTGATTGCAAAGGAACAGGGTGCTAAGTATGTCCTGTCTAAGGCAAAAAATCATATGCAAAAGAGTATATTGGAGAAGGTTGGGGCTGATAAGGTTGTTTTGCCTGAATGGGAAATGGGCAATAGGGTTGCCACAAACTTAATCACCACCAACGTTATAGATTTTATAAATTTATCCGATGAATTTACAATAGCTGAAATCGAACCCCTAAACGATTGGGTAGGACTGTCTTTGCAAAAGGCAAATATCAGGGCACATACGGGTATAAATATAGTTGCCATAAAACGCGGAAAACGGGTAATAGTAAGCCTAAAGCCGGACGAAATAATTCAAGAGGAAGACATCTTGGTTGCCATAGGTGAGATTTCCGATTTACAACGGCTTCACAGCAAGAGTAAGGCCAGAACAGGTCTGATTCCATGAAGGTTACCGGAGTTAATCAACTAATAAAAACAGCGACTTCACTTAAACAGAAGAAGGCAAGGGACAGTTCCGGCCTTTTTATAATAGAGGGCGAACGCTTTATAGACGAAATACCGCCGGATTTTGATAGGGTCGCATATATTTCGTCGGAAAGTTATGCAAAAAATAACCCTGAATCCAGGTATCCGTGGGACAGCAAGGGCTACATAATACCGGACGATAAGTTCAAAAAAATAACGGATACCGTTACCCCAAGCGGACTTCTGGCTATATGTGGGCAAAAGACTTATACGCTTGAATCCGTCCTTACATCCGAAAATACTTTTATTCTGATTTGTGAGTGCTTACAGGATCCGGGTAATTTGGGTACGCTTATCAGAACGGCTCATGCCTGCGGTTGCCACGGAGTAATATTGTCCCAAGGTTGCGTGGACTTGTATAACCCAAAGGTGTTACGAGCCTCCGCCGGTTCGGCTTTTCGTATTCCGGTTGTGGAAAATGTGGATTTATTGCAGTTTATTCCACAGCTTAAAAGCAAAAACATCAACGTTGTTGCCACTCATTTAAACACAGATAATTTACCCTATGAAATCAATCTTACGGAAAGCACGGCTCTGATCGTAGGAAACGAAGGAAACGGAATTTCCGAGGAAATAGCCCAAGCCGCTGACATCCTTATAAAAATACCCATGCCGGGTAAGGCGGAGTCTTTGAATGCCTCCGTGGCTACAGGTGTTTTGTTATATGAAGTTGTGCGTCAAAGGTATTATAACGTGAGTAACATGTAGTTGAGGAATTAGTGTAGCACGTTATGAGTACGCATAACGTGCTAATATTGTCAGAAGTTATCCACAGAAGATAATAAAAACCGGGGAAAACTCTTTAAGTTAAGGAGTTTTCCCCGGTTTTTATATTAATCACAATGTTTTTAGAAACTACTGCCCAAAACCGCGGAAGGATACGCGTTTAAGTCCATATTGTGGATTTTTCCGTCCTTAAACCTAAAATAACCGCAGGATGCAATCATTGCACCGTTATCTGTGCAGTATACCGGCTTTGGTATATTTAACGCAATTTTGCTTTTTTTACAAGCTTTAGCCAAGGCTTCCCTAAGGTATGAATTACAGGACACACCTCCGGCTAGGGCAAGTTTTTTCAGCTTTCTTTCTTTACAGGCGATTAAAGCCTTGTTTACCAAGACATCACAAACCGCATTTTGGAAGGAAGCCGCAACGTTTGCTGTATTGATTTCAGTATTTTGCATTTTATTGCTGTTTAAGTAATTAAGCACGGCGGATTTTAGTCCGCTAAAGCTAAAGTCCAAGCCTTCTATATTGGGTCTGGGAAAATTAACGGAAAGAGGGTCGCCACTTTTGGCAAGCTCTTCCAATCTGGCACCGCCGGGATAACCCAAACCCAAGGCTCTGGCCACCTTATCAAAGGCTTCCCCGGCGGCGTCGTCCCGGGTTCGTCCCAAAATTTCGAAACTGCTGTAATCTTTAACATGAACCAAGTGAGTATGACCGCCGGACACAACCAAGGCTATAAAGGGCGGTTCCCAGTCCGGGTTGTCTATATAGTTGGCACAAATATGGGCTTCTATATGATGTATACCCAGCAAAGGTTTGTTTAAAGAAAAAGCCAATGCCTTTCCGTAGGACAACCCTACCAGTAACGCACCCACCAATCCCGGACCGGCGGTTACGGCTACGCAATCTATGTCATTAAAGCCCAGACCTGCCTCCTGAAATGCCTTCTCGGCGGCGTAGGTAACGCTTTCTATATGTTTACGTGAAGCAATTTCCGGTACAACTCCGCCGTAGGGTTCATGTATGGCTATTTGTGAAAATATAATATTAGACAAAACCTTTCTTCCGTCGGCAACTAAGGCAACGGAGGTTTCGTCGCAAGAGCTTTCTATTCCCAAAACTATTGTATCAGCCAAAGTTTATTCCTTTACCTTTCTTGATATTAAAACCGGTTAAGATCTTGGGGAAAACTTTTTCTGAAGAAAAAGTTTTCCCCAAACCCCTTTCAAAAAGACTTTATTATAGATTTCAATTAAACTAAAAAGCACTTACCACTAAATATTTTCCCATGAGAGTATCTTCCATTGTCCGTTTTCTGTTCCCAAGATATACTCCACGGTGTTGGTTATGTCTGCATCGGTAATCTGTCGGACGGTTACTGTGCATTGTTCCGGGTTGTCCGGCTCAAATATAGGTTCTTCGGTTTCAACGGAAATTATTTGTATGCCGCTTTGTTTAAAAGCTGCTATTTGCTTTAAGGCGTTTTCCCTATGTTTATCCACGGGATTAAGTCTCAGCAATTCTTCACCGAAGAGCATACGTTGTTTATCCAAAACAGCTTCAAAGTTTTCTTCCGTCAAGGTTTCTCCGTATAGGGTCAGAATTAAGTTATTGTTGACCTCTATCAGCATGTCCGGATTTGTGGGGTAAGAGTTTTTGAGGTCAATACTCAAAATCTCCGGGGCAGGTTGAGTTACAGCCGATGATGCTTCCGGCCGGGGTTGAGTTTTTCGGGTGAGTATACCCTGCCAACCGAATAGTGCCAGCATTATAAAAATCAAAACCAAGCTGAATGCGGTTTTGTTTCTTGCATATAAAACTCTTTTAAAGTATTTATTATTGTTCATATGCCACGCTCTCTTTTAGGCGAAATACCTTGAAATAGAAACAATTAATCCGATTCGGGAAATCGAATGGTGGTATGCATACGGTCATGGGCAACTACGGTATTCTCAAAGATAGACTGAGCTACCGGAAGGTAGGCGTATGGGTCGGTAAGCGAGGGACTGAAATGAGTTAACCAAAGCTCTTCAACAGAAGCGTGTTTTGCTATCAAAGCGGCTTCGGAAAAGGTCATATGAGAATACTCCACAGCCTTTGGCAATTTCTCGTCCTCTCCGTAAATTCCTTCGCAAATAAACAGACGAGAGTTTTTTACAAAGGGAATTAAATTGCCTATGGGACGACTGTCCGTACAATAAGAAACGGTAATTCCCGGTCGTGGATTACCCAAAACCATATGGGAATGATAAACTTTGCCCTCATATTCCACAGTTTCATTTTTTTGCAGTAATGACCACAGACGTATAGGCACGTTTAATGCCTTGGCTCGTTCCGCATCGAATCGTCCTGCTCTGTTTAATACAATTTTATAAGCATAACAGGGGATTTTGTGCTTTACGGGCAAGGTATGAATTTGGAAACCTTTATAATCAACGGGAGAGTTGTTTTCATCTATTTCATGAAAGACCAGCTCATAAGGCAAGACCGGGGCAATAATGCAAAGGCTCCTGACCACTATCTCCAAGCCGGGCGGTCCTATTAAAAGCAAAGGTTCCGTTCGATTTGAATTTCCGATGGCCAACAGCAAACCCGGCAGACCTGAAATATGGTCCGCATGAAAATGGGTTATGCAAATGCAATCTATTTGTTTGTAACCCCAACCCAGCTTTTTCAAAGTAATTTGAGTACCTTCGCCGCAGTCTATCAACAGAAGACTGCCGTTAAGGCGGCAAAGCAGGGATGTTAGGTATCTTTCCGGAAGTGGCATCATTCCGCCGGTTCCCAAGAGTGCAACGTCCAGCATAATTATCAATCCTAAACTTTCTGAAAATTTTCCGAGTAAATCTCTCTGTAGTAATTTACAGCCTGTTTGAAGTCATCGTCCTCCAAGGCTGTTCTGCCTTCCGGAGAAAGACGGTAAGAGCCTCGGGAAACCCGCTCAAACCAGCCGTAGTAATTTCTGTAGAATATATTCGCCGTATCTTTAGGGCAATCGTATTCTTTTATGAGGATCGAGGGTGTAACTTGTCCCAAACGCTCAGTAATACAGGCTATTTTTATACAGCGTTCACGAAAGGCGGTGTTTATTTTTTTGCCTGTGGAACCGCCGATGTTGGGAAAGTTTCTTTGTTTTGCTTCTTTTACCACAGAGTTGAACTTCTTTTTATTAATATAACCCTCATATGTAGGTTCCAATACCACATCCACGGTTTTTACCGGGCTGTCCGCCGCAACAATTATCAATCCCAATCCCAATCGCGATAATAGGTTAAGGGTATTCTTGTAATTTTTATCGTTGGCACGTTTGGGTCTGGGGATAACCACATAAACCCAAGGGGTGATTTTTTGCCGTGTCATTGCTTGGAACAACAAGGTTATGTTAAATCTTAATTTCAGTTCGGCTATAATTAATTTATCGTCTTTTATTGCGGTTATATCACAATTTTTTACTTCAGCTTGTACATTGTAACCATTATTTTCAAAATAATCCTTTACGGGGTAAAAAATATCTGTTTCTTTCATTTTATCTCCATTATATAGAGGTTTAACAGGTACGATTACTACATATTTTTCTTTTTTTCAACTAAACCGCAAAAGCAGTTAAAATTTTTTATCATGTTCTTATTATACCATAAATTTTCAATAATTAATATAGGTAGGAATAAATCTACGGGTTTTGTTTCGACAAAACTTCCGGTTAATTAGGCATAAATGATTAAAATATACTGCCAATAAAAAAGGCAAGCATAGAAAATACTCGCCTTTTTTATTTACGCTTTATTTAACAGAACCGAAGCAATCATATCCGCAAGGGGTTCAACGGCATTAAATGCCTCTTGCTTGGTGTTGTTTTGGGCACCAACCTCGACCAAGATGGATTTTGGTAACATATGTAGGCTATAGCGATAGGCATTAAGGTATATTTTTCGCATTAAGCCCGGATAGGCTGAGTTGGCTGCCAGTTGTAATCTAAAGCTGAATGCCAAGTTTGAGCTAAGGTTTTGGTTGGGCAGATTATTTAGGGGTTGTAATTGTCCGTCTTGCATAAGTTTGCTAAGACCGTTAACAAACATTAAAGGTGCGGTGGGTTTACCGTTAACATCAACAACCAAGTGATTGTCGTCCGGAAGTCCGTCCCGGTGTACGTCTATGGCAACTTCTATAGAAGGATTATCGGCAAGGAACCTTCTCAATGACGGTTCCATGCGTTCGTATGCTCCCATAATTTTGGATTTGCCGTCTACCAAGTCAAAACGTTTATCGAATCTTACTGCGTTAATGCCGTATTTTTCTTTCAGAATGTCACATAATCGTTGTGCTACTCCCATTACACCTTCCATATCGTTTTTGGAGTCGGCGTACATTTCGGTGGAATGGGTGTTAAAAACCACTACTTTGGGCAGAGAATTATTGGTTTCCACAGACAGGTCTTTTTCCAAGAATTTTTCTATATCAAAATCAGACAGGGTAATATCTGTCCGCTTGTCTACCACGTAAAATTTCTGCTTTAAATAAGTCAAGTCTTTTATCCTGTCATTGTCCAAAACGGTGGATATATCTTCGCTAAAGTGGTTGTCCGTATTTTCTGTGTCTGTTTCGGGTTGGTAGATAACGTCGTTTATTCCGATTAAATGAGGCATATCTTCAGGCTCCCGGGTGATTTCTTGGTTGTTGAAAACCAATCCGTCGGTGACAGAAGCGTTTACTTCCGATTGCAATAACAATTCCAAACCGTGAGTGGGCTTATAGTTTGGCATAGTCTCATAAAGAAAGAACTGAGCCAATATGGCACCTCTGTTGAAAACAACCACGAAAAACAGCACCAATACGGAAAGCACCAGTCCTTGAGAAATTTTTGTTAAGTATTTAAACAATTTCTTGCTGTCCAATCAAACCACACCCCACTATCTTAATTTCGGCAAAAGACCGCAAAGCTCCTTCGAAGCCGAATCGGTATTACAATTATATGCCGAGAAAAGATTCGAAATGCAATTTGATTGAACCGGTTTTTTATCGAATTCCTCTTTTCTAAAACGCCGAACATCCAACCAAAAGTACGACAAAAACCTTGTATCAACCCGTATTTATCACACACAAAGTCTACCGAAAAACAATTAAGGGAAACTTCTCTGCAGAAAAAGTTTCCCTTAATATTTTATAAGACTTTTATAGATATTCATCTGACAACTCTATTTGTATGATATTATCGGAATAAAAATCATCATAATATTTAATTTCCGCAGGCGAGTTTTGCAGCAGCGTGTAAGGCAAATCAACCCGAACTTCCGTACCGCTATCATCGCTTTCGGTAAGTACATTGCCGTTTAGCAGGTAAGCAAATTGTTTTACTATACTTAATCCTATACCGGATCCGGCTTTGTTATGAGAATTTGATTGATAATATCTGTTGAAAATATTATTGATTTCGGCAGCATTCATGCCTATACCGTCATCAATAACTCGGATACTGAATATATCGTCGTTCAGTTCCAAAACAACCTGTATCAAACCGCCTACGTCCGTAAATTTAATGGCATTAGACAGAAGATTAAGCATAATCCGTTCTATCATGGTTTTGTCTACGGCCATGGTTTTGGAATTTAATTCGGAACAAAACTCTATTTTTATTTTTTTTCGCTCGGCCAAAGTTCTGGTTGAGTCTGTAATATTTCTTATTAATGAAATTATATCGTAATTACGTAATTTCGGTAACAATCCGCCTGAATTTACCCGTTCATAGTCGCTTATGTCTCTAATTAGCTTCATAATTCGATATAATTGGTTTTTCATGTTTTTTATTATATCAATGGAAGCTTCAGGGAGTTGGGTTGTGGCTTCAAGATTAAATATACAATCAAGTATGATGGATAATGGTGTTTTAATGTCGTGGATTATATTTTCAAAGTATTC
>CAYXWM010000021.1:0-39507 GCA_964468805.1 uncultured Defluviitaleaceae bacterium
TCTACAATAGGAGGTGCTTTTATTTCAATGTCCGTTTTACGGGGTTCTGTTCAATGATTAGGAGGTTTTAGTATATGTTCTGTGTTCTGCCATATATACTCAATATAACTATTCTAAAAAAACCCGCTTAATATAAAAACAATAATGTTTTATACTATTAAGTTCCCGTCAAAATAACCTTTTACCGTCCGAAATATTTATACCAAGCTCATTTGCCATACCGGTTTGCTTAAAAGGATTTATTTTTTCCACTATACCGTCACGTCTAAAAAACGAGCCTGTATTTTTGAACCAAAATGTTATATTTGCTTTTACGCATTGTTCACGGATATTCAGCACCCAATCATAATTACACTCACGAGCTTCTCGCCCTGTTTCGCCACCAACCGTAACATGGTCTACCCCATGAAGATACGGTGTTAAATCTGTAGCTTCCAGAATTGGTGCACAGGCAATAAAACGCCGCTTTATGGGATAGGATAAAAATAAGGGAAGCCTATAATCGGCTAACTCTTGATTTTCTACGGTACATCCAATATTGACATTGTCATATCCCGTACCCCAATCTGAAGGAAGCGATACAAGGAAGCGGTCAATCCGCTTTGTCAAAATCAAAAATTCTATATCCTGTCTTTCTCTGATAATAGACCAAACCTCTTTACGCCATTCATCTGCTTCCGGAAGAAAAAAGTCAGTTGCGAAACAGGTTGCAAGAATTTTATTTCCTATAATCCTGTATTCACCCTTTGAATTTTTCCTTATAGGCCAATCGAATTTATCTGTTTTTTGTATAGTGTTTTGACCGTAGCGTTTTGCATATGGCCCATAAAAATAACAATTTGCGCAACCGTCACTTGCTTTGTAACAACCTGTCCACGGCTCCCAGTTCATAGGCATCCTCCTTATTCGGTTGGGTTTTGTCAGCACAAATAAGGCACAATACCCTTTTTATTGTAATATTATACCATAAGAAGCCAAATGATTCTACATAGATTAATGTTGCAATTTTTAATAATAAAGGGTAGAAGAATAATAGTTTTTTTATCTAACACCCATTGCATATCATAAATTTGAAAACAGTATATAGCTCAATTCAGAACAGTCTCTATGTTGTCGTCCGTAAAAGCAGAAAAGTATCCTTTTTAAAAAACACGTACATTTCATTTAATATCACCTTGTTTATTATTCAATCCGCTTGTATAGACCTTGCAGATGCACCCTTTCTGAATCCTCCGGTGCAAATTATCATCGGCACAAATGTAGCAATCAAGCAGTCACTTCTTCGTTCTTACTTTATATAATATTCCAAATAGGAAGATGGACAAAAAAATAGTTTTTCCTTGAACTGTTGGGAAAAATTAATTATTTTTGTCATCTGTTAAAATGGAATCTTTATATATATTAACGTAACTTTTTTCTAAGTTTTTGTCAAATAAAAACATCTCATCTTGTCGAATTTCACACGGTTTATATACATAAAACTACCGAATTTAAAGTAAACTTAAAGTTATTGTTGACGCGTCCCTTCCAAATATCGTTTCCTTTGATATTTCAAGTCATCACCAATGGCTTTTTTATAATGATCCTTTTGTTTTCAAGGTAAAATGCTTAAATCTTTTGAAAAAAGTTATTGTAAAACTGCTTTATGTTAGATATACTATATGTATCTTTTAGAAAAAATGAGTTTTTTTTACAATGAACGCAAACTTTTAGAAACAACTCTGCAATTCGACAGATAGTTTTAAAGGGGCGGAATATGAACGAGGTTTTAAGGCAGGAGTATAAATATTTAATAAGTCAGCATGAATTTATAAAATATCGACATACCTTCAGTACATTACTCAAAAATGATATACATAATTCTACAGACGGTTATATGGTTCGTTCATTGTATTTTGATACTCAAAACGATAAGGATTTTTGGGAAAAAGAAGATGGTCTTGAAACTCGAAAAAAAATAAGGTTGCGGATTTATAATTGCGATTCCGGTTTTGCAGTTTTAGAAATGAAACAAAAGCAGGGAACGGAGCAAAAAAAACGCTCTTTGCAAATCTTAAAAGATGATGCAATTAAGATGACACATGGAAATTACACCCCGCTTCTCGGCTACAAAAACCCTTTTGCGGCGGAATGCTTTGCGTTAATGAGTATGGAAGGCTACAGACCTAAAGCAATTGTACAATATAATAGGTTTGCGTTTATAGCAAATGAAAATAAGATAAGGATTACTTTTGATAACAGAATAGAGGCAACAGAAAGTTCTTTTGACATATTTTCTGAAAAACTAAACCTGTATCCGGTGTTGTCACCTTTTTGTGTGGTGCTTGAAGTTAAGTACAACGGATTTTTACTTTCATATATACGTGATACCATAAACATCTGTAATCGTTCAAGTTTGTCTGTGAGTAAATATGCGCTTGGACGAATTGTTTCTCTAAATTACATATTTTAACTTGAATACCACGCAGTCGAATAATTTCCGTAACAAATTAATTACGGAGAAGTTTTTCGTTATGCGTATGTATTTAAATACAATCAAAGTTTAGTGAAATTTAATTTCATTGGACTTACATAATTTTAACGGGGGATGTTAGAACTCATATGATGGATTTATTGCAAAACCTTTTAGAAAGCAACAAAGTGTTAACCTTTGAAATAATACTTACCAATGTCCTTGCGGCATCGGGGCTGGGTTTGGTTATATACATATCCTACTGGATATCTCATGCGGGTTCTGTTTACAGCAAAAAGTTTAATGCTTCTCTTATAATGCTCACTGTTCTCACATCAACTGTTATGGCTGTTATCGGAAATAACGTTGCGTTATCGTTAGGTATGGTTGGTGCATTATCCATTGTCCGATACAGAACGGCAATAAAGGATTCAAGAGATACCGCTTACATATTTTGGGCTATTATCAGCGGCATTTGCTGTGGCGTGGGTGATTATTTAATTGGCTCCATGGGTTCGGGCGTAGTGTTCATAATTTTGCTAATTTTGGGCAGGGTAAAAAGCGACAACCGAATTTTAATTATCATTAGGGCTCCAAGGGATTTGGAGGGTTCCATAGAGGCAATTATTTTTACGGAACTTGATAAAAGAGCAAGGCTGCGAGTCAAAAATTCAACTGCCGAACATATAGAGATTATTTATGAAATATCCCAAAAAATGTATAATAAAAAACGTGGAAAAGAAGAAAACTTATTGGAAAAAATCTATAAGCTGGGTGCGGTAGAGTATGTAAATATAGTTGCGCAAAACGATGAAATTGTATAGAAAAGGGGATTTAAGTGAAGTACAAAACAATATCTGTTGTTTGTATGGCAATTTTACTTACTGTTCCGTTTTTTATGTCAATAGAGTCTTCGCCAACAAACACAAGAGTACATCAGCATTTAGAGAAAACAGAAAAAGCTCCCTGCAATCACAGGGAAGATACATTTTGCAGTCATCTGCCGCTGGTATCTATAGACACTAAGGGTCAGGAGCTTCTTTTAAACAGAAATATTGTAAACGAGCAAATAAATTACGAATCTAATACTATAACAGGGCAGATAACTGTTTTTGACAACCGGGATACATACAATCACCTTACAAACTCTCCCCAAATGACAACATTGTCTCAAATACGATACAGAGGGTATTCTTCTCTATTATTTGATAAAAAATCATTTAAACTGAACTTTGTAAAAGAAGATTTAAGCGAAAACAAAAATGAACTTTTGGGTATGCCTTCACACGATGAATGGGTTCTTAACGGCCCGTTTCTCGATAAAACGCTAATAAGAAATTACTTGTGTTTTAATATTGCGGGGCAGATTATGGAAGATACCCCGGAGGTTCGATTTTGCGAGGTGTTTGTGGACGGAGAGTACCGGGGCGTTTATCTTGCGATAGAATCTGTTGCCCGTTCCCGGGACAGAGTAGATATAGAAAGTTATAACGATAAGGACCGATTTTCATCATACATAGTCCGGGCTGACCGTAAAACAAACCAACCGGAAGATATTAATACCTTTGGAGAATACTCTTACAAAATGCCTTCCCATACCTCGTTGGAAATTGTGTATCCAAACATTAATCGTGTTTCACCGGAGTTGCTTGATTACATTGAGAAGGATTTCAGCAAATTTGAAAAAGCTCTGTATTCCTACGATTATAACGACAGGGAGCTTGGTTATACCCGGTATTTGGACGAAGGCTCCTTTGTTGATTATTTCGTAATAAACGAATTCTTTAAAAATTATGATGCCGGTTTGTTTTCTACATTTTTCTATAAGGATATTCGCGGGAAAATACATATTGGGCCTGTATGGGATTTTAACAACGCCTGTGACAACTTTATGGACCTAGCTCATGATGTTACCGGTTTTGACATGATTCACAGACCAAGGTACTTTATGCTTGTAAAAGATAAAAGATTTACGGATAAGGTTATAAGGCGTTACAAGGAGCTAAGAAAAACAGTTTTGAATGAAGAGTACTTATCCCGCTACATTGACGATACCATTGATTATTTGGGTGATGCAATAAACAGAAACTACAGCGTTTGGGGTTATAGTTTTAATCCGGAGGACCTAAAGGAAGTTAACAGACTGTCTTCAATCGAAAGAAACCCAAGAAGTTATGATGAAGCGGTAAACCAACTTAAAAGTTTTATTACTGCCAGAGGAAGCTGGCTAGATGAACACATAGAGCTTTTAAAACAATACAGCCACGAATCGGCAGTGAAAAAGTTTAACCACTAGGAGGTAGCAAAGCTCATGAGAAAGTTTCTCATTGGTGCAATTTGTGTAATTGCGCTACATCTGACAGCAGATTTTTTATGGTACGGCATGGGCTTTTACATAGGGTTTGAAACGCCTCCTATCTCTACCAACGTTAAAAGTATGGAAAAAAAAATATATATAAAACAGAGCGAAGAATTTGTTGAATTTGAAATTAAGGGAGTCAATGTTGGTGCAGGGCTTCCCGGCAAATTTGCCACCGAGTATGCTATTGAAAAAGATCGATATTTACGGTGGTTTAAGCAAATACAGGATATGGGTGCCAACACCATACGTGTTTACACATTATTAAACTCGGAATTTTACGATGCTTTTTACGAATATAATATAAATAATGAAAATCCCCTTTATCTTCTTCACGGATTATGGGTAAACGATTACATTCAAAACTCTCACAGAGATGCCTACAGCCCGGATTTTGTTGATACATTCGTAAATGATGCAATTGTTTTGACAGATGTTATTCACGGGCAAAGAAAGCTCTACCTTGGAAGCGGAATTGGCAGCGGAACATACAACAAAGACATTTCCCCGTGGGTTATAGGTTATATTCTCGGTGTAGAGTGGGAAGATGTAACGGTAATTTATACCGACCATATGCAAAAAGATAAAAACTCCTATAAGGGAAAATATTTGCAAACCACGGAAGATGCAACACCATTTGAGGCTTTGCTTGCATATGTTGGAGATAGGCAAATTTCTTACGAAACCCGGAGATATGGAACTCAGCGTTTGGTTGCTTTTTCCAACTGGCCCACTACCGACCCCTTTGATTACCCCAAAGACGTTGAAGAACATTTTTTTAAGGTTGCAAAGGTGGATGTAGAGCACATAAAGCCCACGGAAGATTTAACATCGGGTACATTTGCCTCATATCATATTTATCCCTATTATCCCGACTACTTAAATTTCTCCGAAAACATATCAAGCCTTGTAGATGAAAGCGGACGAATAAATACCTATTACTCATATATTAAGAACCTCAACGAATACCATACAATACCCCTTGTGGTCAGCGAATTCGGTGTTCCTTCATCAAGAGGCATGGCTCAAAGGGACAAAAATACAAACAGAAACCAAGGCAGAATGTCCGAAACAGAACAGGCTCAAGCTTTGTTGGATTGCTACAAGGATATAAAATCTGCCGGATGTGCCGGAAGCATAGTATTCATATGGCAGGACGAGTGGTTTAAACGAACATGGAATACCATGCACGCCGTAGACTTGAAGAAAACAGCCTTTTGGAGCGATTATCAGACAAACGAGCAATATTTCGGTCTTTTGTCCTTTGACCCGGGCAAGGAAAAAAGCATATGTTACGTAGACGGAGATATTTCCGAATGGGACGGTGTATCACCGGTTATTAACAATGAAAATATGCGGTTATCGATTAAGTACGATGAAAAGTTTATTTACATGCTTGCTTACAAAAAGGACAGGAAGGACTCGGATAAACTCTTTATTCCCATTGATGTAACCCCAAAATCGGGAACGGAATTTTGTGAAAATTACAACATCTCTTTTGACCGTCCCGTTGATTTTGTGATTTCTGTTGACGGCAAAGAAAACAGCCGAATTGTAGTGCAGGAAAGATATGATGTTTTACAAGCCGGGTATTCGTATGATGTTAATAAAACAGATGCCTATGAACATCCCCCGGCTGTAGACGGCAAATTATTTAAACCCATTAAGCTTATTTTGCAAACCCCTACTAAATTGCAAAAAAATCTTGTTAACGGTGAGCCGCTTGCAGAAACATTTGAAACCGGAGTTCTGACCTATGGTAACGCAAACCCCTACAAGGATGGTTTTAACTCTCTGGCTGATTATTGCTTTAACGGTGATTACATAGAGATAAAGCTTCCTTGGCAGATATTGAATTTCTCCAACCCTGCTGAAATGCAAATACATGACGATTATTATTTGCATTACGGTATCGAAGATATAAAAATAAATGAAATTTTCTTAGGCTTTGGCGATGCTTCAGAAACAATAAAGCTTGGTGCGTTTAAGCTTAACGGCTGGGGACAATACCCAACATATCACGAAAGGCTGAAACCCGGATATTATGCTATGCAATCAATCTGGAGGCAAAAATGAATGTTGAGACCTTAGTATTTATATGCGTATATGTTTGTGCTTGCATTACTTTATTTGATGTGTTCTTTTTTATTTATTCTTTAAGATTAGAATCGACTTCAAAGCGTATGGTGGCTGACCTGGAAAAAATTGTAGCCTCTCAACTTGAAAGCATTAAAAACGAGAAAGCTTTTGATAGAAAATTACAAAAGTTACTTCTTAAAAAAATGTATAGGATTTCATACGTTTTGGCTTTCATGAGCTTAATGGAAAAGCTTAGGGAAGAAAATGAAGAGCTATACCTTGTGTATCTGAAAAAATGTGTGAAAATATTCAGGACTTTAACAAAAATTTATGAAATACGTCCCGATGAGCAAAAGGCGTGCTTTGCCTATGTTGTATCAAAGCTTAAATTCGGGTTGTTCTATAACGATAAGTATTTATTGGCAAAGTCAACGGCAAACCTTATTGCCAATGAGTTTGTGTCATATATTATCAGCCCTTCCATTTATGTAAGGGAAAATGCTTTCAGAGCAATTATCAGCATTGGAAGCCCTGATTGTATTCTGATAAGCCTAAAGACCTTAAACAAAACGCCGGCTCATCAAAACGAAAAGCTTATCGGCGATGATTTGCTTGCATTTCCCGGAAACCATCAGCTTCTGGCGGATAAGCTCTTTATGAATTTTGAGGAATTTACTTACAGCATCCAAGTGGCAATAATAAATTATCTGCGTTTGCTGCCAAAAACGAAAATAGAGCAAGACGGATACCATGAAAGGTTATTGGAATATCTAAAAGATACAAAGGTACATAAGGAAGTTCGGATTGCGATTATCAGATATTTTGGAAAATTTACTTTTGAACCTGTGTACGATTACTTGATTTCATTTCTTATGGATCAGGATGAACGTAATTGGGAATATGCCGCTATTTCCGCTACTACCCTAAGAAGTTATCCTTGTACTCGAACAACAGACACACTGTATTCCGTGGTCACCAGCAAAAATTGGTACATTCGACAAAATGCTGCCGAAAGTCTGATTTCGTTAGAAACAGGGCTTGAATCCTCTCATATAGAAAATACGGATAAATATGCAGCGGAAATGATTTTTTATCGCAGTGAAATCAAAACACTGAGAGAAACGGCTAAACGAAAAGTGGAGTTAGTTTTATCATGACTGAAATTATTAAGAATGTTTATGTTTGGATAGAAACCTTTTTTGTTATATACTTAACTCTTTATGCTGTTTTTCTTGTTTTATCCGTGAGCATTGGTGCGCTTTCTTTGTATGAGCAAAAAAAACGTCAGTCCCTTTATAATTTTATTGAGCATGATTTTTATGTACCTATATCCATTTTAGTTCCTGCATACAATGAAGGAATTACCATAGTAGATTCAGTAAAGTCTCTTTTATGCTTGGATTATAAATTGTATGAAATTATTGTAATAGATGACGGTTCGGATGACGATACTTCATTAAAGCTGATTGAGTATTTTGACTTGAAGCAAATAAGCCGTCCTATACGTAAAAAAATACCCTGTTCCCAAGAAGAAACCGTTTACGTAACTTATTCACAGAAAGTACCTATTACCCTAGTAAGAAAAGCAAACGGCGGAAAAGCTGATGCACTGAATATGGGAATAAACGTTGCCGAATATCCCTACTTTATTTGTATGGATGCGGATTCAATGTTGCAGCATGATGCACTTACAAATATTGCAAGGCCTGTGCTGGAGCAGGATGATGTGGTAGCTTGCGGAGGTCTTGTAAGGATTGTTAATGATGTTACTGTGGATGACGGCAAGGTCGTTGATTATAAACTGCCTAAAAATCTGCTTTTGTGTATGCAGGTTTTGGAATATGACAGAACATTTTTGGCGGCACGCCTACTTTTCGATAAATTTAACGGAAACCTTATTATTTCAGGTGCGTTTGGTTTATTTAAAAAGGATGTAGTAATTTCTGTTGGGGGTTATGACAGAAACACCATGGGAGAAGATATGGAACTGGTAGTACGCCTGCACGCATTCTGCCGAGCTGCAAAGCAAAATTATCATATTAAGTACGCCGCCGATGCAATCTGCTGGAGTCAAGCCCCGTCAACCCTAAAGGATTTAAAGAAACAACGGAGACGTTGGCATATTGGGCTATTTCAAAGCATATACACCCACCGGCAGATGCTGTTTAATCCCATGTATGGAATGCTCAGTTTTGTATCCTTTGCTTATTTCGTAATTTATGAATTGCTTACCCCTTACATCGAGATTTTTGGCATTATAAGCATAGTCGTTGCTATATTTTTTAACCTAATAAATATTCCTTATATGCTGATGTTCTTTGCCATATATTCGGGCTTTGGCTCCATAATGTCGCTAACTGCATTTTTTTCCCGTATTCATTCCATGAATATTAAGCTTAAAACAAACGATATTTACAAGGCTATTGCAATATGTATGTTTGAGAATATTGGGCTTAGAATGATACTTGCAATTACCAGGCTTACCGCCTTTAACGGATACAAAAACAGAAAAACTGCTTGGGGAGACATAACAAGACAAAAATTGAGCCGACCTACGGAGTTTTAGATTGGAGTAAATATGGAGATGTCGATGACTAAAAGAAAGAACCCTATAAATTTTATGAAATCAATCAAATATACTTCTGTAGTTTTATTAATTTTAGGATTGTCGCTTGTTTCCATAAATTTGTCCTCAAATACACTTAATCAAGCCAACACCACCCCTCTGGGCAGCCCGATTCAGCAACCCGGCGAAACATCTTTAATCCCGGAAGACACCGAAATTCCCGTCTATGAAAAAGGTTTGTTTTCTTGGATGGATCAAGCTACAGATAAAAATAATCGCAAAGAGCTTTATTCAGCAATTGATACTCTTGGCATTACCGACCTTTATCAAGTGTTTTCCGACAGAACCATTAAATCCAAGGATATGCCTTCTTTTTTGGCTGATATGAAGGTCAAAAAAGTAAACTTATACTATCTTATGGGTCAGCCGGAATGGGGTCTTGACAAAAACGCAACAGAAGCAATTAAAGCAATCAAAACAGTAGCGAATTACAATGATAAGTATAAAGATTCAGGTAGGTTTCGGGGCATCGTTTTAGATGTTGAGCCTTATTTGACAAAAGATTGGGACAAAGATCCTTCCGCCGTAATGGAAACTTTTTGCACATCATTAAAAACCGCTTACAGAGCTGCTGCTCAAAGGGATTTACGAGTAATTGTTTGTATACCTTATTGGCTTGATGATAAATATTCGGAACAGCTAAAATATATTATTTCAAGAGCAAGCGATGAGGTTGCTGTTATGAACTATAATTTAAGTAATGAAATCCCAAATATGCAGAAAGAAATAGAACTTGCTAAAGAGTTTAATAAACGAATAAACTGTATATTTGAGTTTGGATACCCCGGGACAAACGAACTGACAGACAACCAAACCTACTATAATAAAGGAATAGAACCTGCCGTTAAAAATTTCGAAACTCTTTATAGGAACTATAAATATCAAAAGCTGAAATTTTCATTTCACCATTACAGGGTTATAAATGAATTATTAAACCAAAAAGAACCTGTCTGATATGTTGCTGAAATATAACAGCCACCTAACTTAGAAAAATAAAGTTAGGTGGCTGTTATTTGGTAAGCATTCAATGCCAAAACGACTATAATGATGTGTTGGACTAAATTAAACTTCGCCGAATCTCTATAGAATTCACATTTATGCAAAAAACCATGTGAATATGTACTCATAACGGAAAAATGCCTTCGAAACTTAATTTGCTACGCAAATACGGGTGACCGGTGATTCAGATTACCAATACCCATTTAAACCCGTTTATAAAATTAATAAATAATTGGCGTAACATTTTTTAATCTTCAAGAATGGTTTCAAAGGGGATTGGCAGAAGTTTTGCATTCATTTATAACCAACTTCTATAACAGTTTCATAATTTGCAGTTTTTTAATTTGCCTTTCAAGTTCCCAACCTACATATGGCTTATTATATTCTGAAAACCACTTCCACCCATCTGAAAACCATTTTTCTCTCCATAATATCCATGAGGCTTCTTTGTCCGGAAAGTCGTCATATCCAAATTGAAAACCACAACAGGTACATATTTCATACGAACCATACCCATCGCTATTATAAGGCGGTTCACCCAAATTGTCGTATAGACATACAGGACAGGTGTAATTGCTTATACTAAGACTATTCACAATATTTAACCCCTTTTTGCTTTAGGCATGACCCTATTATATACTCTACAACTATATCGACATAACCGCTAAAAAAACAAAGGAAATAAAGAGATATAAACCGGTTTAATATTATATACACCTGTGTATGCCATTTTGATGTACCGCTGTTCTCAAATGCAACCATATTTATGAAACCTTTTCACCGATCTTAAACAATGCAGTTAAATTTCTCCTTATTTATCAGCCCCCAACTCTATTAACCAATTACCTCTAATCACAAAACTTGGCCAAGAAAATCTAAAGTCTACTTTCTCAAGATTTTTGTCGAAGGTCATTGTCATAGTGGCGGTGTTGTCTTTGATAATGGTTTCGGCTTTTATAACATCCTTGCTATAAGCTCCTATGTCAGTTATCCACACACTTTTATCCTTACCGGTATTCAGATCAAACTCCACAACGGCAGTATCTTCCGAAACTCTCTTAATAGATTTAACATTGGCTTTTTGAATTATAAAGTCTAATTCTTTATTAACTGAAACTTCGCCCTCTTTGGGAATTGTTAAGCTTGTTTCGGTTACAATTTTTTCATACCCTACAGATACAGCAGGCAATTTTACGGTAAGGTCTGTAGTATTTGCGGTTGTTTCGAATAAGGTTATAGGTCTGCCCACTGCATTTTCAGGCTCGTTCAAAGTATAAGGGTTGTTGTTTTTGTCATAGGCAGTAATGGGCTTTTTAATACCGGAGGTGCCGGAACCTAAAATTCCGCCGTTTTCGTTTTTAAATGAATGTTTAAATTCTGTAAATTCCGGCTCTCCCAAATTTCTAAGTATTAAATCCTCGTCCTCAAAGCTTGCCACAAGCTGAATATTTGTCTTGCCGTCCTTTACGCTTGCAATTCCCGCTACATTTGCTATAAGGGGCGTAGTTTGTTCATAATTTGGCGTTAATTCATCCGGGGTTTCATCATTACCTACATTTTCGTTGTGGGGCTTTCCTACAATCAGGCTTGCATCTGTTTTTAAGTTATCTGCCTTTTCCAAAGAAATATCATAGGAAACACCGTCAATTGTGAACTTAAAATCTTTAAACGGTGCAATATTATAATTATTTTCGGTTTCATTCATAAAGCTAAATTGCATAACCCCATCTGCATCATAACCATATCCGCCGACTGTATAACGAACACCCGGGTCATTCATTGGAATTACGGATACATTAAGGCCCTCTGTTTGCTTATCTACAAGCTTTGCAGAAGGTTTTACGGCTGCGTCCAAATGACCTTTTGATACGCTTAAATTCAACAGTGTAAATTTATCATTCAGCTTAACTTCCCGGGGTAAATAATAAGCATCTCCATCTACTATAGTAGAATACAGCACTGATTTGTTAAAGAAAGATTGTATTGCTTTGGAAATTTCCCCGGCATAAACAGTTGAAAAGGTAAGCGTTGCCGCCACGGCTGCTGCAATTACGGTTTTTCTGTTTATTTTAGATTTCTTAACCGGCTTCTTATTTAATTTATTCATAGCCTTTTCTTTAATTGCGTGAATATTAAAGGTTTCGCCCTTTTCCCTAAGTAAATCGTCAACTTTTTTATCCACTAAATCATCATCAATACTGTTGAGCAAATTCATAACATCCTTTTCATTCATAAGAAAAAGCCTCCTTTATTAGTTTTCTGCCCCTAGACAGACGATTATCAATAGCCGAACGAGTTAAATTCAGCGACTCCATTAAGTCAACTATTTTTTCATTATAAAAATACCTTCTCAGAAACAATTCCTTGTCAACATCATTAAATTGATTAATTATATGGATTACCTTTTCTTGCTCCTGTCTTGAAATAAGCTGTCTCTCGATGTTTTCGGAATCAACTATAGGCAACTCATCTATATTGACGGTTTGTAGCTTTGAAATCTTCCGTTTATATTTAAGAGCCTTGTATTTTGTCAGTATAAAGAGCCAAGTCTTGAAACTTGCTTTTTTGGGGTCAAACTTATCAATATTAAGCCATGCCTCGGCAAACACATCCGCCACACATTCCTCCATATCCTCTTTTGTACAAGAAATATGTAAGATATTATAAGCAAGGTAGTATACCTGTTTTGAATATTTTTCCACTATGTATTCGTAAGTTTGTATATCCCCTTTTTTAATGTTTTTGACTATTTCCAAATCATTAAGTTCCAAAGTCCCAAAACCTCCTTTCAACTAATTACTATCCGGATAAACTTGTTTTCTCTCATATTTATTCTAAAATTAATTTAAATGAGGACGAAGCCGAAATGCAGTAATAATTCGGCATACCCTTAAAATATAGAAATGAGATGATATTTTTATATATAATAGTGAAAGAAAAAGTTAAAATCAACGTATATGATATTGAAAAGCTTTTCAAATTTATACCAAGGCGGTGAGAAATGGACGGCAGAGAAATAATTCTAAAAATAAAACAGGGCAATACAGAAGTTTTTTCAGATATAATCGATGAATATTCCGGCTATTTGGCTAAGGTAATAAATAATGTTTATAGTCTGAACATTCAAGATACAGAAGACATTATAGCTGAAACTATGCTCTCTTTATGGAAAAACTCTAAAAAACTGAAAGAAGATTTAAATTTTAAATCCTTCTTGGCAACTGTTGCACGTAACAAGACAATAGATTTAATCAGGAAAAGACGAGTGGACTTAATCGTATTGGACATAAATCTGTCAGACGATTCGGATATAGAAAAGGATATTTTGATAAAAGAAATGACTGATTTTATTAACCGGAAGATTGATGAAACCAAAGAACCCGATAGGTCTATCTTACTCTTAAAATATCATTATGGGCTAAAAAGCAAGGAAATTGCAGATAAACTATCCTTAAATCAGAATACAGTTGATGTTAAGTTATCTCGTCAACGTTCTAAGTTTAAGAAGATGATATCAAGAATGGAGGTATAAAATGAATGACATAGATACAGATAGAATCAAAAGTAAATTCTACGACAAATTAAGGGATGAAAAGAAAAGGCAAAATAAAAGGTTAAAAATCAAATCATTAATTGCTGTTGCAGCCGTAGTCAGTTTAACAAGCATAACCGTTTTTGCTGCCAATATGGGAGTTTTTAATACTTTGTTCAGTAACTTCTACGACGTTTCAGATAATGTTAGATTATCGCCCGCAAAGGTAAAAAGCAACGGCGTCACAATGAGTATGTCAAGTTATCTGGCTGATAATATGGGTATTGTTCCGGAGCTGGTTTTTACTAAAGATGACGGTTCAAGCTTTCCAAGTGACACAATGGCAGTGTATAAGGGCAGATATGTAGATGGGCTTATGTTGGGAGACCCAAGTGTGAAAGTAAATAATGTGTTACGGGCAGCCTCATCACAAAATAGAGTTAGCGAAGATGGAAAATCCTATTACTGCCTGCCTATAATTCATTACGATATAGAAGATATCAGCAATTCAACTATAGATATAAGCATAGACAAGCTGTTGTACAGTATGAAAGAATCAATAGAAACCATTGATTTAGACCTTTATAACGCTTATAAAAACGCCGATGTAAAATCCTATGAAATCAAAGACCCACAGGATGCCGAACTTATCAAGATTTTTGATAAAGTTGAAGATAAACCCATTCAGACTAAAATCGGCATGACTATCTATTCAATATCATTTGCAAAAATTAAAACAGGATCGGCAGATATAGCGGATGGTATGCCTCCGGCAGATGGGGTTGATATTGCAGGAATTTCTCCCCAAAAGTATGACAATATTATTGCAATTAAATATACCGGCATGGCTGAAAAAGACGGTGTAGAATACAGCTTTTGGCCGAAAAATTTGTTAACTAACAGTGATCCTTTGGGTATCTTCTTAGATGCCGGCAACAACACTTACTATAGGCTTTTCAGAGTGAATGACTTTGAAGATTTAAAGAATATAGGCGGTATAACCTTTAGGGTAAACAGTAATAACTTTATAAAAGGGGATTGGCATTTAAAAACAAACTTTGCGTCCAACCAAAATCAAAGCACTATAGTTATCAATAAAGAATTTAACACAGACAACGAGGATTCGGTAATTAATCTTATAAAGGCTGATATTTCCTTGTTTTCAACAAAATTAAATTATGAAATCAGAGATAACAAAGGTAATTTGCTTACAAATATCAACGGCTACGATTTAAATACCTATTACCTAAATAATATAATTAACAACAAAGTAAAATTGCTGTATAGCGATGGCAGTGAAATAGAACTTAGTAACTCTTCATTTGCAAGCGAACCCGGCGGAGCCGTTAATATTTTCTATAACGTAGAAATGAATCCCGACGTTTATACTTTAATGAACACGGGCAAATTATCAGCTATTGTAATAAACGGTGAAAGTTTTAAAATCGATTAATAAAACACCGGGTTATATTGTGAGAGTTGAGGTTGATTTTTAATATTATCAAAACAAACATCTGCATTATTTAAATTGAAAATAGCTATCCTATTTTTGTCCACAATCAAAAATAGCCCTTTAAGGGCAGTTTGTATACCTTATGCGATTGTAAACCTTCAACGAGCCTTTAGGATATGGCTTAGTAAATGCCCTTACAGGCTAGAGCAAACCACCGGTCAGACCGGTGGTTTCTAATTTGCAGGTTTACAGATTTAATTTCATTGGGGTCATATTCGGTCTTTCCGAATAGGCAAATCCCAGCTTTTCGTAAAGTTTTTTGCCCATGGGTGAAGCAGATAATTCTATAAATGAGGCGTTTTGCTCTTTAGCCTTTTCAATAAGTGCATTTAGAACCATGGTTGCATAGCCTTTTTGCCTGTATCGGGAGTAGGTTAATACGTTTAAAATCAATCCCACTTTACCCGTCGGGAAAAATATATTTGCCGGCTTTTCAATGATAACAAGAAAGGCTACAGATGCAATATTTCCTTCGTGTTCAGCAAACACCGCAAAGAAGTCTTTGTTTAAATGTTCGTTATAATATGAATCTAATTGGTCTTTTATGGTTTGTCTTAAATCATTGGATATATCCCAATTTTCTTCGGCAAAAAAGTCAAATCTGACTTTAGTCAATAATTCTGTGTCTTCTTTTGAAGCAAAACGTACTGTCATCTTGCACCTCCGTGTAGTTATAACGTTATACTTAATTGCATAAGGAATAGTACCAAAAGCTATTTCTCGTAAACGATTCGCTCTTGCGGTCGCTCATCACTACGAATATACGCTTTTGTTACTACTTAACCGAAAATTAAGTATAGTTTGTAACAAGGATTTTTAATGTTAAGAATATAAAAACAAAAGCTGTCAAACAAAGTCGACAGCTTAAAATTTATCGGGGTGACAGGACTTGAACCTGCGACCTCTGCGTCCCGAACGCAGCGCTCTACCAAGCTGAGCCACACCCCGGCAAGTTTATGTATATAAAAAACATAGCCGTAAGTTCTTTTCAGAAATTACGACTTTAAATATGCCGCAGAAGGGACTCGAACCCCCACGAACTCGCGTTCGGTAGATTTTGAGTCTACTGCGTCTGCCAATTCCGCCACTGCGGCATGTGAAAAACGTGAACCGCTTTCCGTCAAAGATAATAACACAGTATGATAGCAAAGTCAAGTAGTTTTTTTATTTTACAGTGAATTAACTTCAATGCAGTCCTTTTTTGTACGGAAAAACCGTTGTGGAATACGATATTTTCAGACAAAAAAGGACATTTTATTATTAACTACATAACACTTGTTGTTAATAAATAAAGCCAAATTATCTATTGCTTTTTTCGTAATACTTTTTCTTTAGGATTAACGTTATTTCTGTTAAAAGTTGTTGATATTCTTTAATATTTCCTGTAGCTTTTTTTGCCTTTGCCTGTTCCAGCACAGCCGGCAGATAGTCCGGAGATAGGCTTAGGGCTTTGTACGCCGAGCTGTTGGCCAACACAAAGTTATAATCCAGGCGATAATATTTTGCCATAAGTGTCCAAAGCTCAGCGTCGTCTTTGTGTTGAACCAAGGCTTGTTGAATAGTTTTACCGGCCGAGGTTATATTACAGGAGTTTTCGTAAATCCAAGCCTTTTTTTTGTAATATGCCTTGCCTTTAATCCCGGAATTATCAAGGGTTTCCAATGCAAGAGGAAACATCTTTAGTTTTACATAAACATCAGTCAGTCGTAGGTAATACCTCTGTTCCGGCTCTGCCGACACAGCATTTTTAAAGCTGTCCAAGGCGTAAAAAAAGTTACCCGTTCTGAAATTGATTTCGCCCATAAGATACATAGCACGATGTGAGCCAACGGAGCTGTCCGCGGCTTTTATGGCTTTCAGTGCCTTTTCAAAGCTGTTGTTATGTATGGCAGCTTCAGCCATGTTTAAGAGGATGGTATAACGCTGATTGCTTGTTGGGTAAAGTTCCAAAGCCCGTTGAAACATTTCCGAAGCGGAACCGAATTTATTCATCTTCATATATACAACGCCCAGATTATTAAGCAATTCCGGGGTTTCGCTGTATTCCAAAGATTGTTTGTAAAACTCCGCCGCTCTTTCAATAAGATTTAAACGTGCAAATCGGTCGCCCTGTTCCTTATATTGCTTTCGATTGCTTTCATTTTCCCATTCTGTCAGTTGCTTATTAATATCCTCAAGTTCTTCCGGACCGAAATAACCGTGCAAACTTAAAAACGCCATCATCCGCTCCCTTGACGTTTTAAGCCGGGAAATATGGCTCAGGTGGTCGGCAAAGGTCTTGGAAAGGCTAAAAGCCCAGTTTATAAAGTTTTCCGATACAAACTCGTCTATGCACTTCTTCCAATAATGATACACATGGTAAAGGCTTTCTTCCACGGTATAAACGTTAATGTTTGTACCGGCAAACCGGTAGGGTCTTAGGGAAACATAGGGGTTAACGCAAAGAAACAAAGAGGTCAACCGGGACACTCCTTTTGGTAAACGCCGATTAAGGATTTATTGTAAATATTTAGTTGTTCAGCGTTTATTTATAATCTTATAAGCTCAGTTATGCTCATTGCTATATTGTCAAGTATATCAAAGAAACTGTCGTTTAAGTTGTAATATTTTCCGCTGGGTTTGGTCAGGGGTTCGTAAGCGTCCACGCTTTCTCTGTCCCTGCGTGCAACCACGTAGGTGGTAATGTTATAGTTGCTTAACATATCGCAGATGTCGTTAACACTGTTACCCACCATGGTCGGAATATGCGGCGGTGCGTCGGTAATGAGAATAAAGATGTAGTGAGCATCTCTGTCAAAATCGCTGACAAGCTTAACCCCTGTTTCAACGGCATCCAAGGCTGATTCGGGTATATCTCCGCCGTAGGTTCTGGGTATATTTTTAACCTGTTTGCGGAATTTTTCTATATCCGCAGTGAAATTGTATACGGAGGGTTTTTCCTTCTCGTACAGATCACCGAAACCGATTAAGCCCAGCATGGATTTTGCTCCCTTGGAGGTCAAAATTCTGCTGAATTCTATGGCTCTGTCTTTAACCCCGTTTATATAGGTATCCATGGAACCGGTGGTATCGATTAAAAATACCACGTTAACCTTGTCGCTGAAACCGGGTTGGGTTAAGGCAACCGGAATGGGAGCCACTTTGGTACGGTCAAATTCCGCACGCTCGGTTTTGCCCGTTTTTATATCCTTTACAAACACTTCAAAGAGGTTGTTTTCATCAAGGGCATAGGTTATTTCCAATTGCGCCGAGGCTGAAAGCCCGGAAAATTGAACGGTGCCTATATATTTTTTCTTTTCTTTATGACCTTCTTCCCATTGGAAAACGTCTACGTTAACCATTGCTCCGCCCGGACTAACGGTAAAGTTTGCATCCGAGATACGGCAGGGTATGGGTGTTCCCATGGGAATAATGGGAATTAGGTTTTTCTCCAGGGTATTCAGGTCGGTTATAGCCATGGTTCCGAAAACCTGTCTGGTTATTTGGCTGACTTTTACGCTTGAGTTGGGTAAGTGTATTAAATAATTGTAAACGGAGGCACCCATAGCAACGGTCTTTGCCGGGTCCGGAGCACGGTAAGGTTCCTTAATAAAGCCTGCCACCATGCGTTTTACCATGGGTACAAGGGTAGAACCGCCAACCAAAATTACCTTGGAAACTTCGTCTGCCGCCAAACCTGCCCTATTAAGAGCCTCGGCTATAATATCACGGCTTCGTTCCACGTATTTACGTATAAGGGATTCAAACTCTTCACGGGTTATTTCAAAGGCGAGGTTTTTGGGAACTCCTTCGTAAACTATTAAGGGAGTAAGTCTCACGGTGGCTTTGTTGGTGCCGGATAGTTTCTTTTTGGTTTGCTCGGCTTCGTGTTTGAGTTTTTGGAGAACACGTTTTTGCTCAAGTTCGTCTAAGGAATCTAAGTCTATGGCGTTGTCCTGTTTGAATTTAACCTTCATGTAATTGATTAATTCATTATCAAAATCATCGCCGCCCAGGTTCATATCGCCCACGTTGGATAATTCGTTAAAAATCTCTTGACCGTTGGCATCCATGGTAACTTTCAAAACACAAACGTCCAAAGTACCGCCGCCAAGGTCAAATACCAGGAGAGTTTGGGCATAGGACTGCTTAAACCCATAATCTATAGCCGCCGCCAAAGGTTCGGATAACAAAAATACTTGTTTAAAACCTGCCAAAAGACCGGCGTTTTTGGTTGCGAAAATTTGACGGTCATCGAAATAAGCAGGGTGAGTTATAACCACTTCATCAAAATTTTCGCCTGCCTGTTTACAGGCGGCTTCTCTGATTTTCTTTAAAATTTCACCGCTGATTTCCTCGGGAGTTTTTTCTGTTTCGCCTACCGGAACTTTTTCTGCCTTGCCCATTAAGCGTTTTACGGAGGTAACTGTAGTATCGGGGTAAATTATTGCCCCGGCTTTTGCTTCCGTACCCACTGTTATTCCGTCTTCGGAAAAACACACCACCGAGGGCAAAACTTCGTCTGTCTCGTCAATTTTAACTACTTCCAAACTGTCGTTTTTATCGTTGTAAATAACACCTACGGAGTTGGTCGTTCCTAAGTCTATACCTAAATAGCTCATAACATTATCCTTCCACTATGGTTTTTTTGTATCTACTCGGGTCAAAACCTTGTTTAAAGCCGCTCGGAGCATATTCGTCACCAAAGCCCATATCCTCTACCATGCCCTTAACCAGCCCGCCTTCTTCTTCCACCAGCAGGGTGACGTTAAGCTTGGTTTTGCCGCTTGGACGGTCAGGCAGACCGATAATCTCTACCTCGCCTATAAGTTTGCAATTTTCTATGCTGTCTTCCTTATGAATACGCTCCATGAGTTTTAAACTGAGTGAGGTCATGTCTTGGGCAGTGTCTCCGGAAAGCGTAAAGATATGACTTTTTTTAGCCAAGACATAAGGGGTTCCTCGGCGTATCATCGTAAAAAAAGCAGGCTTGTCTCCGTTTAAGACCTCCAAACCTATGTCATGAGGAACGGAGACTTCAAATTCAACCGAGAGTTTTTCCGAGCTTATATCCGGTTGAGAAAGAAGCCCCATTTTCATAGCGGCATAATAGGTTGCACCTATGGAAATATCCAGAGCCGGGCGTTCTGAGGAATAAATCTTGCTTTCGTCATTAAATATTTCTATGAGCATATCCCTTACCCAAGGCATTTGAGAAGAACCGCCTTCAAGCAAAACCCTGTCTATGTCTCCGGGAGAAAGGCAACCCTTGTAAGCTTCTCTTAGGGTTTTCAGCACCAATTTACGGGTCTTTTCCGCAAAGGGACGTATTAATTCTTCAAAGGCTTCTCGGGTAATCTGTTCTACAAATGGCGGTACGCAAAATGTAAAGGGAATGCGGAAACTTTTCAGTCCGGAGAGGCGTTCCTTGGTTTCTGCCGCGCGTAGCATTATTTCCACTTGGTTTTCTATGGCTATGTCTTCTTTTTGTTGACCGGATTTTTGATATATGAATTTATAACATTGTTCCTGTAGGATTTCGTCTATGTTGTCGCCACCGTGATAGGCTTCGCCGCCTTCGCTGATTACCTGCAATTTTATCTGTCGGGCATCTTTTTCCGAAACATGAAAGACAGTTATGTCCAAGGTTCCGCCGCCGAAGTCAAATACCAGGATTTTTTCGCCCTGTTCCAATTGGTGGCGAAAATTATATGCCAAAGCCGCCGCCTTGGGTTCTTCAATAAGGCAAATCAGTTTATCCGAAAGACCTGCCAATTCACAGGCTCGCATTGTGGCTTTTTTTGCACTGTCATCGAAATCATAGGGAACGGAAACCACCAGACCGGCTATTTCCGCCTTAGGATTAAGGCTGCGGCAATGTTCCGTGAGTTCTGTAAGAATTTTAGCGGACAATTCTTCCGGCAAGTATTCC
Source organism: uncultured Defluviitaleaceae bacterium (assembly GCA_964468805.1). Classification (GTDB taxonomy): domain Bacteria; phylum Bacillota; class Clostridia; order Lachnospirales; family WRBF01; genus CAYXWM01. Next base: position 21,472 of record CAYXWM010000021.1, read on the forward strand.
GTACCGTCTATTAAAATAGCCTCATCAGTGCCCATTTTACGCTTTATGGAGCGGATAGTGGTTTCCGGGTAAATTTTCATGGAGCGGAACGCTTCCTCGCCTATTACCCATTCGCCTTGGGTTTCGTCCTCGTCTCTGCGATATTGAATAACCGAGGGCATGGGAATTTTTCCGAAGCCGTTGCTTATATCTATGGGTTCCGGTCTGCCGTTGGCGGCATCCCAATAGCTGATAACGGAATTTGTCGTGCCAAGGTCTAAGCCCAGAACATACCAATCCTCAGGCAACTTACCCAGCTCGGCAATTTTTTGCTTGTATTCTTCCCGGTTCATTGCTACACCTCTCTGTCGATCTGTCTATAGCAAAACTGAAAAATAAGAGCTTAAAGGAAACCGTTAATCAAAAAAGCTTCCTTTAAATACTCTTTAATATAACCTATTAATTTTGTAACATCAGGAAAGGGTTTTGGTCTTTGTTTAACAAAAAACACCTTTCGAAATCACCGGCCGGATAAATTTCTCCAAAGCCCAAATCCTTTATCCTCACCAAAATTTCTCCGTCCTTGACTTCTTTAAAATCCACGGACAGTCGGGTGGTGCCTTTGGGCCTTTCGGGCAGTCCGTGAAGAGAAAGTGTTTTAATAATTTCCAACTCCTCGGAACCGTTTTTTAAAAATATATCCAGATTAATATCGGAATGAATTGCTTGGTTTATTATTACATGAGCGGTATTTTCTTTTAAATTGTGAGTAATCATGGGCAAAAACCGGCTGACATTGTTTTGAACTACGCTGATTCCCACTTCTAGGGCTTCGGCAGGGTTTAGGATTTGCACCTGTGTTTGGATTAGATTCAGCTTTTCCAATCCGCTTAACAAAGCACCTTCCGCAAAGACACACTTTGCATTTTTAAAGGAGGTAATCTGTATATCGGGATATATACTTTTGACAACTTCCTTTACAAGATACATTTCGAAACCGCCGCCGCACAGAATTATTTCCCCAAAATTCTCCTTGGGTCGGAGTTGAGTTAATTTTTCTCGTAGGGGTTCAAGAAACTTCAGTATTTCTTCCGGTTCTGCTTTTTGTCTGAAAGGCGGATAAACGAAATTATAGTAAAGATTCAAGGGTTTGGAATGTTTTTGAAACAATAAATCTTTGTTTTGGTATACAAATTGAAGAAATTTTTGCGGTTCGTATTCTTTGTTGGGTAAAAAACTTTCCAGAAAGCCGGTTACGGTACGGTTTAAGTTTTCCACAGAAATATCTTCTTCTGCGATTTCATCAATTAATTTTACGCTCAAAAGATTATCTTTTCGCTCAGTATACACAAGATATTGCCTGTAACTTCTATTGCCGTAATCCATAATCAGAAAAGAATTTGACCCGGCGTATTCGATCCGGTGCAGTATGCATTCTTTTTCTCCCGAAAAACCCAAATACTCCTTGGAATATCCTGCATATCCGAAAGCTTCTTCCAGGGCATTTATGGTTTCCGGCGTGGGATTTCCGGAAAGAGTGGCGGATATGGCACGAATTCTTGCTTTGGGGTCAATATTTTTTATTTGTTCTATAAGTCGACTTAAAAAAATCCCCAACAGTTCAGGAAAGGAATAGAGTTTTTCACCTATTTCAACCCTCTCGCCGCTGCCCAGCTTCAAAACCAAGTCCTTTACAATTATGCCGTTATCCGTTCCGCTGTTGAGCAGGGCATCTTCGCCTATTATCCATTCGTCGCTGTCACATAAGTATTGAACTACCGTGGGAACCGAGGGTTTGCCGTAGCCGCCGCTGATATCCAATATCTCCGGTTTTTGAGATAACTCGGTACAATAAGCCAAGGCAGAGGTTTCGTTGCCTGTGTCTATGCCGAGAATATATTCCGAACGGTTTTGATTTGCATACATGGTATCACTCTTTGGGATTAGGAATTTAAATAACTGAACGCTACTTAGCGGCTGTTACGTTTGCTCTCAATAATACTTTTTCACCTTGAACATAGCCGGTGTTCATTAATTTTATTATTTCGCCCCGTTTATATTCGGGGTCATTTTGTGCAATAAGTATCATGTGTTCTTTGGCATTGAATTTTTCGTGGGGTTTTGGTTTCAATGGGTTTATGTCGTTTTTTTTCAATATCATCTCTAAGGATTTGGAAATACCGTGGATAAAATCAACCAAGTCTTTTACGGCATCCCGGGAGCTTTCCTCCAGCTTAACAACGGAATAATTTATTATTTCTTCAAAGGTACGTATTTCGAACAAAATACAGTCTATCAACAGCTCTTTGCATAAATTTTCTGTCTGTTCGGTATAGTTTGCTTGAATCTTTTGCCGTTGTTGAATGTACGGTTCCAAAATATTATTTAGGATAGTCTTGGTTGAGGGCCAATCTTGGAGAATTTGTTGCTCGGAAAGATTATAGTCTTCCCGGGAATATGGGATATTTTCAGATTGTAGCTTTTCTATAATTTCTGTGCAATTATCTTGAAATAATTTTTTTTGCTCCCGTAAACTTTCGGTTTTTATTTTAACTGTATCGGCGATGCCGCTGATAATTTCATATTCCGGAAAATGGGAGTACTCGTCCCGGTTTTGTTTTATATATTCCTCTGTTTTCGTAAAACAGCCAAGGATTTCGTTTAAAAGGAAATGGCAATCCGTAGCTGATTTTTGAAGCTCATAAATACATTTTTTAAAGTTTATGCCCTTGGTTTCTTTTTCCCAAACCATCGGCAGTGCTTGTGATATATTAATTTTAAAATTATTATACTCTTGCAGGAACTTCTCCGCCGATTCCGAGAATTTTTCCCGGGTAACCAAAGGAATACCCTTTAAAAAGCCTGACAAGGCAGAACTAAACTCCTCAGAAGTCAAATATTCGGTTTCGGGCTTATATTCTTTAAAAAACAGATTCAAGTCGTTGACTTCTTTGCCCAAAACTTGATGCCCCTCTTGCAAAAGGTTTACTGTTTTAGCCACAAATTCAGCTTCCAAACTGTTTTGAAGGTAAAGCATAGGTTTCTCCAGGGCTTCAATCTGTACAACGATTATGGAAGACAGAAATTCCTGTTCTTTTTTCAGCAATTCATAGCACAGAGCCGTGTATTTTCGAGCAAACAAGTCATTTAAAGCCGAATTGCAGTACAAAACCATAGCTTTATAACAATTGTAGATTTTTTCAGAATTCCGGTCAAGGAAATCATTAAGAATAAGTTGGGAAAAATCGTCCCGGTTAATATTGTTTAAAAAGGCGGCTTGCAATGTTGGGAAATTTTCTTCCGGCAGGAAACAATTCTTCGCCTCTGCCAACTTATCAGAAATAAGGCTTAAAGCGGTATTGTATACCTCTTTTTTTTCCGCCAAAACCGGGTTGGGGTTGGTATTAAAATTATCATCATAGACGGCGATTTGTGATGAGAGTACATCAGCCAAGCCCTCGACTAAAACTGTTATTTCGGGGTTTGTAACATGAATAATATTTTGATTGTAAAGATAAATACAGTCTTTGTAGCAATTTATGATTTTCGTGTAGCAGTCGAAAATTTTCAAGTCGAAGGTGCAGGAATTGTTAAAATGAACAACTATATCATTAAACAACCAAAGGGCGGATTGATTAAAAAGTTCGTCAACGGCTTGGTTGACCAACTCCTCCATCACCGCCCAAGCATTTTCTCCATGGTTTAGCGGAATACCGTAGTGACAGTTTTTTTTCAGTATATAGGTCTTTCCCGTATTCAAAGGTTGAAACCCCCAACTCCGGTTAGTCTGAAGAGTTTTGGATTTAAATACCAAAAAACTCCTATGCGGTAAATATACTTGAATTAATCTTTGATTCGTATATAAGAACAAAATTACTGTTAAGAACTTAAATTGCTGTACAACTCGTCCACGGTCAATTCCGTAACAGCACCTTTGTCGCTTAAACTTACGGCTTGTACTTTCAGCATATTGTCCTGACCCAGATTAAAAATAACTTTAACCTTTTCTTCGCCCTTTAGTCCTTGGGGTATACCACGCAAAGTTGTGCCGGCAAGTCGCTTCATACCCTCTTGATTTACAAACGTTAAATCGGAACTTCCGGGTACGGTGTTTTCGTATACGATTATTGCCATGCAGGAAACGTTGTCATGATTGGTCATAAGCGGTTCGCCGGCTTCAACGGTCAGCCCTTCTTTGGGAATGTCCAAACCGGCAGGGACTATTTCCATAAAACGTCTGCCTGCGATTTCCAGTCCAAGAGGATGTATGGTTTTTTCATGAACAACAGGACCTTTTACCGTAGGCATCATTATCATGTTGCAATAATAAGCGGCACCTTGGGATATACTTAAAGCCGGGCTGATACGTGCCTTATGGGGTTGTATTCCGTATCGGTGGGCGATAAGCTCGCTGATGGGATTCAAAGAGGAGCTTCCGCCTACCAAGAAAATTTCGTCAATGTTTTCTTTGGTTATACCGGCGGCTTCTATGCATCTGTCTATGCAATTAAAGGTTATATCCAAAATTTCAAGGAGATTTTTACCCTTAAATTTTTCGAATGTTTTTGGGCTGTCATTTAGTTGGTTTACCCGTTTATGATTAATAAAATCTTCACGAGTCAATTCCATGTTGATATTTACTATTTTCGGTTCTTGAATAAAGGGAGCCAGGGTAATCTTGGTGCATTTGGCTTGGGAAAGACGTTCTTTTGCTTGGTTTGCCACTTGGGCAAGGCGTACTTGAGCTACTTTTTTATGACGTTTGGATACGCCGTCGTCTGCGTTTTCGTCAAATAAGTCTATTGTATTATCGGTAAGTTTTTTAAATTCTTCGTATATAATATCTGTAACCTGCTTGTCTATGTCGTTTCCGCCGAGGTTATTGTCTCCGTAAGTACTGAGTATAGAAATTTGCGGTTCACCGCCGTCAGATTTTATACCCAAGATACAGGCATCAAATGTACCGCCGCCAAAGTCATAGACCAAGACGGTTTTATCTCGGGTTTCGTTTACGGCATAACTTATTGCCGCAGCAGCAGGCTCCAGACGCAAGTAAACGTTATCCTCATCAAAACCGGCTAGAATAGCCGCCTGTTTGGTGCACTTCTTCTGTTTGTCCGTGGAATTGGCGGGAACAGTAATTACGCAGCCCGAAAACTCACCGGCGATATTTAATTCCTCTTGTACATATTCATCGGCTTTTTGTTTTAAATACGCCAAAATTTCTCCGGCGATTTGTTCCGGAGTGAATAAATATTCTTTGTTATCAACGACTATTTTCAGCTTATCAACCTCACCGAAACAACGCTTAACAGAAAGCACAGTGCTTTCCGGAAAGATAACGGCGGCTTCTTTAGCTTGTAAGCCGAAGATTCTTGTTAGTTTGTTTTCATCGTCGGGGTCTGTTTCAAATTGAACGGCAGTGGGAAAAATGTTACTGCCGTCTATGGGTATGGTTATGGCTTCGCCGCCGGTGAAGTTAAAAACACTTACAACGCAGTTGGTTGTGCCAAAGTCTATGCCCAAAAAAAGTCCTTTTTCCAAATCCATTCCTAAAGTTCCCATATATTCCTCCTGTTGTATTTTAAACAACTTCTGTGTATATAAAAAACAGAACCTTGAATACATTGATTATAATTTTATAACAAAACTCCGCCGGGTTCCGGTTTTTCTTTTAAAAGGTCGTCCAGTTCTTCCTCGGCTCGGTCATAATTTAAGATTTGTTGATAGATATTTGCGTTGTTGATTTTATGGTATTCTTCCTCGGCTTTTCTGACAGAGCCTTTTGTATTTTTGACGGTCTGTATTTCTGTTTTCCTATTATCTTCAGAGAAAAAGTAGGAAATTTCATCGGCATAGAAACATTCCGCTTGTGCCAGGTATATGCCGAAACCAAAGTATTTCATATACTTTTTGCCGGAGTGGTTGCTTTTGCCTTTTATATTATAATGAAGGAAAACGTCTTTGTTTGGTAAGTTTCTGTAAATAAAGGGTTGAAAACGTTGAGTATAGGGGTCGGAAATTTTTTTGAACGCCGGGAAATAAAAGCCCTTTTCTTTTACAAGATTGAGAGTATATTCGGTTATTTCTTGGGATATGTCTGTTTTAATATTGTTGGTTAAATAATAAACGCTTAATGCATATGCCGTAAGGCTGTTTTTATACCGGGAAAACATTTCTTCCAGTACGGATAAGGCTCCCGGAGTTAAAGGGGTATTGTTTACCGTTATTTCATATATTAAATAATAAGCAAATTGACCTACTATTTCATCATCCGGATAGTATTCATTAATTTTTTCAAAGAGAAGTTGGCTGTATTCGTCCGGTTTGTGAAGGCGTATGCTGTTGCTTAAAATATTCCTGTCGATTTGGTAATCAGGCTCAAAGATTTGGTCCAAGGTCATGCTAAGCAACTGCCAATCTCTTTGGCTTCCTTGATAATACTTGATTACGGTACTTACAAATCTTCTGTCGTACATTGATTTTAGAAGCAATTCATAGGCTCTGTCAGCCAAAAGCGGCTGAAAATGATCGTGTAAGCAAAGTCGTCGGACGCATTGATAAAGCAAATTGTCGGAGATAAATTCAGTTTTATTGTTGATAATATTTACGGCAGAGCGAAATTCCTCGGCTTCCATATAGGATTCAAGCATATGTTCGGTATAACTGTGGTTCAGATTGTTGTCGTCTGCCAAGCTGAAATATTCCAAAGCCGATTTGTGCTGACCTTGTATATACAAAATATTGCCCAAGGCAAGGTAGAGTTTGGTTTTGAAGTTCCGAGATATATTGGGCAACAGCAAGGCTTGTTTAAAATATTCTACCGCCCTGTCTCCGGAGCTTTGCTCGGAAAGTAATTCATTGACAATCGCTATAGTTAAATCCTTGTTTTCATTTTCAAGTTCAAGTAGGCGAATATATAGATTTATACCTTGTTGCTCCACGAGTTTTTTAAAGCAGAGCTTTTCTTTTATAATCATTCCGTTTTCTTCCAAACGGCATACATATTTTAAGGGATAGGTTATGGATTTTATTTTTAAAGGGTTGCCTTTATATTCATATTTTTGGATGCTGTGGGTTTCTTCTTCGATTATCCAAATATTCATGTTTTTGTTGCTTGCGGGTCTTATTTCATAGGATAAAACATCGTTTTTAAGATATGTTAAGGCTTTAAAATACTGCTCTTTTGTAATTTCTTTTTTTGCTTTCTCTGTTAAATATTTATAAATACTGTTTACATATCGCCCTGTGCGGTTGTTTTGCAGGGCTTCTGTTCCCAATTTAATAATTTCTTCTTTTTTTTCTCTGATAAATTCTTTGTTTTTTTTATTTATAAGGAGAAGATGATAGGCGTAGAGTTTTAATTCTTCTTCGATTTCGTCATGTTCAAGGGTCTTTTTTATGCTGTAACGGCTGACTTTTTCCAGCCCGTTCATAAAGGCTCCCATAAGTAAATATCTGTGCAAACCTTCTATCGAAAGCTGTCTTTGCTCCAATTCCAAGCAGAAAGAGTAGGAGCGGTATGAATAATCCCCGGAAGAAATAATTCCTTCACAAATATTTTGAAGCAACCAACTCCAAGGATAGGCTCTGTACAGTTGATATGTTAATCCTGAGCGTTCAAATTCGTCGGAAAGCAAAGAATAGCGATGCCTCAAGGCGGCCGGTTCCAAATTCACTTTATGAGCCAGTCCCCATTTTAAATATACCCGGAACAAGGGCAGACGATGGCTTATATCCACTACTTTTTCAAAGAAATCCTTTAGACAACCGTAAAACAAAACCGAACGGCAACCTAATTGGTAAGCAAGCATAAAATGTGTTCCGGCTTCTTTAAGGTGCAAACTTTGAAGCCTTAAAGCACCGTAATATAAGTGATAAAGGTAGCAATCATCGGTTTCTGTCAATTCCAAAAGGGCTTTGGCGTGCTTTTCGTAGTTACGTAAGTTCTTTCGCCTTATTTCGGTTAATCCCAATAAAAAAGTAAGGGTTGCGTAAACCTTGTGACGGGTATTTTTAAAGTAAGTTCTGCCTGCGGCTAGATTTTCCGACTTGCTTGCGGCAAGTTTGGTTTGGTTGTTTTCCATAAGCAGAAAAATTCTGCATAAATCCGTCTCCACCTTTTTTTCTTGGGACGAAGCCAAAGTTTTTAAGGAACGATCAAGAAAACCGGGATCCTCAGTGAAGACATAACGCTGCCAATCACGCAAGGCAGACGCCAATATTCTGTTTGAACTTAATTCATTTTCTCGAATATGGATATTTTCAACCATAACTTACTCCCGCACGGTCAAGGTTATTTTTTTTTCGAAATTTCCTGCTCTAACCGTTATATCCGTCATTAAAACCGGACGTTTTACTAACATGAATTGCCCTAAATTAAAATATTTTATCCTGAAAGGGATTTCAGCATAAATATCTGTCAGATATTTTCGCTGTTCGAATTTTACGAAACCGTCTTTAGCTATGACTTCTATGACTACTCCGGACCGGTTTTTGTTGGATACGGTTAGGTAGCCCTCGTCGTCGTAGGTAAAGACCTCTTTGGAAACTTTCACTTCCAAGGCAGGTTTGCGAATAGCAATGATTCTCACGGAAACATCCTTGCCTATTTGTAAATTTCCTGCGGCGAATCTTTTGATTTGGTCGGTTTCAATAAAGTATTTGATTTTTGCCTTGTTATAGGCATCAAACTTTTGGGATGTAAGGGAAGATATTGGAGTGGACAGCCAGGGGGCATGAGTTATAATTGGCTCATCTATATATCCCGGTTGGTTTACGGATATTTCCGCTTCTCCGCTTATGACCTTATTTTCCCAACAATTTAGGTCGTGGATTATTTCTTTCTTTTCGGTGCTTAGTTTTACGGGCTTTTTTTGGAGATTCAGAAGCAGAAAGTTTTCCAAGGCACGTTCTTTGTTTTTATCCTTAATTAAATCATCGTAAATTTCTGTGTACCTAAAATTCAGATTTTGCAGCCACATTCTGAAATTCTCTCGGCAAAATAAATCCCCGGCTGATTGTGAGTTGCCTTGAGCATATCTTGCAAAGTCTGCAAAACTCCAAAGAAAATTCCCATGGGGCGTTTCCAATGAGGGAGAAATTTTTCTGATGGTTACCGGGATGATTTTTTCGCCGCCGTTGGATGAAATAATTATTTCCGTATTGGTGAGACGGCTTATATTTGAAGGATTTATGGTATAACTTGCTTTTACTGTATTTGAGTTAAATTGAGACGGTGTAATTTGAAGGAATTGTTTGTTTGCGAAAATGTTTCCCGAAAGCATACCTCCGCCTTCGTTTGATATATTGATATAACCGGTGTAGACATTGTTGGTTTTGACCGACAACGATTCTACATCGGTTTTCAATTTGGGTTGGGGGTATTCCAAATCCTCTATAGCTATTAAATCCATAGTCTACACCGTTCCCTGTAAAAAAATAGATTGGCTTTTGGGATTACTTTTTGACTATCATACTTCCGGTTCTGTATCCCATTAAGTCTAAGGTTATGAAGTTGTAACCCAGGTCTTTCAGATATGAATTGATTTTGTCTCTTGTGTTCTTTTCCAAAAGTCTATGGAAATCGGATTCAGGGATTTCTATTCTGGCTATGTTTCCGTGGTCTCTTAAACGCACTTGGTTAAAACCGCTTTCCATCAAGAATTGTTCAGCTTTTTCCACTCGTTGTAAATCTTCACGGGTAAGCGGATTGTCATAGGGAAAACGGGTTGCCAAACAAGCCAAGGGCGGTTTTTTCCATGTGGGCAAGTCTAATTCTTTTGACAGCAGGCTGATTTCCGCCTTTGTCAGCCCGGCTTCTTTTAGAGGGCTTTTGATTTTCAGTTCTTCCAAAGCCGCCTTTCCGGGACGAAAGTCTTTGTCGTCGTCAGCGTTTGAACCTTCGATAATAACTCTGTCCTGAGCTATTTCAACAAGATTTTGAAATATTGCTTTTTTGCAAATATAGCAACGATTTATAGGATTGTTTCTTAATTCTTCTATCTCAAATGGGTCAAAATCTACCACTTTATGATTAATTTTGTTGTCAACGGTAAACTCCACTGCCGACGCCAGTTCCTTACAGGGATTAAAAGGAGAGTTTACGGTTACAGCCAAAACATCCGAACCGGGTATATCACATGCCGCCTTTAATAAAAAAGTGGAGTCCAACCCTCCGGAAAAAGCAACGGCTGTTTTTTTGTAACTCTTTAAAATTTCTTTTAGTGCTTCATATTTTTGTCTTAACTCTGTCATAGTTATATTCCTCTGCTGTTTAATAAAAATCTTTATGTATCGGATAATTTTGTTGAATGTAAGAAAAAAAGTTGTCTTAGCCCAAAACTCATAAATTTTTTTCTGTGAAAGGGTTAAATTTAAGGTTTGTTTTTAAGGTTTTGTTTAAGTAATTGTAACCGGAATAACAGATTTTGTCAACGATATGGACTAAGGTTAATAGGATATATTACCGATATTTAATCTCATTGTACGCTTAATAATCATCATTGTCCACAGCATTTTCCCGCCTTTATTAAAAGTCCCGAAAGTTAACTTTTGACCGGAATCCGTATTAATTTAACCAAAGAAAGACCGGCTGTTGTACTTAATTGCATAGGAATAGTAACAAAAGCTATTCTTCGTAAACGTTTCGCTCTTGTGTTTTTTTATGAATAAAACACCGGTGGCTCACCACTACGAATATACGCCTTTGTTACTTCTTAACCAGTAATTAAGTATAAACCGGTCGGACTTTACTCATTACAGACCCGAAATATAACTTGTAAGGAGTGGTACAGTGGAAGACCTATTGCTAATTGTGGAATGTACAATGAACGAAGAAAGAGAAAAAAAAATCAGCAGCGTTTGTTCCGTAAAATATCGTCTGCCGATTATAAATTCTTATGTGGTTTCCATTTCCGAGTCGGATGTTGAAAAACTCAGGGGCATCGATGGCATAGAAGGTATTTACCAAAGCACCTTTATAACCGCCCAAATGAACTCCGCAAGAAAAATCGTATGTGCGGAAAAGGTTCAGAGTTTGGGATATTGCGGACGAGGAGTAAGCATAGCCGTGCTGGATACAGGGGTTTCTCCGGTCCCAGATCTGACCCAACCCAGAAATCGAATCGTTGCTTTTAAAGATATGGTCAACGGTGTACCGGAGCCATATGACGATAACGGTCACGGGACCCATGTTACTGTATTGGAAACAATGCAAGACTTGTCCTTAAATTTTTTAAGTAATAATGTATTAATACAATGATAAATACCTTACTTAGAATAACCGATGGATTCGAATGATTTGTTCGTTGTTTTCCCGGTTCTCACCCACTTCTATAAATAACCCCCAAAGATACAAAAATTATTTCAAGGGTATCATGAAATAAAATTAAGTAAAGCGTAATTTTTATTTATAAGCTTCTCTGTATTTTGCATAAAAAGCATACTGTAAATTTGTTGTACGCCTTAAAAAATCAAACAAAGAATTATAGAATGCTGAATTTTATGTGCTATAATGACAAAATAATAAGTTTTCTTTTGTAATAAAGTCAGTTTTCTGATTATCCCTAAAACCAATAATATTCATCTCACCATAATCAATAAGGAGGGCATTTTGAAAAGACCACTTTCAAGTTATAATAAATTTTTATATAAAGCTGTGGTATTTTATAGACGTTTATTAAGACACCTTCACCGGATAATTAATAGAAACAAGTATGCAGGAATGATTTCAAATGAAATTTTGCCATATAGAGTTTATAAACATCAATCTGTATTAATAAGAAAGCTTGGAGATGCGGATTTACAGCTTCAGCATAATAAAGTAACCAATATTAAGATTTCTATTAAAAAATTAAATGGGATACTGGTAAGACCGGGTGAAACATTTTCGTTTTTCTATCTCGTTGGATGCCCAATTAAATCTAAGGGATATTTAGATGGTATGATGCTGTCTAATGGTTGTGCAATAGCCGGTGTAGGTGGTGGTATCTGTCAAATTGCCAACCTGATACACTGGTTATGTTTGCACAGCCCGCTTACCATAACAGAAAGGCATCATCATAGTTTTGATCCTTTTCCCGACAGTGGACGCGTTGTACCCTTTGGGTGCGGTGCATCTTTGTTTTATAACTATATTGATTATCAGTTTAGAAACGATACGAATCATACTTTTCAACTTCTTTTTTGGTTGGACGATAAGTGTCTAAACGGTGATCTTCGCATAAGTGAGGAGTTGCCTTATAAATTTCACATTGAAGAAAGAGCGCATGAATTCATTGGGTTCGATAATCAGTATTACCGAAAAAATGAATTATGGAAGAAAAAAATTAAGAAAATAGGCGGTCAGTTGCAGGAAGAAAAATGTATTCAACGAAACTTTTCTATTGTAAAGTATTTACCCGATATATACAGACAGGTACAAAAAGAGGAGTTTGAGTCCATTCAGCATTGGCAGAAAGAGCTTTAAGTACATTTTTAATTTTTTAATTCCGTTGTTTTCCCACTTCTATATAATCTACAAAATCGTTTACGGTTTCATGGGTTAATTTTTCAAAGTGAGCATATTCATTCAAGACTTTACCCATGTCTTTTAAGGCACTATTTTAGAAATCTGAAACAAAATGCAAGTAAAGAATTATTTATAATAAACTCCTATGCTTTTAGCATAAAAGGTATACTACAAATTTCACTGAATTTCTTTAAATATCATATAAAAAATTGTAGAATATTGGATTTTTATATGTTATAATCGACAAGATAATAAATTGGTATTTGGTAATAAAGTAAATTTCCAAATATCCTTAACAGCAATTATGGGAAGTTAAAGAACCAAGATTATTTATTTATCTCATTTAAAATGCAATTATAATATTAAATAAAGGAGCTCACAAAATGTACAAAAAATTACTTATCGCATTGTCATTGGTTTTAGTTTTACAGCTTGTTGCATGTAGCGACAGCCAAGAGCCCGTGCAACCCACCCCATCTATCCAAAACCAAGTAGAACGAACACCGGAACCAACACCGGAGCCGACACCCGAACCGACACCGGAACCTACTCCTGAGCCAACTCCTGAACCGACTCCGGAACCGGAACCTATAAAATACGAAGGTACCGGGGACTCCGTGATCCAGATTGAAAACCCATTTGATTTTGCAGTTTTCTACATAACGGGCAATTCTGCAGGTAGGCATTTTGCGGTTAAAGGTTACGATGCTAATGATAACTCAACAGGTCTATTTGTTAATACAACAGATGCATATTCGGGTCTATCTTTAGACTCTAAAGGAAATACCACTTCTTTTGAAATTTCAGCATCAGGTAAATGGTCAATCGAAGTGCGTTCTGTCCTTTCATGTAAAATCATTTCTTCAGGAGAATCGATTGAAGGTACCGGAGATGATGTTTTAATTATTAAAGGCAATTCCAAAATTGCTAATATAATCGGTAATCAAGCATCACGTCATTTCGCTGTAAAAGCTTACGGTAACAGTACTGATTTATTGGTAAACACAACCGATGCTTATAGCGGAACAGTAAAGCTAAGAGACAATCCTGTGGTTTTAGAAATTAGTGCAGAAGGCAAATGGTCCATAGCAATAGACTAACCTCCCGGTATATCATAACACGAACTTCCCATTATAATTATCTTTAAAACACTCTTGAACATTGTTGAACTGAACACCAAAAAACGGACATTGAAATAAAACCACCTCCTATTATAGAATAAAACTATAATAGGAGGTATTTTAATGGCAGGAAAAAAAGGGTTTGAAACACTTCGGTAAAACCATAATCGAACAAGTAAAAAATATGGTAGAACAGACAAAACGCAACGAGAAATTTCGAGCACTTTGGGTTTGAAAACAAGACGATAATTAAAAATCTTTTCGAGCCGGAATGAAATAAGGAAAGAATGATGAAGTATGGTATTCTGCCACGAAAACAAGGTAGACCATGGAAAAATTATGTAACAACTAATTGTTAAGAAGATAGTAAAATCAAGAGATAAAAAGTTTATGAGACAGCCCAAAAGCCCATCATAGTACGGCTTAATTTGTATAGTAAAGCAATTTTTATTGGGACAGTTACTCAAAGAGGATAGAGCTGACCAACAACTCTAAAAACGTGGTAATGTATCTTAACAGTAAAAAACTGAGCGTAACCGGAAGCTCAAAGGAAATGGACGTTGCACTGGAATCTGTTAACGACAGGACATATGTACCCATTCGTTTTTCAGCTGAAAACTTGGGTTGTGCTGTAGATTGGATAAATTCTACCCGTCAAATTGTTATTGTGTATTATTAATACTTTATATGGTTACTCACCATTTTCATTTGCTCAAAAAGAGGATTTGCATCGCAAATCCTCTTTTTTATCTACTATAAGACAATTTTTATTTATCATCTTTCGTCTTATTTGTCTCTACTCGGTAATTTTTTTATTCTGTCTTAGTAATTCCTTGCCCTTTATATGCTTAAAATAGATTTTATGAACAGATTATGGTATAATGTTAACTGAAAATTATATGTACAACAAATTCATATAAGAGGAATTTAATATGACAAAAAGAGAACTGATAGATTATTGCTTGACCTTTCCGGCGGCTTATGAAGATTATCCTTTTGACGAAACCACAGCCGTTGTCAAACACAGTGGCAATAATAAGATGTTTGCGATTATTGATTTCATGGATGAAAAGCTGATTATAATCCTAAAATGCGATCCGGTTCAAGCAGACTTCTTTCGGAGTATTTATAAGAGTGTCACTCCGGGATACCATATGAACAAAAGGCATTGGAATACAGTTTATGTTGAAGGTGACGTTTCGGAAGAGGAGCTTTTTTATATGATAAACCACAGCTATGATTTAATTAAACCAAAGACGAAAAAAAGAAACGGAGGAATATAACTATGAAAATCAGACCGTATCTAACCTTTAACGGAACCTGTGAGGAGGCAATAAATCTGTATAAACGTGCATTCAAAACAGATGTGCTCCAACTTATGCGACTTTCGGACTTGCCCGGTAATCTAACCGATCAAATTCCCGATGATTTCAAAAATAAAATCATGCAGGCTACATTAAAATTGGGTGATGATTTCATAAGACTTTCCGATTGCGGTCCTAACCAAACGCTAAATGACCCTGAATCGGAACGAATAAGCATTGCTGTTGAAACAGGTATTGAAGAGGTTAAACATGCCTTTGCTGTTTTATCCGGAGAAGGACGTGTGGGCATGGAGTTAGCCGAAACATTTTACAGCCCCTGTGCAGGAGTGGTGTTTGATAAATTTGGCGTCATGTGGTACTTTTTTGTACCGCCCAACGGTGACCGATAGGCAGTCCTTGAGATGCGGCAGCTTTAGCATCATAAATTTAGGAGTGGCAAATGAAAGTCTATAAAAACCCCAATTGTAAGAAAATCAGAGGCAGCCATATTTTAGAGGTTAGCTGTGCTTTTTGTAAATGCTTTATAGCAAAATACCGGAAGGTTGGCGAGAGTAACTTTGTAAAAATGTATAATGAAAGAATTATTGAAGGTACAATTGACTTTTCGCTTTATCACGGTGCTTTGTTCTGCCCTAATTGCGGAGAACGCATAGCAACAAGGTATATTACCAAACCGGATAATAAAGAAGCATATAGACTTGTACCTTCAGCTTTCAACAAGAAGAAGGTTGATAATTAATTTTAACCTTTAGGCAGGTGAGTAAGATGATAAGTCGTGGTTATATGAAAAAACCCTTACATCGCTCAAAATTAAGATTAAAAATCGGAGTTATATATTATGGCTTATTAAGAAAACTGCTATGGATAAAAATGAGCAGGCAATTTGCTTATGTAATTGACTTACATAAAATGCCATTTGTATGTTTTTCACACAAAACTCCCTTATTACGAAAACTAAAAGATGTTGATATGTGGTATCAATACAATAAAATTATAAACCTCAAAATAGCCCTGCAAAAAATAAACGGCATAATCATCCGCCCCGGTGAGACTTTCAGCTTTTGGAAGTCGGTAGGTAAGCCAACCAAACGAAAAGGTTACGTTGATGGCATGGTATTAAATAGCGGCACCTTTACAGCCGGAATAGGCGGCGGGCTTTGCCAATTGACCAATTTAATATTTTGGGCGGCTCTGCATACCCCTCTGACGGTAATTGAACGTCACCGCCACGGATATGATGTTTTTCCCGACTCAAACAGAACCCAACCCTTCGGCAGCGGAGCAACTTGCTTTTACCCCCATAGGGACTTAATGCTCCGCAACGACACAAACCACGAATTCCAACTTATTCTCAATTTGGATGATGAATTTCTCGAAGGAGAATGGCGTTCAAACAAAGCCCCTGAATACAAATACAGTGTACTCGAAAAAAATCATTATATGAAAAGCGAATATTGGGGCGGCTACAGCCGCCATAACGAATTGTACCGGCAGATATTTGATTTAAATAATACACTGATAGAAGAATACTTGGTTGTGGAAAATTCGGGGATTATGATGTATGAGCCTTTTTTGGAAGGGTTGGTTGGAAGCTCCACTAATTAAAATCAAAAAGAGACTGTGAAAATAATGGGCAACTCAAAATAGTGTAAAAATAGTCATGAATGAATATTTGAATTATAGTATAACTCATAAACTGAATACAGGTCTTTAATATTTTTACAACTCTCATCATTAACACTGCTGCATATTATTTAAAAGTATGTTTAGAAGTTGTTTATGCATATATTCAACTAAAGCATTTTCAAATTTATCAACTATTATCTTTAATTGTGCAATAGCATTCGATTCTTCTTTCTTTCCTGAGTTAGCAAGCCCAGCGGTTATAAGATATTGAAATGCCTCTTTCATTTCTTTTTGAAGTTCATCCAACAAGTTAATATACGTTTGGTCTAACAACGGGCGCACTATTCGATATCTTTTCTCATTATCGGTGCAACCATCAACCGCTCGGTCAATAATAACTTGCGCTATACTTCTGTCCTCATCTCTAATTTCAGAGTATTTATCCCAATGAACAAGCATATCATGTATCTGTATGTAACGATACTTTTCTATTTCGTTTTCTCTTCTATACTTTTCTAATAGCTTTAGACGCCGATTATTTATAATTGATACAAATACATTTGCTATTGCTGCTATTGTAGCAGAAATTACACCCACGCTAATTAATATAGGTGATAAGGTTTCCCAATTCATATAAACCTCCAAAATAACGAATCCCTAGAGCTTAATAAATCTAACATTTAGAATTCTCTTTTTCTAGATAGTTATGGCTATATTTGTTAATTGATAGTGAGAAAACCTCACATTATCAGTCCGGTAATAATCATTAGCTAACTTAACATTATTGCTATAATTTGAAACTTGTTACAGAAATTGAACGAAAAATCCTAAATATAAATGGAAATTAGCACATATAAAATCCGCGAAAATTCCGATTTAATTTTGTTAGTTTAAATTAAGTCACTATAGCATATGTTTAATATTATAAAGTTGTTCATATGTAGAGATTAAGATCCTAGAAGCTGCTCCTTTTATGGTTGAATTCTTCCTTTGTGATGGAACCATTTGTCATTTATTCGGCTGATTTTTGTATTTCAATTTTAATATATAAACTGATTTTTTTGCCCTAAGAAAACAAACTGAAACCGGATTTCAAGTAAATAGTCTTGATCATATTATCTATCTCCCTAATTTAAATCTATTAAGATGATACTTGGAATGATTGAGAATAGTCTACTAATCCAATAAGTAATTTTCTCCTAAGTTATTTTGCGGCTCATGGGTAAGTATAACTAATTAAATTGTCTTGGTTCACCTAATACATTATAATATATAATAGAATATAATAACATGAAACATAATTGTTTGTCGATAATTTATAGTTATTTTTTGAAACAGCATGAAACGTAACTTCACAAAAAAAGAAACCAACTAATCGGCTTCTTCTTCTGATTCCTTCAATATACCATCATTCATCACTCTATTTCTTCCCTTAAAACTCCTTAACCCCATGCATTATATCCTTAGTCGCCTC
>CAYXWM010000022.1:0-38202 GCA_964468805.1 uncultured Defluviitaleaceae bacterium
CTGGACGAAGCCACAGCTTCCATAGATACCCACACAGAGCAAATTATCCAATCCGCCATTAACGAGGCCGTAAAAGGCAGAACCTGCTTCATTATAGCCCACAGACTTTCTACAATTCGTGCCTGCGACCGTATCTTGGTCATAGAAAACGGCGTAGTTATAGAAGAAGGCAACCATAAAGCCCTAATCAAGAAAAAGGGTCACTACTACAACCTCTACACCAACCAATTTAAAACCGACGCAAGAAACCGACTTTTGCACCAACAAGAGCAATAAAAACCCCAATCCCTCTTTCCTGAAAAGCCGATAATTAAGGCTATTTATATTAAAGTTTTTTTGAAAGGGGTTTGGGGAAGACTTTTTCTTCAGAAAAAGTTTTCCCCAAGGTTTTATCTTTTACAGAAACGTGGTGTTAGTAATCAACCAAAGAGAAATCGCTATAAATATACTGTCTGAAATATTTACTAAAAACGCCTATAACTCCATCAGCCTCCGTAAAACCCTTTCGGCTCACGGTGAACTGGAACCTATGCAAAAAGCCTTTATTACCGAGCTGGTAAACGGCTGTATCAGAAACCTTATTTATCTGGACTACGCTATAAATACCTTTTCCAATACCAAAACAAACAAAATGAAACCCTTTATTTTGAACCTTCTCCGTACCGGTGCTTATCAGATTATTTTTATGCGTGTGCCGGACTCCGCCGCCTGTAACGAAGCGGTCAACCTGGCAAAAAAACGTGGTTTCGGCAATTTAAGCGGCTTTGTTAACGGTGTCCTTCGTACCCTTGCTCGCTCCAAGGACAAAATATCTCTCCCGGACAAGCTCCAAAACCCCACAGACTATTTATGCACCAAATATTCCTTTCCGGAAAACATAATTAAATACTGGTCCGAAAATTACGACTTTGAAACCTTGGAAAACCTCTGCAAAGCAAGCAACGAAAACCCCAAACTTTGCATATGTATCAACTCAATCAAAACTACCGCCAAAGAACTGCAAACTATGCTACATTCGGAAGGCATACAAACCGAATTATCGGAAAACTCCAATCTTATCTTCATAAGCAAAACCAAGGATTTGTCCCAAAGCCAAGCCTTTCAAGCGGGACTTTTTCACGTTATGGACCAAAGTGCTATGACTGCTTGTGAAGTTTTGTCTCCCCAACCCGGCGAAACTGTTCTCGATCTCTGTTCGGCTCCCGGCGGAAAATCTTTTTATATGGCATATTTAATGCAAGATAAGGGCAGTATTCAATCAAACGATATTTTTCCCCATAAAATCGAGCTTATTAAACAAGGCAAAGAACGACTTAACCTTTCCTGCATAACCCCGGACCTACAAGACGCTTGTATTTATAATGAAAATTATAAAGAAGCCTACGACAAAGTCCTTGCGGACGTTCCCTGCTCCGGGCTGGGTTTGTTAAGCAAAAAGCCCGATATAAGATACAACAAAGATATAAACCAAATTAACCAATTGGTTGAAATACAAAGAAAAATCCTATCCAATGCCGCAAAATACGTAAAACCCGGCGGTTATCTGTGTTACAGCACCTGTACCGTTTCCGTCTTGGAAAACGAAAACAACATTTCCGCCTTCTTAGAAGAAAACCCGACCTTTGGGCTCATAACCCAACGACAAATCCTACCTCAACCCGGTTGGGACGGATTCTATATAGCATTGTTAAAGAAATCGTAAACGATTAAGGAGTAACTATGAATAAAATTGACCTAACCTCATTAACCCTTGAGGAAATGACCGAAGCTATTGAAAAGCTGGGCGAGAAGTCCTTTCGTGCCAAGCAAATCTTTTCATGGCTGAATCAAAAGCTTGTTACCGATTTAGACCAAATGACAGACCTTTCAAAGGCTCTGAGAGAAAAATTAAAAGAAGAAGCCTCTATTCCCAAAACCAAAATTTTAAAAAGTCTCCAATCAAAAGACGGTACCAAAAAATACTTGTTTCAAACAGAAAAAGGCTCTATAATAGAGAGTGTTTTAATGCGTTACGAATACGGCAATTCGGTTTGCATTTCGTCCCAAGCCGGCTGTAAGATGGGTTGTACCTTTTGTGCTTCAACTCACGGCGGTTTGGAAAGAAACCTAACTGCCGGCGAAATGCTTGCTCAGGTTTATGAAATCCAAAAAGAATCCGGTCAACGGGTTTCCAATATAGTGGTTATGGGAACCGGCGAACCCTTTGAAAATTTCGATAATCTGATTAAGTTTATAAACATAATCAATTCCAAAGAAGGCTTGGAGATAGGTCAACGCCACATAACTGTCTCTACTTGTGGAATAATAGAAGGAATATTGGACTTTACCGCTATGAATCTTCAAGTGAATCTGGCGGTTTCTCTCCATGCTCCCAACGATAAAATCCGCAAACAAATTATGCCCGTGGCTAAACGTTATACTATGGAAGAACTGATCGAAGCCTGTAAATATTACAGCACCAAAACCAAACGCCGCATTACCTATGAATATATATTAATTGCGGGGTTAAACGACGCGGAAGAATGTGCAAAAGAACTTGGGTCTAAGCTGAGGCATTCCCTTTGTCACGTTAATCTTATACCAATAAATTCCGTAGAAAACAATAAATACAGGGCTTCATCCTATGAAACGGCTTCCCAATTTGCCAATGTTTTAAAATCTTACGGCATAGAAGCAACTTTCCGCAGAAGCCTCGGCACCGATATTGAAGCCGCTTGCGGACAGCTACGCAATAAATTCATGAATGAAAATCAATAGACATCTTTCGAAAAAGAACAGGTGATAATATGCAAGGTATTGGAAAAACGCACGTAGGACTTGCACGTAATAATAACGAGGACTCTATATTCGTAAGCAATGAAGCCGTGGGATGTTTGCCAAATCTTTACATTGTCGCTGACGGTATGGGTGGTCATAAGGCCGGAGAGGTTGCCAGCAGTAAATCCATAGAATACTTCTGCAAATACGCAAAAGAAGCGGAATCAAATTCCGGAGAATTGCTGGATTTTATAATTTCCGCCATAACATACTCCAACGACTCCGTCATAGAAATCGCAAGCAACGACCCTTCCTGCCATGGTATGGGCACCACCTTTACCGTTGCTGTAGTAAAGGACAACAAAGCCTATGTAGGTCATATTGGCGACAGCAGGGTTTACCTCATAAGAAACGGAAAAATCGAACAAAAAACCGCTGACCACAGCTATGTTTACGAATTGGTCAAGGCAGGAAAAATTACAGCCGAAGAGGCAAAGTATCACCCCGAACGCAACAAAATTACCCGTGTTTTGGGAATGACATCCCCGGTTTTGGCCGATGCCTTAATATTTGACGTTAAGCCCAATGACCATATTTTAATCTGCTCCGACGGTATAACCGGCATGATGGAAGACCGGGACATCTTGGCAATACTCACAGAACCCAATGACCTGTCGGTCAAGGCAGATGCTCTCATTGACAAAGCCAACAGTCTTGGCGGTTTTGATAATTCCTCGGTAATTGTAATAAATTGATTGCAAAAAATAAAGATTATGCATAACATAATCTATCACAAAAACCGTCTATCAAGCTTAAAAGAAATATATGATAAAAAGTTCGATGCAATTTTATTTCATCGACTCCATTAATTTTATTTGTATTAAACTTTTGAATCTTACTTGCTTTTCTTTACTTTACCAAAAGTTTAAAGCAACAAAGGAGGCGAGCTGATGCACCTAAACCCCGGCCAAATAGTTGTGGGGAGATATGAAGTTATCGAGCAAATCGGTATAGGTGGCATGGCAATAGTCTATCGAGCCAGAGACAGAAAACTGGACAGATATGTAACGCTTAAAGTTATGCGAGAAGAGTTTGTTGAGGACGAGGAATTTATTACCAGATTCAGCGTGGAAGCCCGAGCGGCGGCAAGCCTTAACAATCAAAACATAGTATCCGTATTTGATGTAGGTCAGGACGGCCCCGTGCATTTTATCGTTATGGAATATATAGATGGGTTCACGCTTAAAGATTTAATCAAAAAACGTGCCCCTTTCGAAAACGAGCAAATGCTTGGTGTTGCCATCCAAATTGCAAACGCCATAGACCACGCACACTCAAACAATGTCATACACAGGGATATTAAACCCCAAAATATTCTTGTTACTTCCGGCGGAATAGTCAAGGTAACGGACTTTGGTATAGCCCGTGCCACCGGCAGCAAAACCATGACCGCCGCAACCAATGTTATGGGTTCCGTACATTATTTTTCACCGGAGCAGGCAAGAGGCGGTTTTGTAGATTACAAATCCGATATTTACTCTCTGGGTATAGTAATGTACGAAATGGCAACCGGACGTCTGCCCTTTGATGCGGAAGAAGCCATTACCGTTGCCCTAATGCACCTTAATGACCCCTTGCCGGACATACGGCAATTTAACCCTCATATCAGCGACAGTATTATCAAAATTATAAATAAAGCCACGGACAAGGTTTCCACAAAGCGTTATCAAAATGCAAATGAGCTTTGCACCGATTTAAAACGAGCCTTGACAGACTCAACCGGAGGTTTTGTTGTAGAGCATGAATTGTTGGAGGCCCATACCAAGAAAATTTCCTACGACCCGAAATTAGCAGATTTTCGTGCTAAATACTCAAAGGAAAATACCCCCACAAACACTACAATCAAAGCAAATATTCCCCAGCGTTCCTACAATCAGGATAAGCAAAACACTCCTCAAAGGAATTATAATCCGGAGCGAATGAATACGCCCCAAAGACCACGGAATAATCCCTTCAGGCAATCCGAGCCTTTGGACGATTTATCTGAAAAGCGTATGGAACGCAAAATTATAACTTACGCAATAATAACGGCTGTAGCTATAATAATTTTAATGTCGGCTATATTTTTCATGGGCGGCAGCTCGGGCGATAAACCGGAAACCAAGGAAATCAAGCTTCCCAAACTTACCGGTATGAAACTGACCGAAGCCCAAGAAGAAGCTGAAAAATTGGGAATTACCCTTAAAGTTTCCCAACAGGAAGAAAGCGACGAATACGAAGAAGGCTACATTTTATACTACAACGAGCCGGATGAAATTGTTGAAGGCGACGAAATTTTGGTAGTTATCAGTGCCGGCAGCGGAATGTATATTGTTCCTTCGGTTATAAACAAAGATTACAACGATACCTTGGCAGACTTCCGAAAAGAAGGATATCCCATACCGGAAGTTGAGTTTGTTGCCAGCGACAGTATTCCGGAAAATATAATTATGAGCCAAGAGCCTTCAGCCGATACAAAACTCAGCAAAAAATCTTCTGTCAGACTTACCGTCAGCAAGGGTCCCGAAAACAAAACCGTAAAGGTTCCCCCTGTTAAAAATTTGACGGAAGCCGAGGCTATTAAATTAATTCAAGAGAGCGGCTTGGTTGTGGGTCGTGAAGAAGGTATGAGCGAAACCGTTCCAAAAGGCTCAATTATTTCACAAATGCCCGAGGCAGGTGTTGAACTTAACCTTAACTCAACCGTTACAATTATAATCAGTTCCGGTCCTCCGGCTACTCCTTCGCCAAGTCCCACAGCTACGCCAAAAACCGTGACAAAACCCTTGCACGTTAATATTGACGTTCCTGAAGACGTGGATAAGGTACACTTAAAAATTGTTGAAATAACCAATGCCGGCGAAAAGGTTATCTTAAACCAAGAAATAGAGACCAATCGTTTCCCATTTGACTTACCGGTAACCGGTGAAGGCAAGGCGAGATACGAATTCTACTTCGTTTATGAAGGGCAATCCTTCTTACAGGCAGACCAAGAAGTTGATTTCACGGAGTCTCAAAATGAATAAGATTGAGGGCCGTATTATTAAGGGAATAGGCGGCTTGTATCACGTCGCCACTGACGACGGCGTTTACAAATGCAGTGCCAGAGGGGTTTTTCGGAAGAAAAACTTAACGCCTCTTATAGGCGACAACGTAACCGTCCAAATACAAAACGAATCCGAAAAGACCGGCTCAGTACACGAAATACAGGAGCGAAAAAACTCTCTTATTCGTCCTCGGGTTGCCAACATAGACCGAGCAATAATAGTCACCGCACCAAGCAATCCACCTATTAATTTGGAGCTGCTGGACAGACTGCTTATATTGGCGGAGGATGTTGAAACGGATATTTTGATTTGTATAAATAAATCGGATTTATTAACCCATGAAGTTCAAGCTATAACCGAGCAATACAAAGCTATAGGCTATGACGTTATTTACACCAACGCTATGGAAGGAACCGGCATAGAGGATTTGAAATCTCGCCTAACCGGTAAGGTTTCGGTTTTTGCCGGACCTTCCGGCGTTGGGAAATCCAGCTTGGTTAACGCTCTGCTACCTTACACAGCGGCGGAAACCGGTGAATTGTCCGCAAAAATCAGCCGCGGGAAGCATACCACTCGCCACGCCGAGATTATAGAAGTTTTCGAAAACAGCTATATTGTGGATTCCCCGGGCTTTTCTTCCCTTACCACAGACCATATTCCCAAGGACAAACTGCCAAGTTTATTTCCCGAGTTTCGCCCGTTTTTGGACGATTGCCGTTTTACAGATTGCAGTCACTTAAACGAGCCGGACTGTTCCGTAAAGGCACAAATAGGCAATGGCATTTCCTCACAACGTTATAGTCGCTATGTAAGTTTTGCAAATGAATTAAAAAACCAAACTGCGTATTGATGTCGGTTGTTTAATTAATACAACAAATTGAAAGAGGTGACAAGGGAGAAAGCAATTTCTCCCTTTTGCTATATGAAAATATTGATACTGGGCAACGGAACAGTAAATCCAAACCAAAGAACAAATGACTCAATAAAAAATATTTCCTACGCAATTTGCTGTGACGGCGGTCTGAAACATGCGGAAAGGTTGAATATTAAGCCTGATTTGATAGTCGGCGATTTTGATTCCTGTCCGCCCGGAGTTTTGGAAAAATACAAGGATACCAAAATTAAAAAATACAATCCCATAAAAGATGCCACGGATTTGGAATTGGCACTGCTTGAGGCTGTAAACCTAAATCCTTCGGAAATAATAATAATGGGCGGTATGGGTACTCGCTTTGACCATACCTTAACTAACGCTCATCTTTTGAAAATTCCACTAGACCGATCAATTAACGCCTGCCTTGTAAACGAAAACAATATAATCCGCCTTATCGACAAGCCCATAAGCCTTAGCGGTAAAGAGGGCGACATACTTTCGCTTATACCTCTGACAACAGCGGTTAAGGGCGTTACAACAGAGAATTTGTTTTATCCCTTAAAAAACGCTGAATTGAAAATAGGCAGTTCATTTGGGGTAAGCAATGTTTTCACAAGCAGTATTGCAAAGGTCTGCATTAAAGAAGGCTTGCTTTTTGTAATCCAAGCATGGGATTAATCTTTTTATTATTGACATTTTTTATTCACTGTGTTATAATCCAAACAAAGTTAGCCATGAAGGCTATCGCTCGCAAACAAGTAATTTTCTCATTTTTTATATATGATAAATTAACCCATGAAGGGTGCTGAGGCATCTTCATGGGTTTTTGTCATGTTATGTAAAACTATCCAAAAGGAGCGATTACCATGCATATGGCAGACGCACTAATATCTGCGGCAGTAGGCGGAACCATGCTTACGGTATCTACCGGGGTTGCCGGTTATTCAATCAAAAAATTGCAATCCGATCTTGACGAGAAGAAAATTCCTCTTATGGGAGTAATGGGAGCCTTTGTTTTTGCGGCTCAAATGATAAATTTTACAATCCCCGGCACAGGTTCCAGCGGTCATATAGGCGGAGGTATCTTGTTGGCTATACTCCTTGGCCCACACGCCGGATTCTTGACCATGGCTTCAATTTTGCTTATACAGGCGTTGTTTTTCGGCGACGGAGGCTTGCTTGCCTTTGGTTGCAACCTTTTTAACTTGGGATTTTTCACCTGTTACATAGCCTACCCTTACATATATAAAGCTGTAACCAAAAAATCCATGACAACCAAACGCATATTTTGGGCAACCTTAATAGCCACAATAATAGGTCTGCAATTGGGTTCCTTTGCTGTGGTACTGCAAACACTGTTTTCGGGCAAAACCGAATTGCCCTTCGGTACATTTATTTTGTTCATGCAACCCATACATTTGGCTATAGGCATAGTTGAAGGGCTTGTAACTTCTGCGGTTGTTTCTTTCTTATGGAAGGCAAGACCGGAAATTTTGCAGGAGGCAAGGGTTGAAAGTACTAAAAAATCTTTTAAAAATGTGATTATAGCCTTTGTTTTGGCTACACTTCTTGTAGGCGGAGTATTTTCTTGGTATGCTTCTTCCGATCCCGACGGCTTGGAATGGTCCATAACGCAAACGGCAGGCGTAGACGAATTGGAAAACCCCGAAAGCCAATTACATGAAACTCTTTCCGAAATACAAGGCTCAACCGCAATAATGCCGGATTACGGTTTTAGAACAACGGAAGATGCGGAGGAAACCCAAAGCGAGGGTGCTGTAAATGTGGGAACTTCCGTAGCGGGAATAACCGGCGGTGTTCTAACCCTTGTATTTACCGCAATAATAGGTTTTGTATTATTTCTTATTAAACGCAAACGCAAAACTGCTTAATTATTAATCTTGATAATCAAAAGGAACGAGCAAAATGTCAAAGATAGCAGAGTCTATTTACAATATAAGAACCCTTGACGATTTGTCCCAAAAATCAACCGTCATTCACAGGATACATCCCTTGGTTAAACTCTTAACCACCATAGCCTACATTGCTTTGCTTATCTCCTTTGACAGATACGAAATAGTAGGCTTGATTCCTTTTGCCCTGTTTCCTTTGTTTCTGTTTATGTTTGGTGAAGTTCCGGTGGGTTTTGTTATAAAACGTGTGTTACTGGTTGAGCCGTTTATTATAGGCGTGGGCATTTTAAATCCGTTGTTTGACCAAAATACCTTTGTGTTGGGCGGTTTAACCCTTTCAGTGGGTTGGCTGACCTTTCTTGCCATATTTGTTAAGTCTACCTTATTGGTGACCACAACTATCTTACTTATAGCCACCACCGGTATGGATAATCTTGCGAAGTCATTGCGTATGCTGAAAATTCCAAAGGTGTTCGTTTTGCAACTGTTGCTGACTTATAGGTTTATTACCGTTTTGGCGGAAGAAGTATTTCGCATGATACGGGCCTATTCCCTAAGGGCTCCCGGTCAAAAGGGTATACACGTAAGCTCCTGGGGTTCCTTTGCCGGGCAATTGATTTTACGTTCCTTTGAACGGGCACAAAGAATTTATCAATCCATGGTACTGCGTGGCTTCCAAGGTGAATACAACACCGGAGTTATTGAAACAATAAAACTTTATGATATAATTTATTTTACGGTAACTTGTACAATATTTATAATACTAAGGTTTTTTGTAGTTTATTTGTTAAGATAATTTTTAATATACTTAATTGCATAAGTAATAGTAAAAAAAGCAATTCTTCGTAAACGGTTCGCTCTTAGGTTTTATGAAAAAAGCACCGGTCGCTCACCACCTACGAATATACGCTTTTGTTACTGCTTAACTCGAAATTAAGTATAACCGCTATACCAACTAAACGGAGCTTATCCATACAGAACGAATAGGATAAGCTTTTATCATACGGAGCGAAGTTAAATGAGTCATCATAAGCTGGAAATTAGAAACCTTGCATTCTCTTACCCCGACGGGCACCAAGCCGTAAAGGATATTTCATTCACCATACATCACAGCGAATCTGTGGGAATAATAGGAGCAAACGGAGCCGGAAAATCCACGTTGCTGATGCTCCTTATGGGAGTGCTTTTTCCGGAGCGGGGCGAAGTTTTGGTGGGAGACGTACAGGTAACCAAACAGACCTTACCTCTAATCAGACAACGGTTGGGCTTGGTGTTCCAAGACCCGGACGACCAACTCTTTATGACCACTGTCTACGACGACGTGGCGTTCGGTCCCAGAAATTATAAATTAAACGAAGCCGAGGTTGCAGAAAGGGTAAATAACGCTCTTAATCTGGTAGGGATTCCTCATTTGCAAAACCGTGCTCCTTTTAAGCTCTCCGGCGGAGAAAAACGCTTGGCGGCAATGGCGGCGGTTTTGGCTATGCAACCGGACGTACTGATTATGGATGAGCCCACAGCGGCTCTTGACCCCAAAGCACGCCGCAGGGTAATAAATCTCCTTCAAACCTTTGAGCATACAAAGATAATTACAACTCACGACTTGGATATGATTTTTGATACTTGTGAACGTGTAATAGTTATTAAAAACGGCGAAATAGCCGCCGATGCTCCCACAAACCAAATACTGAGTGATGCAAAATTATTGGATGAATGCGGTCTGGAACTGCCCTTGGGTCTTCAAGGTTGTCCCATATGCAAAACAAAGTTTGCACAACGCTGCGTCTAAAATGTTTTCTTCATAAAGGTCTCATAATTTAATTTTTAACCCTCAGGAGTGATATACTTGCGGATAGCCGTAGTGGACGGACAAGGCGGAGGGATAGGCAAAGCCATAGTGGAGAAGGTTCGAAAGGCCTTTGACGATGCGGAAATAATAGCCTTGGGAACAAACTCCTTGGCCACCTCACAAATGCTGAAAGCCGGAGCCAACGAAGGCGCTACCGGGGAAAACGCAATAGCCCGGAATGTGTCCAAGGCAGATTATATTTTAGGCTCTGTCAGCATTATTTCCGCAAATTCTTTCCTGGGAGAACTTACTCCCGTTGCGGCCGGAGCCATCGCCGACAGCCCTGCAAAAAAAGTCCTTATTCCCTTAAACAAAAGCAATATAGTTATAGCAGGATTGGAAAACAAACAACTTCCTCATTATATAGACGATTTAATCGAAATAATTAAAAGTATAGGGGTTTAGTTTAAAGCAAGTTTCAATTCAACCGAATGATTTACAATCAAATTACTTTAGTGCTTTTAACTTAAACCGCTATAATCAAAGAGGTGAAAAAAATGTGTGAAGCTAATGCTTATTATGTGGACAAAAACGGCAATGTGGAATTGGTGTTGGAGGCGGTAGACAAATTAACCCCCACCGAAGGAGGATTATTGCTGGAAAATATATTCAGCCAACGAAAGCTGATAAAGGCAAGAATCAAAGAAATGGCTTTGGTGGAACATAGGATAATGCTTGAGGATTAATAAACGCAAAAAAACAGGGCTGTATAACCCTGTTTTTTTATGCTCAAATCTGTTTATATTACATCTTTTTCGGTGCCTTAATACCCACCAGACCCAAGCCTTGGGATATTACTGTCCTGAAACAGTCTACCAGTGTTAATCTGGCGTGTTTCAATTCTTCTGAATCTACGATAATGTCGTTTGCGTGATAGAATTTATTGAAGGCTTGGGCAAGGTTCACCATATGACGGGTCACTATATACGGCTCGTATTTTTTGGCGGCTTCCATGATTTTACCCGGGTAATCATAAAGCAGTTTGATAAGCTCAACGGAAGCGTTATCCGTAAGCAAGGAGTAATTAACCGGAGCATCGGTCAAGCCGCCTGCCTTTTCCAAAACAGAACAGGCTCTGGCATGAGAATATTGTACGTAAGGACCGGTCTCGCCTTCAAAATTAAGCATACGTTCCCAAGAGAAAACAACCTCTTTAATACGATTATTGTACAAATCATTAAACACAACCGCACCTATACCAACCTGTGCCGCAACCTCATCTTTGTTTTCCAGATTGGGGTTTTTCGCCTTGATAATTTCAACGGTCTTGGCAACCGCTTCTTCCAGCAGTTTTTCCATAAGTACAACGTTACCTTCACGGGTAGAAAGTTTGCCCTCAGCAAAGCTTACAAGCCCGAAAGGTATATGCACCAAATCATTGGCCCAATCGTTGCCCATTAATTCCACAACTTTAAACCACTGAGCAAAATGCAGCATTTGATCCATACCGGTCACGTAAAGGCATTTGCAGAAATCATAGTTCTCCTTACGATACAAAGCCGCCGCTATATCACGGGTGGGATAGAGCGTACCGCCGTCGCTTCGCAAAATAAGGCAAGGAGGCATATTATACTGCTCCAGGTCTACTATCATTGCCCCTTCGCTTTCAACCAACAGGTTCTTGTCTCTTATTTCGTCCACAACCGGCAACATCTTGTCGTTATAAAAACTTTCTCCGGTGTAGTAATCAAATTCTATATCAAGGATTTTGTAAATACGCTTAAATTCTTTAAGGCTTATTACGTTAAACCAATCCCAAAGCTGTAAAGCTTCCTCGTGACCGTTTTGCA
The DNA here is from genome assembly GCA_964468805.1 of uncultured Defluviitaleaceae bacterium. Taxonomy (GTDB): domain Bacteria; phylum Bacillota; class Clostridia; order Lachnospirales; family WRBF01; genus CAYXWM01. The sequence continues at coordinate 12,270 of CAYXWM010000022.1, forward strand.
TATTCAACAGCCATAACCTTGCTTCGTCGTCCAAAGCAGGGTTTTCTTTGGCTTCTTTGTGAAACTTAACGTATAAACGGTTCAGTTCCTCAATGCCCTTCTCTTCAACGGTTTCCTTGTCGCCCCATTTTTTATATGCCACTATCATTTTTCCGAATTGGGTGCCCCAGTCACCCAAATGATTCACGCCAACGCATTTGTAGCCCAAGGCTGTATAAATTTTATATAAGGCACTACCTATAACAGTGGAACGCAAATGTCCTATATGAAAGGGTTTAGCGGTGTTTGGCGAGCTGTAATCTATAACCACGGTCTTGCCTTCGCCCATATTACTTTTTCCGTATTGTTCTTTTTTTGCACGTATTTCTTCAAGAATCATTTCCGCAAATTTTTCTTTGTTTACAAAGAAATTAACATAGCCGGAAACCGGTTCAACTCTTTCCAAAATATCGCCCGGACATATTTTTTCGGACAATTCCAGTGCTATCAAAGGCGGAGCCTTTCTCAAGGTTTTTGCCAATTTAAAACAAGGAAAGGCAAAGTCGCCTTTAGAAGTATCGTTGGGTATCTCCAGAGTATTTTCGATTTCAGCTTTATCAGCGGTTTCCAAAGCAACTCCAATTAATTCAACCAATTTTGCTTTTATATCCATTTTCTTTCGTTCCTCCGATAAATTTATCTTTAGGGACTGCTACGAAACTTACAGTACCTTAATTATTGCCGATATTATTAAATATAATGATTCCATTTTATACAGAGGACAAAATTAATTGATTTTTTCCAACAGTTCAAGGATAAAACGATTATTTTTGTCCTTCATCTTATTTGGAATTAGTATAGGTGCAGAATAAAAGGTTATAAGATGTAAGAATAATAAAAAGTTTGTTTATAGAAAAGTAAAAAACATGCCGTAGGTGTAGCGGCTAAGTAAATATAAAAAAATAAATTACAATTCAAGCGTGTCTGAATTGCAATTTATTTTTTAATATCGAACTTAAACCACTATAGTATATACCTACGGCATGAAAATTTCAACAGCCTTGTTAATATTTATAATTTCTAAAGGAAGGAGAGGTCCTTTTTCTCCGTCCAGGGAGGAAACGAGCAAGGATTTGTTGCTTATTTCTTGGGTCAGCTCCACTTTTATATAATTGTCTCGGAAAAAGATTAAGCCCGGGTCATTGATATGGTCGTTAATCATTATTTTGAATATCAACCTGCTTAAATCAAGGAAGGGCAGAGCCCTTACAGCCAGAAATTCGAATTCTCCGTCGTTGATTTTAGCATCCGGTGCCAATTTTGTAAACCCACCGGTTCCGCAGGTATTCAGTACTATGAATAGGAAAATATCCTCTGTGATAACCTCGCGGGAATTTGTGATTTTAACGGGAATTGCAGAAAACCCGGGGAATTGCTCCAATCCTTTTATATAATAAGCGATTTTGCCCAGGGTGTCTTTCCATTGTTTGTCTATGGTTTGTGAAACGTCGGATAAGTAACCGGCTCCACAGACATTAATAAAAAAGCTTCCGTTTGCAAACCCTATATCCGTAAAGGTTTTTTTACCTTTGGTAATTACCTTTGCGGCATTTAGGGGTTCTTTGGGTATGTCGAGAAAACCTGCAAAGTCGTTGGCGGTTCCGCAAGGAATCAAGCCCAGTGGTATTTTCAGACCTCTTCGCATCATGGCGGTGACGGCAATGTTAATACTGCCGTCACCGCCGGCTATTGCCAAGGCTTCATAATCGGAGGACATTTGGGCAATATGCCTTGATATATCTCCGTAAATCTCGCTGCGAAACAGATGTGTTTCATAGCCGCCTTTTTGGAACTCTTCAACGCACGAATCTATATGAGTCTTAAAGCTCTTGTCGCCGCAATTGGGATTATAGATTAGTTTCAGCTTTCTCAAAATTGCCAACCTTTCCGTACAGCTCTATTAAGAACAATTGAATGTAGGTTGAGAACAGAATCATAAATATGTCTCTGGTCCAACGGGGTATCAGGAAGTATATAATGGCGCCGTCTTTGGGAATAAATCCGTGGATTCTGAAAATAAAAGTATTGATTGTGGTAAACAATACAGTAGGTATGGCAACCGAAACCAGAAGCTTGATTGCACGGCTGTACAATTTGGAATTTTTGTTTTTCCAGAGTATTGTGGTTACTATGAACGAAAGCAGACCCACAACACCGGAGATGGTCATAGCATAGGACATAAATTCGATTTCTTTAACATTTCTCAAGAAAACAGCAAATCCGGAATCGGGCATATAGTTTAACGTAAGTATGTTGACCAAACCCAGCCCTGTACATGCTATGAATATTCCGGCACAAATAAAGGGCAGTATCTTTGTGTTGACCTTTTTAAGCCAAACCCAAATCAAGCCGGACAAAAGCACGTCCAAAATGGACGTAAGGGTTAATTCGGGCAGGAACGGGCCGCCTTCGGGTCTTAGCATATAAGAAAGTATGTCCGTAATTCCGGCGGCTATACCGCCAAACAAAGGTCCTATGGCTATGGCTACAAATCTAAGCAAGGGGCCTCCAAAGGAAATCCTCAAAACGGGAGAACCGGCCAGAGCAATATCCATCCTTGTTAAATTAACTATTACTGCCAGGGCTATAATCATGCCTGTAATTGAAATTTTTTTGTTCAAATCTTTGGTATTTCTGCTCAAGAGTATCTCTCCAATTCATTTGTAAGAGTAAGGCCCGACCGGGGTTTGATAAACTAAAGATATAATAAACAGAATCAGTATCAAACGTTATCTGTGGCAGATTTACCCACACCGCTGACCTTGGCATAAATTTCCAATAAAAAGATTTGTATATATGTAGAAAATATAATCATGCAAAAGTTTTTAATCCATCGAGGTATCATAAAATATATTATAGCCGGGGTATCCGGTATAAAATTATAAGAGCGTAATACAAACGTGTTAATAGTGTTTACAAACATTGATGGAATACCTATGGCAAGAGTTATCTTTAAAGCCTTGCAGAACAATTGGGGATTCTTTTTCTTCCAAAGAACCATTGTTATGACATAACCTACCAAACCTATCAACCCTACAGTAATAAGGGCATAAGAAAGAGCCTCTATGTCTTTAATTGCTGCTAGGAAATTGGCAAGACCGGTTGTTGGCACTAAGTTTAGAACAAGTATATTACCGGCTCCCACTAATCCCGACAAGCCGAAAGCACCTAAGTATAACCAATTAAAGGCTTTGGAATCGGTGTTTTTTATTCGGTTCCAAATAAAGCCGGTCATGAAGCAGTCAAAGGCTGCTGTAAAGGCTATTTCGTAAAAATATGGACCCCCGTCGGGTTTCAGGACGTAGGTCAAGAAATCCGTAAGACCGCCTGCTATTGCGCCGAATATGGGGTCTATGGCTATTGCTATAAATTTTAACAGAGGGCCGGCCAATGATATTCTTAAAATAGGCGAGCCGCCGATTGGTATGTAAAACCTCGTGAGATTAACCAAGACTGCAAGGGCGATAATCATGCCCGTCATGGTCATTTTTTTTGTCAAGTGTTTCTTTTGTAAGTACACCAAACCTTCCTTTCGTCTTATGTAGTTTTTCGCCAAGTGGCAAGGCTCAGAGACTTGCCCTTATGTATGTTTTTAACGGCTTGGCAACCGTAATATCAATTTGTTCCGGGTATACCCGTAACAAATTGTATTTGTGAATTATTTTGTATTATTTAATAATATACTCAGAAATTTTGAAAAAAGCAATATGAAATTTTGTTTTTTTAAAATTTAAAACGGAAATCTGACAACTGAAACTATTTCTCTCAGTAAATAAGTGAAAATATACTGGATAAGCAAGTAAAAGCTGCCGGCATAGCAGGCTATGTTTATCATTTTAGACAGAGTTTTTTTATCGGAATCAAAGAATATTTCGATAACGGACTGAACGCAGGAAATCAATATAATTTGACCTATCAGAACCATAAATTCTTTCATTTTTCTTCCCCCTCGACACTATTTATATGTTATAATTGTAATAAAAATACAAACATTATGCCCTGGCTTAATAATGTTTTTGTATTATCAAACTAACATATTGGGAATCTTTTTGAATGAATACTCAACAGCTAAATGCATCTAAGTAAAGGAGGCTCACATGAAAAAATCATTAAAAGCTCTGGTTACCCTTGCGGGATTAATTTCTGTTCCCATCATAATCAACAAATTTATATTTAGCAATGCTGCCCGTCAAGCCGCAAATAACTTGCCCGAGGCAGACGAAAAGTTTTACGATTGGCGTCACGGTAAAATCCGATATAGGGTATCGGGTCAAGGACAACCTTTGGTAATGATACACGGTATCGGAGCCGGTTGCAGTATGTTTGAATGGGATAGAAACGTAGCCGAACTGGCAAAGCATTATCAAGTATACACCTTGGACTTACCCGGCTTCGGATATTCGGATAAGCCCAAAATTTCTTATTCTGCGTATCTGTATATCACCGCTGTAAACGATTTTTTACGTGAGGTGGTTGGTGAATCGGCTTACGTGGTTGCAAGCTCAAATGCAGCGGCATATGCTGTTACCGGGTATATTTTCGAACCCACTTTGTACAGCAAAATGCTCTTGGTTTCACCCACGGGATTAGGTTCATCTGCGAAGCTTCCAACTTCAAAAGATTTATGGGCAAAGTGGGTTCTTGAGACGCCTGTATTGGGCACCGGTTTGTATAACCTCTTAACGTCTTCTGTATATATTTCTTACTTCTTGAAGCGTTATTGCTATGCTTATCCCTCTGAAGTGACGTCATACGTGGCAAGTCAATTTTACAACGCTGCCCACTACGGCGGCTCCAATGCCCGCTATCCCATAGCTGCTTTTATCTCCAATTTCTTAAACGTAGAAATAGAGAGCAAAATAGCAAACGTGAATATTCCTTTGCAGCTGATTTGGGGCGAATTAAATGAACTAAATCCCGTTTCCAATCTTCAAGTAGCATTGGAAAAGAATCCGTCCATTCAATATGAGACATTGGTAAACTCCAAACTTCTGCCTCATGTAGACAACCCCGAGTTGTTTAACAGGATCTGCCTAGAATTTTTTGGATAGGACATAGAGTTAAACACTGTATTTCAGCGGATTTCTTATAAGATTGTAGAGTTGCACTCCATAAAAATGTTACGCTGTGTCAATAATATAGAGTTAAACTCTATGTTATTGACAACACATGGCAGTGGTATAGAGTGGCACACCACAGGTTAGGAAAATGCTATACAATAAGGTAAATATAGTAAATTGATTATCATTACTAATCATGAAACATAATTCTTTCTTATTTCCTCAATAGTCGTTAGTGGGTGTCTAAACAATCTACATTCTTAAAATCTATGTCTATACTAATTCCTTATAAGATGAAGGACAAATATAATCGTTTTCCTCGAACCGTTGGAAAACATTAATTATTTTAGTCTTATGTTTAAAATGAAATCAGTACAATTAAAATTATAGTCATTAGGAAAGCATAAAAAAAGAACGAAGCTTGAGCAAAGCTTCGTTCTTTTACTATTTTAATTCATCTGATACGATAAGCCCTACAGGGCAGTGGTCGCTTCCGTAAACATCGCTGTAAATCAACGAATCCAAAATTTGATTAGCCAACGAAGCAGAAGCAACAAAATAATCTATACGCCATCCTATATTTCTTTGACGTGCTGCCGACCTAAAGGACCACCAGGTATAGGCATCCAAAGTATCGGGATATTTGTGACGGAAAGTATCAATAAAGCCGGCATCCAGCAATTCGGTCATTTTGTTTCTTTCTTCAATGGTAAAACCGGCGTTGCGAGTGTTGGTCTTTGGGTTCTTTAAGTCTATCTCTTTGTGTGCAACGTTTAAGTCACCGCAGATTATAACCGGCTTGGCTTTATTTTTTTCCAAAAGAAAGGCACGGAAGTCATCTTCCCATTCTTGTCTGTAATCCAGCCGTTCCAACTCGGATTTTGAGTTGGGAGTATACACGGTTACAAAATAAAATTTCTCAAACTCCAATGTAATGACACGACCTTCTTGGTCATGCTTTTCTGCACCTATACCGTACTGCACCGACAATGGCTCGGTCTTGGAAAACACAGCTGTACCTGAGTAGCCCTTTTTTTGAGCAGGGTTCCAGTAATCAAAATATCCGGGGAACTCAAAATCAGCCTGTTCTTTTGTCATTTTAATTTCCTGTAAAGCAAATATATCGGCATCTTCCTTGTTAAAAAAAGGCATAAATCCTTTATTCATACAGGCTCTCAAACCGTTAACATTCCATGAAATAAATTTCAAGTGTGTCATTCCTTTCAAACCATAAATTTACGAAGAATTTTTACAGTGCAAGTAATCTCTAAACAGTTAATTTATAATAACAGCCAGTAAATAAATGTAAATTAATCTATCTTTAATAAATTATATCATGAATAAAAAAATAGACAAGCCTAAAAATCCGGAAAATAAAAAAAGACGGTTTAACCGTCTTTCGTTAATGGGAACTACAGGACTTGAACCTGTGACCCTCTGCTTGTAAGGCAGATGCTCTCCCAGCTGAGCTAAGCTCCCGAATTATATTGCTTGTCCTTCAACAAGAAACATTATACTTCATTTACCTATCCAAGTCAATAGAAAATTTAAAAAAATTACAAATATTTTCTTAAAGTATACCGAACTGCTTAAATAGCGTATTTAATTAAAAAAGTCTGCCCTTTACGCTTTGTTGAATATGGAATAGTAACAAAAGCTATTCTCCTTTAGCTTTTAACTCATGCGTATAAAAAACAGCAGTCATTCGTCACTTGGAGTTTAAACTTTTGTTACTATTTAAACCATACTCAATCATTTGCAACCAAGCTTTGTTCTCTAGGGGTTCTTTCCAATACAAAGCCTGTAATTTTATCATGAAGACGTGTTAAATCTTCGGCAGAGTTTGCTAACATTCTCACACAAAGCAAGTTATCATTAACGGAACAACCGCCGGTGATTTCTTTACTATCATTAATATACTCTCGTATTACCGACATTAGACTTTCGTTGTCCGAAAAATTCACGAGTATCATATTGGAAAGGTGGGTATAGCCTTCAAACATACAAAAGCCTTGAAGATTAAATTTAGAAGGAAGAAATTGAGCATTGTCAAAATAAATGGGTTCACCGCCTTGAAACACCTTTGTCAATGCTTTGTAAAAGCGATATTGAAATTTTTCATCCATTCCAACTCTACCGCAACTTATAACTTCGCTGTATATGAGTTTTGAAGTGGAATCGGTCAGGTAAATATCCGTATCGGTTTTAAACGCCGAATCCGCAAAGGGTATGGTGGGCAGAGGATTATAAATCAACAAGCCGCCTTCTCGAACGGTTAATGCTGTTCGGCGATTGGCACTGCCGGTTTTCATACGGTGTATTTTTTCAAAGGATTGGGAAGTAATTTCGGCTCTTGCGTCCTTGCCAACCTCTATTTCTATTTCTTGGTTGTCGCCCTCCATAATGCCCGCGGAGATACTGAGGGTCATAATTTTCATATTGTTCTCAGAATCATAAAAGGGCTTGGTGATTTTAAAAGGTGCGGTGAATTTAACGTCCTCCAAAATATCCCGTTGGATGCCGTGTTTGATTTTAAGCTTTAATTCGGACAGGCGATAGTATTGATTTTGAGCCAAAGCAATCACATACCTTCCAACAAGACGTTTTTCTTAATCCAGTTGATAATGTCTTGGACGCCTTCTTTGCCCCGAATGTTGGTAAACAAGAAGGGTTTGTCACCACGCATGGCTTTTGAATCTCTTTCCATGACCTCTAAGCTGGCTCCAACATAAGGAGCAAGGTCGATTTTGTTTATAACCAACAAATCGGAGCGAGTGATTCCCGGGCCGCCTTTTCTGGGAATTTTATCGCCTTCGGCAACGTCTATAACAAAGATGGTTGAGTCTACCAATTCCGGACTGAAAGTTGCGGAAAGATTATCGCCGCCGCTTTCTATAAAGATAATCTCTACGTCAGGGAAACGATTGGCAAGTTCTTCAACTGCCTCCAAATTCATAGAAGCATCCTCACGAATGGCGGTATGGGGACAGCCCCCGGTTTCCACGCCCATGATTCTGTCTTTTTCCATAACACTGTTATTGATTAAGAATTGAGCGTCTTCTTTGGTATATATATCGTTTGTTACAACGCAAATGCTGTATTGTCCGGCTAATTCACGGGTTAGGGCTTCTATAAGTGCAGTTTTACCGGAGCCTACCGGTCCTGCAACGCCGATTTTTACGTAAGACATAAAGAATTCCTCCAAAGGTGTAAATGTAGGGTTATGCTAAATGCTTATCAAGACATATAAAGTCTGGAATACAAAACTTCATGTTGCATGGCTCGTATATCCAAGCCCGGTGCAGAAGCACAAAGTTCATCTTCGGTTAGGTTTTTTACTTCTTCGAGAAGTTCCGCAAACAAGCTACCGCAACCGGCAAGAATTTGTTGCCCAACGGTTTGACTGAGAGGTATAAGTTTTACCATGTTTGTAACGGCGGAAGAAGTTTGGGAATACAAATAGGCTGACAAAGTTTCGTCTTTGTCCATATCCGCACAGGCACAAAACACACCGTAAGCCACTGAATGGGATATGCCTACCGGAGCACATTTATTGCAATATTCTTCATAGAATTTTTTGTCATAGTCTATATTTAAGGATAAAACTGTTTTCATAAAACGACTGCCCAACCTGCTTGAAGCGGAACGCAATTCTGAAGGCGTTCGGGATGCTTTGGCGGTTTGTTCCAGTCGAAATAATTTATCTAAGTCGTTGTTTTTTGTGTATTCATAAGCCAATCGGGCAGCAAGCAACTCACTGTGCAAGAAGCTTGTTCTCAAGTTTTGCTCCAAGAATAGCCCGGCGGTTTCTTTATCTTTTACGGTGCCTTGCTGAATATAGGTTTCCAAGCCGTAGGATTGAGTATAGCTGCCTATGGGAAACAAGGCGTCGTTTATTTGCAATAGCAAGAAAAATTTATTGTTCACCGAAATTCTCTCATTTCATTAATGGGAATGCCCGTGACTGTGACCGGGTGTTGAAGAAATGCTCTTATCAAAATCCAATTTTACGTCTTTAACTTCTGTTTTTATATTTAATTTTTCTATCATTATTTGAATGGTTTTATCGTAAGGGATTACAAATTGATTTTGCTTTTCTCCGTGAAAAAACGGAGCATGGCGGTTGCCTATTTCATAACAAAATTTTGGGAGAATATTAATATCTTCTATCTCTATAACAAGGCATTGGGCAGGCAAAATATTTACCGCGATTATACCGTTCTCTGTTTGAGCCAAAACATCGCCTTGCTTTAATCCGTGAGAGGCGGTGTGTTCATCTAAACGCAGACCGACTTCCATGCCCTTTTGGGTTACCGAGCGGTTTATTTTCTTTTGACAGTTGTACCACTCAATATCCAAGTAATCAATTTCCGCACCGCCGAATTGAGGATCGGATATTTTACCGATTACACTGCTTACTATCATGGCGTATTCCTTTCCTTATTAAAAAAGTATATTAGAAATTTAAATTTCATCGCAGAATAGCCGCTTCAGAAAGTATTTTCAGTATCCAAACACTTTTTAAGGGTTGAGAAACATATTCAAATACATTATGCATAAGATTCGGCGATGAAATTTAAATTGCTGTAAAACTAACAATTATGCAGGTTTTACCTAATCAAATCAGCTCCACATACCTCTTAACAATAAGAAGCCGGGGATCCAAGCTGTAACTATACCTTCGAAAATAGCCAAGTAGGGAACAAATTTGCCCAGGTTCTTTTTCATTGTACCTTCAACAAAACCTGTGAACCACAGTATGCCCCAGAGAATCCAGATAACAGCCATTTTCCAATCACCTTCTTGAAGGGTGATAATTGCACAGGGAACTGTATTGATAGCAACAAAGAGGCTGTAAACGCCGAAAGGCAGGGGATTTAACTTCCAGATATTATTTGCGGCTGCAAACAGGTATGTAAAGCCAAACAAAAGACCTGTACCGGCAGCATAGAAATCACCTTGAATCAAAGCAAGGACGTTGATAACCATGGAAAGCAAGCCGGTAAAAACATTCATAACAGCGGTAGATTTACCGTCTACATTGCAAAGGCGGCAAACACCGTTGTTAATTAAAACTATACCTACGTATAAAAGACAAACTCCTAACATATTAACCCTCCTGAAAAAAATAAAGTCAAATCTATGTCAACGAACAAGGTCGGTTAATAAAAATTGAATGAAATATAAGACCTTGGGAAACTTATACTTACTTCTATTAGGAATATAACAAAAGCTATTATTCGCAAACGGTTCGCTCTTGCGTTTTTATGAATAAAAACACCGGTCGCTCACCACTACGAATATACGCTTTTGTTACTTCTTAACTTGAAATTAAGTATAAAGTTTCCCAAAATCTTTTATTATTATGGGAGAAAAATATTTTAGAACAAGTTATAAAGTTGAGCCATGGGAAGAACGGTAGCCGGTTCACAAGTAACGTGTTCGCCGTCTACTTTAACTTCATATGTTTCGGGATCAACTTCAATAACGGGAGTGCTGTCATTGTATTTCATGTCGTACTTGGTAATGGTACGGCATCTTTCTACGGGAAGAATGGTCTTTTTCAAGCCCAAGTTTTCTTTAACTCCTGCTTCGATAGCTGCTTTGGACATGAAAGTAATACAGGTTTCGTATTTAGCCATGCCTTCAGCACCAAACATATTGCGGTAGAATACCGGTTCGGGAGTAGGAATAGAAGCGTTGGGGTCGCCCATTTTGGAGGCTACTATCATACCGCCCTTGATTATTAAATCAGGTTTAACCCCAAAGAAAGCAGGGCTCCAGATTACCAAGTCAGCAAATTTGCCTACTTCAACGGAACCTACGTGTTGGGAGATACCGTGAGTGATAGCAGGGTTGATGGTGTATTTGGAGATGTAGCGTTTAATACGGAAGTTGTCGTTTCCGGAATTGTCTCCTTTAATTGCACCACGTTGTTTTTTCATCTTGTCGGCTGTTTGCCAAGTACGAGTGATAACTTCGCCTACACGGCCCATAGCTTGAGAGTCGGAGCTCATCATGCTGAAAACGCCCATGTCATGCAATACGTCCTCTGCCGCAATGGTTTCGGGACGAATACGGGAATCGGCAAAAGCCACGTCTTCGGGTATATTGCTGTCAAGGTGATGGCAAACCATTAACATGTCCAAATGTTCGTCTAAGGTGTTAACGGTAAAAGGCATGGTGGGGTTTGTTGAAGAAGGTAAAACGTTGGTTGCAGCCGCCGCTTTTATAATGTCGGGGGCATGACCGCCGCCGGCTCCTTCTGTATGGTAGGTGTGAATGGTACGACCGCCAATGGCATTTAATGTGTCTTCTACACAGCCGCCCTCGTTTAAGGTATCGGTGTGGATAGCCACTTGAACGTCGTAACTGTCAGCTACTTTTAAAGCTGTATCTATAGCAGCCGGAGTTGAACCCCAGTCTTCATGGATTTTTAAACCGATGGCACCTGCTTTGATTTGTTCAACCAGGGGTGCTTCTGCGGAGCAGTTACCCTTACCCAGGAAGCCCAAGTTTATGGGATATTCTTCTGCCGCTTTGAGCATCATTTTCATGTTCCAAGGACCGGGTGTACAGGTTGTTGCGTTTGTTCCGTCCGCAGGACCGGTACCGCCGCCTATCATAGTGGTTACACCGCTATGTAAAGCAGTGTTGATTTGTTGAGGACAAATAAAGTGAATATGTGTATCGATACCGCCGGCTGTAACTATTAAACCTTCGCCTGCAATAGCTTCGGTGGAAGCACCTACAACCATGCCGGGAGTTACTCCGTCCATAATATCGGGGTTACCGGCTTTACCCAAACCGGCGATTTTTCCGTTTTTAATACCTATATCGGCTTTGAAAATCCCGGTATGGTCCATAACAACGGCATTGGTGATAACCAAATCCAAATCTCCGTCTGCACTTGTGGTATTTACCGATTGACCCATACCGTCACGAATGGTTTTACCGCCGCCGAATTTGATTTCGTCGCCGTAAACGGTATAATCTTTTTCTATTTCCGCAAATAATTCCGTATCTGCAAGTCTGATTTTATCCCCTGTGGTAGGGCCAAACATCATTGCGTAGTCTTTGCCTGAAATCTTATGGCTCATAATCGTCCTCCTCCTTTCCTATTTTATAAAACCGTTTAATTCTGCTTTATTTAAAGAAGATTTCAAAGTAGCTTCGTTTACTTGACCGCCTGTCAGGTTGTTGAGCCCAAACATACGCTTGGAACCGCCCACTTCAACCAATTGAACAGTTTTGGTTTCGCCCGGCTCAAAACGAACGGAAGTGCCTGAGGGAATATCCAAACGCATACCGTAAGATTTTGCTCTGTCAAAAGAAAGCAACTTGTTTACTTCGAAAAAGTGATAGTGAGAGCCGACTTGAATAGGTCTGTCTCCTGTGTTTACAATCGCCAATGTCTCGGTTCTTCTGTTTTCGTTCAAGATTATGTCTCTTGCCGCTGTAATAACTTCTCCGGGAATCATTCTTAACCTCCTTACTTGTGTTGAATAGGATTGTGTACGGTAACCAATTTTGTTCCGTCCGGAAATGTTGCCTCGATTTGCACGTCATGTATCATTTCGGCTACGCCGTCCATAACGTCATCCGCTGTGAGGATTTTTTTGCCCAGCTCCATCAGTTCCGTAACTTTTTTGCCGTCACGGGCCATTTCCAACAGCTCGGAGCAAATTAATGCTACCGCTTCCGGATGATTAAGTTTGAGTCCTCGTGCCTTACGTTCCTTAGCCAAGTTTCCGGCACAATGCAACAACAACTTCTCTGTTTCTTTTCCTGTCAGTCTCATGTCACACCTCCTATGGTAACTGCGTGTAGTACTAACCCCGCATTAATAGATGTAGAAACACTTGCATTGTTGGTAATAGCTTATAAGCAACAGCAAATATTTCTTCATTATTATAGGATTAGCAGAATTCCATGAAATTAATTTCACAGAAATTAAAAAGGTACATTTTACACAGTGACTATGAAAAAAGTACGCTAAACTTAACGAATGCAAGCGTTTATTATCTTTCCATGATTCGTTAAGTTTTTACAGAACTTCGAAAAACCCGGTGTCTTAACATGATGAAAACTCCGAAGCCTGCAAAAGACAACAAAAGGCACCGTAATAAAATCATATTCTGTCCCAAAAAGAACAAAATTATGATTCATTACAGCGCCTTTGCTGTATATTAAAATTTTATCACGACACTGCGGTTTTTTCAATAATTAAATGGGAATGTATTAATCAAGTAATTTCGATTTAGCGGATTAATTGTTAAAATTAAATCTATTTTTTTATAATATGCTTTTAATATGTTAATACTGTTTTTTAATCATATTAAAGAAAGGGATTAATCAACAAAGTATTAACATACGCATGGCGAAATTTTATAAATTCTGCTTATCACAGGGGTATAACTTAAATACAAAAAAATAAATCAATATACTACTTCATCTAAATTTTTACAAATTAAATTTTGGATTTAATAAAGTCACATGCCAAAAAGAAGATAATATTGTATAACCCCGTGCAAATAGATATTTTAAGCATTGGATAAAGGTACACCGTATTGAACAGATTGGTTTGGTATAGTAAAAAAATAAAAAGTAAGACTGACAAAATTATGTATAAAATATTTGACACAATAAAGACTATTTTGCTTTTATAGAAATATTTATACACAAAAACAGAGAATACCAAAGAAATTACAAGATAAAGGTGTCTGTACAAGGAAAATAATATATCATATAATAAATTTAATTCATATGTTCTCGAAAGCATCTTATTAATCATATTCTGCATATATAAACCGAGACAGCAATACAGCCCCAAGACAAAATATAGAATAAGAAAGGACAAAATAAAAACGGTTTTTTTGATACCGGATTTTAAATTCATAATAACCACCTGTAAACTATATTTATTGTTCTGAATTATGTAACCGTAACATATAATGTATATAAATTACTGTTAACCTGATGAATGTATTAAGGAGTGAATGTAATGAAGAAATTTATACCCCGAGAAAAAATGAGTAAGAAGGCAAGGAAGGAATTGGATAAGAAAAACAGAGCAACCTGGGGCGTGCTGAACCCCATAACAAGAACAAGCAAAAACCCAAAAATCTATGACAGAAAAAAGGTTCAAAAAGGAAGCTTCGAAGATTCCGATTTGAACCTTTTTGCATCCTAATGAAATAAAGGGTTTTGCCAAAACTAAAATAATAATCTTCCTTTTATTGCAATTAATTGTTTAATAGGAATACTATACTGAATAATCACAAATTGTTAGATAATTTTTTAATAATTGTTTGATTTTTTCTCACATTTTTTATATAATATTAATACTACATAATTAACAGGTAAGCGAGAAGGTGTACAATTATCATGAACAAATGGATTATATACCAAAAGGAACGATGTCCCTTGTTGTCATATGTCTTCATGTCCATTATTTTAGGGGCTTGTTCGTTAATATACTCACGACATCTTCCGGTAACTCTTAAAACAGTTCAACACCCGGGTGTTTTTCAGTATGCGGTATCAATTATAAGTACACTGACATTTTTTATGTTGCTTATTATCGGCGATGAACACAAGGATTACGAAAAGTACCGTAAATACTATCCCAACAGACCGGTGCAAAGGGGCTTGGTTACTCTTAGGGAACTGCGAAGAGTGGGCTCTTTTTTAATAGCTGTTCAGGTAATTTTGGCTATTTTATTGGATCCCAACCTTTTGGGACTGTTGGCTATAGTATATATCTGGTATATTTTAATGTTTATCAGGTTTTTTGTGCCCGATTTATTAAGGGGTAAACCTACGTTATACCTTGTTAGCCATATGCTGATTGTTCCCATGATGATGTTATACGCCACCGCTATCGAATGGCTGCCCCGTTTGGGTACCATTAGTTTTGGTATAATAATGTTTATCATTTCCATATTCTGTAGCGGAATGATAGTTGAAATCGGTGCTAAACTCATAAGAGAAGAAGATGACATAAGTTATGAGGATACCTATACAAAAATCTGGGGCACAAAACGAACCATTAAAATTTGGATGACCAGTTTGGTGCTGTCTTACATAAGTACTATTGCTGCAGCGTATCCTGTAAAAGCGGCACCGGAAATTATAACGGTACTATCTGCTATGATGTGTTTAGCCATATTTTACTGTATACGTTTCTTAAAAAATCCCTGTACAAAAACCGGAAAGATATTCAGAATATTTCCCAGGGTATGGAATGTAACTTTGTATCTGCTTTTGGGGATTGTTCCGTTTTTCAAAGTTAATTAATACTGTTATCTAAAGGGCGACCGGCAGTCGCCTTTTTTACGATAAGAACTTTATTCCCATGTAGCACCCGTAATTTCAACAAACGGAACTATTACTTCATCCAAGGACATACCACCGTGGGTAAAAACGGATAAACCCTCTTTATCATAAGAGACTCCCGGTTTGCATAAAAAATATGTGTATTTATTATTGAGATAATACGGAGGGTATTCAATTAACTTGCGGTTTGTTCTTAGGCTGTCGTTTAATGCTAAATTATCCGAAAGGATAATTTTTTTTGATTTTGTTTCTATATGTACGCCTGCGTTAAACTCACCCAAACCTATAGCTTCCGTATTGCCGTGGTCGGCGGTTAAGTATACCTTAAAGCCCTTGTTGTGCAAGTCTTTTATCAGAGCCTGCAACCTGCCTGACCGGGCATAGGTGTATATTTCCTTTAATTGTGCAACGAATCCTCCGTTTTGGTTATGCAGGGTATCGTCAAAATCTTTTAAAATCACTGCTATAAATCGGGTTTCCGGATAAATATTGGGCTTGTATTCCTTTGTGTAAACAATTTCACCGGGACTGCAACCTAAATTCTCAAGGTTTTCTCTGAAAAGCTCCTCTTCTTTTTTAAGCCTAAAAGGGTCCTCTAAATCTATGGGAAATTTTCCGCACAATAAGCATTGCCTTGATACGGGTGTAAGTGTGGGAATTAGGGCAAAGGATTTGTAATAACCATAAGATATGCCTTTAAATTCCTCTTTTATTATTTCAAAGTCAAACAGGGACATTCCGTCCAAAACAATTAAGGCTGTTTTCTCTCGGTTGCCGGCTATATGGTTTATAACCTTGGGAAGCATCAAGGGATAATCGGTTTCATGCTTATCAGCCAAATTTCCGTATTCTGCTAAGATAAATTGTTGAAATCTTTCTTCCACATCCGAAAAATCATAATTGCAGTTGTCTTGTAACGCCGCAACTCTGATTTTAGCTTTTAATTCCGCAAACTCCAACCAATCTTTGTAGCTGATTATCTCTTTCTTTAGTCCGTCGGTTAATTTTTTGTAAAGAGTTTGGCTGTAATTTTCGCTGTGAAGACTTTCCTTATCCAAGCAACCACATCCTAAGCATTTTTTAAATGATTTAACACACTCAAAAACTCTTGATACGGTTTGGCACCGGAGATGGTTAATTTCTTGTCAAATACAAAATAAGGTACTGAATGAATACCCAATTGGGCACTTTCTTTTAAATCCTTCCGGACTTCTTCGGTATATTCGTTGCCGTTAAATATTTCCCTTACCTTTTCTGTGTTTAAGCCTATTTCTTCCGATAAAGAAACTAAGACTGTAGGATCGCTTATATCCAAGGATTCCGTAAAATATGCCTTCATCAATCTTTCCGCTGTTTCTTGTTCCTTGCCTACGCTTCGGGCGTAGAGAGTAAGACGGTGTGCGTTCATGGTGTTATCATGGATTATAGTGTCTAGGTTAAAAACCAAACCCACACTTTGGGCATACAGTTTAAGTTGCTCTATGCTGTGTTTTGCATCTTCTGAGGGTAACATATATTTTTTTGCTATAAGTTCGGCATAACTTACACCGGTAATTCTTTGACCGTTGGGATTTAACTGAAAACATCTGTAGACAGTTTCCACGCTATCTCTTTCTTCAAATTCTTCCAACGCCTTTTCCAGCATACGCTTTCCTATATAGCAAAAAGGACAGGCAAAATCCGACCAAATTTCTACTCTCATCACCATACCGCCTTTCAATAAAAAAATTCTTATGTAACGTAGTATACTGATTACAATATACCGGAAGTTGACTGTAATAACAAGAAAAAATGTACAACACAAAAGGACACGGGATTCCGTGACCTTTTGTGTTGTTTCTGTATTTATATGCTTATAAAAGTTACATTAACGGTGGTATCTTCAGTAATATTAAACGTAAATTGATCCCCGGTGGGAGTTACGGCAAAGCCGTTTACTTCGAAAGTATCAATTTGGAATCCGGCATCCGGAGTTGCGGTTACTGTGACCTCGGTGTTATACATATAATATGCATTATGGATTACACCGTTGGGAAATGTAGCTGTGACAGTGCCGTCAGCTAGCTCGCTCGGTAAGGTCAAAGTATATTCTTCGGGTTGGAACACAAAGGTTTTGGATACAACGGAGGAATAATCTGTACCCGAAACAGCAACAGCCTTTAATACTATAGTTTCTCCTGCCGGTGTTGCAGAGTTTAAGGTAATTGTTCTGTTTGTTTGGTCGGTTGCAATTTCAGCACCGTTTAATGAGGTTGGATTGGTTCCGTCAGTAGTATAGAATATTGAATTGGCGCTTGTTCCGAATTCAATTTCTACGGTAGAAGTATTGGCGATCGGTTGACCATTAGTATAAGGATTGCCGTCAACTGTAACGGTAATTTGAGGAGCCGCTACACCGGATGTAACATCGGCAACGGTAAACCCGGTTGAACCGGCGGCAATTCTTCTGCTTTTTGTGTCGCCGGTATAAGCTGTGATTTTGAATGTATGAGAACCTGCACTTATATCAGAGGGTACCGTAAAACCAAAGTTAAGACCGGTTCTTTTGAAATCGATTATTTCAGTAGGTGAAAGGGTGCTTTGTGAAAGAATATCGGTGGTACCGCCTTGGGTAAGGGCAGTTTCTACAAAGATGCTTGTTCCGGTATAGCTGCTTAATCTGTAAGTTGCACTAAAACTGTCATTTGCTTGCAGAGTTAAGGGAGTTGTGGTAGCTGTACCGTTAACTGTGATAGAAGAAACAGAGATTCTTGGGCTAGAAGTATCTGTGCTTGTTGTATTTTCAGTGCTTGTACCGCCCGAACCGCCTGTGCTGTTGCCGGTGCTTGTGTTGGGTGCGGTACCTGAAACGGTTGTGCCTTGAGTTCCGGCGTCTACTTTTCCGATAGTACCGTTGTTAATTATAGAAGTAGCCGCATTTGCAGTTACTGTACCTATTTTTGCGTTGGCTTCTACTTTAACAGAAGCACCTGTGGAATTGGAACCTGTTACAAGAGTATCCACGGTTGCATTGGCAATAATTTGTACTGATGTATCTTTACCTTGAGTTTCCAGAGAGGTAACCGTACCTTCAACAACAACATTTACGGCATCTGCGTCTTTTGCTACCGCCAAGGAGCTTACAGCAGAACCTTTACCTACGGTTACGGTGGATTTGCCTGTTATATTTATGTTATTAACTGTTGAAGAAACAACTGTAAAAGCCGCTCCTCCGGAAACGTTAACGTTATCTGCGTTTCCTTGAAGGTTTGCTTTACCGCCCACAACATTTACATTGGTAATTTTAGCTGTTTTATCTATTTTTAATGATACGGCATTTCCGGCTTTTTTTACGTTAAGATTATTTAATTTGCTTGATCCGGTAATTATAACGGATTGAGAACCGCCGCCGCGTACAAAGGTATTACCCGGTACAGTGACGTTGTCAAGAACAACGGAACCGTCGCCAACACCTTCGGCTATAATCAAATCACCTGAAACGGTTATGTTTCTGAGGGTAACATTACCGGAGCTGATGACCGCAGTACCGTTAATGTTTTGAGAAACTGTAGTTGGGGTGTTGCAGTAACCTTTTACCGCTTTGCTTAATACGGTAACGACTTCCGCACGGGTAATGTCTGCCTTGGGGTCAAACATTTTTCCGGGGCGTCCGGTCATATAACCGGCATGTAACATAGCATAAACCGCAGGTTTTGCATAATCGGAAATTTCCCCGTTGTCTGCATATTCTTCGTTTGAAGTAGCTGCATTTTCCAAATGCAAGGCTCTTGCGAATATGGTTGCCGCATCTTGTCGTGTAAGTTTTTGACCGGCGTTGACGGTTTTGTTGTCAGAACCGTTTAAAACTCCTGCCGCTACTAATTTCAGCACAGATTCGGTATAGAAAGTATTTTCCAAGTCTGTGAATTTTTCTTGGGATGTTTCTTGATAACGGAATACTCTGTCAAGAACCACTGCCAGCTCTCCGCGAGTCATTGGGGCATCGGGGTGAAATTGTCCGTTTGAGCCGGTAAGAACGTCTAAATCGCTCCATCTGTTAATATTTTCTTTTGCCCAGTGATTTCCGGTATCGCCGTATTCGGCAGCGGACACAAAACCGGCAAAGCTAAGGTTCAAAATCAAAACTGTAAGTAAAGCAATAGTCTTTTTCAGCATACTCTAACTCCTTTTTTGAATTGGGGCTTTCAAAATAATTGGTGATACATAAAACTGCTTAAAATAATAAAAAAGCCTATTTCATCGGTATATTCCGACATTTTTATTATTTCGGAATTTGTGAAATTTATGTAAAAATAAATCTGCCGGTTGACATGGAAAATATTTAATAGTATAGTAATTTATACAAATAAATCAAGTTATTAGTATTTAATTATGGTTATATATACCAATGACAAAGTCGGAAGGTGATATATGAAATTCGAACCTATACAAAACAAAAAGAATTACCAGAATATTATAGAGCAATTTGTCCGATTGATTTCCGAAGGAAAAATTAACCCGGGAGACAAGCTGCCTCCGGAACGTGTAATGGCTGAAAAACTAAATGTCAGCAAGAGTTCATTACGTGAAGCGTTAAGTGTAATGGAAGCAATAGGTATGGTGGAAATAAAATCGGGCGAAGGAACAATTATTTCTCAAATAAATCTCATTCCCTTTGCGAAACAGATAATACCGGTTATGTTAAGAAGTGCCGAAATAGAGGAAGAAATATCCGATTTACGAAGGATTTTGGGAAAAGCTTGTGCGAAAAAAGCTGCAATAAATTCAGCGAGGTTTCCCAATAAAATGATCAAATTAAAAAGTATATTAAATTCCATGAAAAATGAAAAAGACATAGAAAGTCTTACAAAATATGATGCCGAGTTTCACAAAATAATTTGTGAAATGGCCGAAAACAGCGTAGTCAGTGCATTTATAGAATGCTTGGAAACATTACTTTATAATTCCATATATCTTTCCAACGTGGCGGCTTCAAAAGATTCAAGAATATTTAAGTGCATTTATGACCAACATTGCACTGTTTACCAAGCATTATTTGAAAGAAACGAAAAAAAAGCCGGAGAGGCTATGGAAAAGCATCTTAAGTTTTGTACAAACATAAAAGAAAAAGGACAAAGCCTTTCCGTTTTGGATTTACCGGGCAATATTGAAGCAGTAAACAATGACTTGATTTTTTAGCCGTTGCAGGGTTTAGCCCTGTTTTTTTATTGTTTTCAAATCCTTGTTTGTATAAATAAGCCGGTTTTAAATCAAAATAAACTCACTGAAAAATTAAGGAGAAAAACAAATGGAAGATAATAATTCATTTATAGGAATGGGTAAGAATCCTAATCCCAAAGCTCCCGATATTCCGGTGGGGTTCGGATTGGAACTGATGAATAATCCCTCGGCACGCTTAAATTATGATAAATTAAGCAACCCGGATAAAGAAAGGCTTATTTCTTATGTTCAAGGAGGAACCACAGGGAACGAGGCAATGTACTAATTCCAAATAAGATGAAGGACAAAAATAATTGTTTTTCCCTTGAACCGTTGGAAAAAATCAATTATTTTTGTCCTCTGATTAAAATGGAATCAATATACATCGCATTAATTATTCCATAGATAGATTAAATAACGGTGATTACTCTTTTTTCAAAGGTAACCTTTAAGAATCTGTATTCCCTAGGGAAAACGCTGAATACAGGTTTTGAATATGGAAGGTGATGAACATTAATCTGTATAAGGACCTAAACGAAAATATTAATATAACCAAGCAAAGGCTGCCCATAGATGATAGTTTTGACATAATCGGTAGGGATATTAAGGTAGGAGACAGAAACGGCTACCTGATTTTTACGGATGGTTTTGCAAAAGACCGAGTTATGATGTTTGTGGTGGACGTATTGCAAAACTTGAAGCGTGAACCTCAAAGTCGTGACTATATTAAAGAATTGATTAAATGCAATATTTCATATATAGAAACCAATCCTTTTACAACCTTTGAGGAGATGGAGACTGCTGTTCTTTCGGGTTCCGTTGTTTTAATTGTTGACGGCGAAGAAGAGGGCGTAATAATAGATGCAAGGGAATACCCTGCCAGAAGCCCGGAGGAATCGGAATATGAAAAGGTTACCGGTTCTTCAAAAGACGGTTTTGTGGAAACCATAGTTTTCAATACCGCATTAATACGCAGACGTGTGAGAAGCCCAAAACTGGTCTTTGAAATGAAGAATGTGGGAACGGATTCGAAAACTGACGTTTGTTTGGCATATTTAAAGGACAATGTGGACGAAGCCTTGTTGAACAATTTGCGAAAGAAAATAGACTCCATAAAAATACAGTCCCTTATTATGCCCGAGAAAAGCTTGGACGAATTGCTCCTAAAGAAGAAATGGTATAATCCTCTGCCCCAAATCAAATACACTCAAAGACCGGATATAGCCGCTTCGTACTTATACGAAGGACATATTCTCATTTTGGCGGATACTTCTCCCGGGGTTATGATTACACCCACCACCTTATTTTATTTCACACAGTTTGCCGAAGATTATTACCAAAATCCCTTGGTTGGTACTTATTATAGATTTATTAGATTTATAACCATGTTTGTTTCCCTGTTCTTATCCCCTCTATGGCTGCTTTTGGCTGAAAATCAAAAGTATCTCCCTAAGTTTCTTAGTGCAATAGGGGCCAAAGAAAAAACATCTATCCCGCTGTTTGTACAATTCTTGATTTTGGAGTTCGGTTTTGATCTGCTGAGAATGTCCTCTTTGCATACTCCAAATTACTTGGGCGGTGCCTTTGGTATAATCGGCGGTTTGCTTTTGGGCGAGTTTGCCATTAAGGTAGGCTTTTTCGTCCCGGAAACCATATTTTATATGGCTTTGTCAGCTATTTCACTGTATTGCATACCAAATATCGAGTTTAGCTCTGCCATGAGAATTTTCAGACTGTTTCTCTTAATACTGACCGGATTTTTCGGATTGTGGGGATTTTTAGCCGGAATACTTGTTATTTTCATAATTACCGCAACTACAGAAACCTTGGACAAACGCCGTAAATACCTATGGCCGCTAATTCCCTTTGACGGCAAGGCTCTTTCCCGCATTATTTTCAGAAAACCGGTAACCACTCAATCAAACTTTAAAAAATAACATACATTTTGTGAATAGAAAAAGTATTGCAATTTTGCAATGCTTTTTTGTTTATTTATCGGCTACTTATAATAAAATCATTCCCTCCTAATTTTTTCTTGCACTTTTACCCATACGGTATTATTCTTAAATAGTTAATAAATGACTTTAAAAAACAAGGAAGATAAATATGATAGAAGAAAGACGAGCAAGTAATATCGATGTAAAAAAAATAAACAAAACAAGAATATTCAGATACATTTTTTCAAAGGAAAAGACTTCACATCAAGAGGTGGCAAACAAGCTGGATGTTAGCGTCCCTACCGTGCTGCAAAATATAAAGGAACTATTGGCTCTTGGGCTGGTTCGGGATAACGGAGCTTTCAGTTCCACCGGGGGTCGAAAGGCAAGGGCCATATCTCCAATTGCCGATGCTCGTTATTCGCTGGGACTGGACATAACCGCAAATCATTTGGGAATGGTAATGGTGGACTTAACAGGCAGAGTATTAAAGCATACTCGTATGCACTACCCCTTTTCGGCAGAAGAAGCCTATTTCAGAGGGCTTGGCGAAATACTGAAGGAATTTGTTGCTTCCTGTGAAGCACCAACCGAAAAAATATTGGGACTGGGGATAGCTGTACCGGGTATAGTTGATGCTGACGAGAAATTCCTTTTATATTCTCATATTTTGGGCATATCGGACTTTCCCTGTGAACGTTTTACAGAGTTTATTTCCTATCCCTGCCGCTTTTTAAACGATGCCAACGCCGCCGGCTTTGCGGAATTCAGAAACAGTGAAGTGAAAAATACAATTTATCTTTCCCTAAGCAATTCCGTAGGCGGCTCAATATTTTTGGGCGGTAAGATTTATCTCGGAGAAAATATGCGAAGCGGTGAATTTGGACATTCAACTTTAATTCCCAACGGTAAAAAATGTTACTGCGGAAAACGAGGTTGTTTGGATGCATATTGCTCGGCAAAGATTCTCTCAAATCAAACGGAGGGTAAATTGGCATTATTTTTTGAAAAAATGGATCAAGGAGACCCGGTATGTATGACTGTATGGGAAAAGTATTCAGAGTATTTATCCTTTGCAGTGAACAGTTTAAGAATGAATTTTGATTGCGATGTAATTTTGGGCGGATATGTGGGCAGTTATATGGAAGCCCATATCCCGGAACTGAAAAATAAATTGAAAAAACTCAACACCTTTGAAAATGACGCCGAGTATCTAAAGGCCTGTCAATTTAAACAGGAGGCAGCGGCAGTTGGAGTTGCCTTGTCATTGGTCGAGGATTTTATAGCCTGTTTATAACATTATGTAACTATAGTAAAATAAGGAATATTATTATTGTAAAGTACCATGCGAAAATTAGCACATCCCAAGTAATGTATTTACTTCCGATTAATGCCATTTGGTATATAACCCCATGTAAAAGGTATCAACACATTATTGACATTTGTAACTTTTAAGGATAATATATAAATACTTTATTTAATAAATTAATAAAGTATATATTCAAAATCCCGGGTTTTGAAATATATATTTTAATTAAGTGAGAGGAGATTTATATGGACGGAAAAATGAAAGTTGCGGTTATGGATGATATTAAAACATTAAGCTTTGTACAACAGGATATTCCAAAGCCTGCCGATAACGAAGTGTTGGTTAAGGTAGAATATGTAGGGATTTGCGGAAGCGACCTGCATTATTATGAAACCGGAGCAATAGGAAATTACATAGTAAAACCACCCTTTGTTTTGGGGCATGAAAGTGGCGGAACCGTTGTTGAAGTGGGCAAAGACGTAACTCATTTAAAAGCAGGTGACAGAGTTTCTTTAGAGCCGGGAAAAACTTGCGGTAAATGTTCCTTTTGCAGACAGGGTTTATACAACCTCTGTCCGGACGTTATTTTCTTTGCAACACCGCCGGTAGACGGAGTTTTCCAAGAATATGTTGCCCATGAAGCAGACCTGTGCTTTAAACTTCCGGACAACGTAAGTACCCTTGAAGGAGCCTTAATCGAACCCCTTGCCGTGGGCTTCCATGCGGCTAATCAAGGCGGTGCTCGTATAGGACAGACAGCAGTTGTCACAGGTGCCGGTTGTATAGGGCTGGTAAGCTTAATGGCTTTAAAGGCAGAAGGAGTTTCCAAAGTATACGTAATTGACGTTATGCAAAAGAGATTGGATAAGGCGTTGGAATTGGGAGCAGACGGAGTAATAAATGCCGCCGACCAAGACCCGGTTGAAGCCGTCATGAAGCTTACAAACGGCGAAGGCTGTGACCTTTTCATCGAAACTTCCGGTACAGAAATAGCGGTAAGACAGGCAATCCAAGTAGCTAAAAAAGGCTCATGCATAGTATTCGTGGGTTACAGCAAGACCGGAGAAATGACCCTGCCCATAAGCCTTGCCATGGATAAGGAACTTAAATTCAATACGGTTTTCCGTTACCGTCATATTTATCCGGCTGCAATAGAAGCTGTAGCTTCCGGCAAAGTTAATCTTAAAGGCATAGTTACACATACCTTTGATTTCGATAATATAAAAGAAGCCCTGGACAGAAGCATTGCAGACAAAGCAGAAATTGTAAAAGGTGTAATTAAAATCTGACGTATTCTTTATAATTGGATACACAAACTATTTCTCGGGAAAATTTTAGATTTAGTTTAAATTAAAACTGTCCGACATATTAATAAACACAAAAATATGTGGCTTTAGTCAAATACTTGTAAGACTATGTTGAGGGAAACCTTTTCTCCGGAAAAAGTTTCCCTTAAGATTTGGGTCTTTAGGTTTTTGACTGTAAGCCGGAACGGAGTTTCATATGTACGATGTAACAGCAATGGGAGAACTTCTTATTGATTTTACCCCGGCAGGAAAAAATCAAGAGGGAGCAGAACTCTTTTCGAAAAATCCGGGCGGTGCCCCGGCAAACGTAGCGGCTATGATTGCTCGTTTGGGAGCAAAAGCGGCTTTTATGGGAAAAGTCGGAGATGATTCCTTTGGACATTTCCTGAAAAAAACCCTGCAAACTGCCGGCGTGGATGTTTCGGCACTTATTTCAGACCCGGAGTATCTTACCACGCTTGCCTTTGTACAACTGGACAGCAAGGGCGACCGTTCTTTCAGCTTTTACAGAAGAAACGGTGCAGACATTATGTTTACGGAAGCTGACATAAATAAGGAATTAATAGACAACTCTAAAATATTCCATTTCGGTTCCGTTTCTCTAACAAACGAACCTTGCCGCAATGCAACCCTGGCAGCAGCACGTTATGCAAAAGAGCAAGGAAAAATCATCAGCTATGACCCCAACTACAGACCCTTGCTCTGGGATAGCCCCGAAAGGGCAAAAGAAGAAATTTTAAATGC
>CAYXWM010000023.1:0-37765 GCA_964468805.1 uncultured Defluviitaleaceae bacterium
TTTTATTGTATTAGAGGAACTAAGGAGGGCAATAATGGATAATACAATAGGAATGTTGCTGATTATTTCGGGTCCGTCAGGCTCGGGCAAAGGCACGGTTGTAAAGGAACTGGACCCCGAATTGGGTTACGCCTTGTCTATTTCGGTTACAACTCGTAAACCGAGAGAAGGCGAGGTAGATGGTCGGGACTATTTCTTTGCATCCAAAAAGGAATTTGAGGAATTGAGAGACAAGGGAGATTTGCTGGAACATGCTCAGTTTTGCGGTAATTATTACGGCACTCCCAAATCCTATGTAATGCAACAAATTCAAAAAGGCAAAGTAGTTGTACTGGAAATAGAGGTTAACGGAGCTTTGCAGGTTAAAAAGCTATATCCCGAGGCTGTATCCGTATTTTTAATGCCTCAAAACATGGCAGAGCTAAAACATAGATTGTGCAAACGAAACACAGAGGACATGGAAACCATTGAAGAACGCCTGAGACGAGCAAAAGATGAGCTTAAACTGGTTGAAATGTATGACTATTTGGTTATAAACGATAAGGTCGAAAGAGCCGTAAGTTTAATAAATTCCATAGTAATTGCCGAATATTCCAAACCGTTCCGCAATCACTATACCATAGAGAATTTTAAGGGAGTTGAAGTATCTTGCTACGACCATCATACTCGGAATTAATGGAACTTTTCAACAATGACCCCGGCGTGGATGAAATTATTACCAGCCGCTATACCATAGTAATAGCCGCTTCAAAAAGAGCAAGACAGTTAATAGACGGTTCACCCACTCTTATACCCACAAATTCCGAC
Organism: uncultured Defluviitaleaceae bacterium; assembly: GCA_964468805.1. Taxonomy (GTDB): domain Bacteria; phylum Bacillota; class Clostridia; order Lachnospirales; family WRBF01; genus CAYXWM01. Next base: position 808 of record CAYXWM010000023.1, read on the forward strand.
AAATCCGTTTCCGTAGCCGTAAACGAGATGTACGCCGGAAAATTACGCATTATTCCTTCCAATAATGACGGTTTTCAAGGAATGACCGATGAGTTGGTTATCAGAGAGGCATCAGGTTTCGATTACAACTCCGACGATATATATGATGAACGTCAACAATCTCAATACGAAGAAAAAATTGACTTGGAAGTTCAACAAGATGCCGGAGATATTCGCTTCTTTGATTCCGAAGAGCAAAACAAAAACCTGTTTTACGGCTTTACCGACGAATCTTGATTACGTCCCTTAAAACAAAGGATTAACAATGCAGATTGCAGAAATTATAATTTCAGTTTCCCACAGAAATATAGACAGGGTTTACAGCTATGCCATACCCGGCGAAATTGCGGATAAAATCCGTTTGGGCATGAGAGTAATCGTGCCCTTCGGTAAAGGAAATACCCAACGCAAAGGCTATGTGGTTGGGGTTAGAGAAGCCCTAAGCGACGACCCGGAACAACTTAAAGAAATAATACAAATTATAGACAAAGAACCGGTATTCAGCGAGGAATTATTGGAACTGGCTCGCCGGATGCAACATAAATATTACACAACCTTGGTTGAATGCATTAATTGCATAATTCCAAGCGGCATGGCTTTAAAAGAAGGCTTAACGGAAAAAAGACGCTTCGTTTCTTTGAATACGGACATAAATCCCGCCGAATTTAAACTAACACTACAACAAAAGAGTATTTTGGCTTATTTGCAAGAAAAGGGTACTTCCGATTCAGTTACCCTGCGAAAAGACTTGCTTATATCCGAGTCTCCCATAAAAACACTTGAAAAAAAAGGTCTGATTACGGTAACGTATTCGGATTTTTTAAAAGATACGGTTATTTATAAAGATACAAAAGATACCCCTCCGGTTTATACCGAGGAACAGCAAAATGCCCTTGATTTTTTTGCAAACAAGACAGATAACAAACCGGTTTTGATACACGGCGTTACAGGCTCCGGAAAAACTGAAATTTACCTTGCTCTGATTGAACGGGTTCTTGCCCAAGGAAAACAAGCCATTGTTTTAGTACCCGAAATTTCTTTGACCGGGCAGACAGTGGATGTTTTTGTAAAACGTTTGGGTAACCGCGTAAGCCTAACTCACAGTCGCCTTTCTCGAACGGAACGTTACGACCAGTGGAAAAAGGCTTTAAACGGAAGTATTTCCGTAATAATCGGTCCACGTTCCGCTGTTTTCACTCCCTTCACAAATTTGGGAATAATAATTATCGACGAAGAACACGAAACTACATATAAATCAAGCACAACCCCAAAATATTCCGCCAAAGAAGTTGCAATTGAAAGGGGCAGAAGAACGGGAGCAATAGTTGTTTTGGGTTCCGCAACTCCGTCGGTTGCCACCTACTATGAAGCGGAAACAGGCAAAACAGACTTAATCACCCTCACCGAAAGGGTTAACAAACAATATCCCCATGTGGAAATTGTTGATATGAGGGCAGAATTGGAAGCAGGTAATCGTTCCATATTCAGCAAGGCCTTGTATAATGCAATAAAAGAAAATTTGGCAAAAAAAGAACAAACCATACTGTTCCTAAATCGCAGAGGTCACTCTACCTTTGTTTCCTGCCGCAAATGCGGTGAGGTAATGAAGTGCGATAACTGCAACGTTAATTTTACCTACCATAATTCCGATAATAGGCTTATCTGTCATTACTGCGGTAAGAATACAGACAATCCAAAAAACTGTCCGGTTTGCGGCTCAAAATATATTAAGTATTTCGGCGTGGGCACTCAAAAGGTGGAGGATGCCGTAAGGGAATTTTTTCCCCAAGCTAAGGTTTTGCGAATGGATATGGACACCACCAAAGGCAAGGGTACTCACGACAAAATTTTAAACATATTCCGAGAAAAACGAGCCGATATATTAATAGGAACACAAATGATAGCAAAAGGCTTGGATTTTCCGGCTGTAACTCTTGTGGGTGTTATTGCGGCTGATGTATCCCTTAATAACGGGGATTTTCAAGCCGGAGAGCATACTTTTCAGCTTCTTACGCAAGTTTCGGGCAGAGCCGGCAGAGGTATGATAAACGGCAGAGTTTTTATACAAACTTACAGCCCCGATAACTATGCTGTGTTGTGTTCCAAGGAAAACGACTACGCCGGATTTTACAGCCATGAAATATCCTTGCGTAGGCAGATGCTCTATCCGCCCTTTACCCATATATTCTCCGTTTTATTAACCGGACCAAGTGAAAAAGCTGTAATAACAGCTTTGTTTAAATTATCGGATATTATGAAATCCAACAATGATTCAAACCTCTTTGAACTGTTGGGGCCTGCTCCTGCTGTTATATCAAAGATAAACAAGCGTTACCGATGGATGATTCTGGTAAAAGCGGTAGACGAGGAAAAGTTAAAAGATTTTGTGTTGCACTGTACTCAATTATTAAGAATGTCTCACAATCTTACGGATATTAACATAAACTTAACATTAAATCCTGCTTTTTTAACATAAGTATAAAAAATTACGTTAATAATCCTTTTAAACAGAGGATAGGCATATACAGAAAATATATTTGGGAGTGAAACAAATGGCCTTATTAAACATACGGGTAACCGATGACCCCATATTAAGGAAAGTTGCAAAACCCGTTAAAGAAATTACTCCGAAAATTTTGACCCTTTTGGACGATATGAAAGAAACTATGATAAATAAACACGGGCTGGGCTTGGCGGCTCCTCAGGTGGGAATATTAAGACGAGTTGTTACTGTTCTTGTGGACGAAGAAGTGGTTGAAATGATTAACCCCGAAATTTTAGAAGCTGATGGCGAGCAAACTAACACCGAAGGGTGCCTTTCCTTTCCGGGAAAATACGGAAAAGTATGCCGTCCGGCTTATATGAAGGTAAAATATACCGACAGAAACGGTCAAGATAATATTATCGAAGGCAACGAAATTTTGGCAGTGGCTTTTTCACATGAAATTGACCATCTTAACGGAATACTATACGTAGACAAGGTTATGGAGCTTGAAGATATTGATGAGGAAGACCTTGAAGCGGACGAGGAGATTTAACATTGAGAGTTGTATTTATGGGAACTCCCGAATTTGCGGTTCCTTCTTTGGAAAACTTGTTAATTGGGCATGAAGTTGCGGCAGTAATTACCCAGCCGGACAAACCAAAGGGCAGAGGTAAAAAGGTTCAATATACTCCCGTAAAAGAAACAGCTTTAAAACATAACCTGCCTGTATTGCAGCCTTTAAAAATCAGAGATATAAAAGAAGAGCTTATATCCTTTAATGCGGATATATTCTGCGTTGTGGCTTACGGACAACTTCTTCCGGCTGAAATTCTGGACATACCCAAACTTGGCTGTATTAACGTCCACGGTTCTTTGCTTCCCAAATACAGAGGCGCGGCTCCCATAAATTGGGCAATCTTAAACGGAGAAACCGTCACCGGTATTACCATCATGCACCTTGACGTGGGAATGGACAGCGGAGATATGATTTTAAAACGTGAGATACCCATACTTCCGGAGGACACTAGTGCAAGCTTATACGAAAGCCTGTCTCAAATAGGCGGCAAGGCACTGGCTGAAGCCGTAGACCTGTTGGGAGAAGGCAGGGCGGACAGAATACCCCAAGACCACCAAAACGCCACCTATGCTCCCATGCTCACAAAAGAATTGGGTCTGATAGATTGGAATAAATCTTCCCTTGAAATAGTAAATAAAATAAGGGGTTTAAATCCCTGGCCCTGTGCTTATACATTCTATAACTCCAATATGCTAAAGATATGGAAAGCTACAGCTATCGCCTATACGGAACCCGGCGATCCGGGGACTGTAACGGAGGTTACCAAGGACAGTATTTGTGTAAAAACCGGCGACGGTGCCGTTTTAATCGGAGAGCTGCAAATGCAGGGCGGTAAATGCCTTAAAGTTGCCGATTATTTACGGGGCAACAAAATCCAAGCCGGAGAAAAATTTCAACAAAGGAGTGATTAATCTTGCCGTATTATTATTACGACTACAGCTATTTTATCTTAGTGCTACCATTTGTCCTTTTGGCGTTTTATGCACAAATTAAGGTTAAAGGCACCTTTAACAAGTACTCCGAAATAGCCAACAAAAAGGGTTTTACGGGAGCGGACGTGGCAAGACAGTTACTGAGTATGCAAGGGATAAATGATGTTGCCGTTGAGCATATTCCGGGTATGCTTTCAGACCACTACGACCCTCGTAAAAAAGTTTTACGATTGTCCGATTCTGTTTATTCAAGCAATTCCATTGCAGCAATCAGCGTTGCCGCTCATGAAACAGGTCATGCCGTTCAACACCATACCGGTTATACTGCTCTGAACATCAGAAACTCCATCTTCCCCATAGCTTCTTTGGGTTCAAACCTAGCTATGCCTTTGATTATCATAGGCTTTTTACTGGGCTCTCGTGGTGCTTCCGATTCTTTCGGTATGGCAATGGTTAATTTCGGCATTATTCTTTTCGCAGGCGTAGTACTGTTTCAATTAATAACCTTGCCGGTAGAATTTAACGCATCAAACCGTGCTATAGCCATGCTGCAAAGCAATAATATGTTGACCCAAGATGAAATCGGTCCTGCAAAGAAGGTTCTCTCCGCCGCCGCTATGACTTATGTCGCTGCCGCTGCAGTAGCCTTGGTTCATCTTCTCCGCTTTATTTTAATGGCAAACAGTAGAAGAAGAGATTGATACTGCTGAAAAAATTCTTGGGGAAAACACACAGTTGTGTTTTCTCCAAAGCTCTTTAACTAAACGGATATTACATCCTCATACCGGTACAATTTTAGGCAATTCTCATTGAATTGTCTTTATTTATACTCATTCAAATGAGAAAGGAGCGTTTTAATGTCCAAAGCTGTAATTTTCATGCAAAAGGGATTCGAAGAAGTGGAAGCCTTTGCGGTTATAGATCTTTTAAGAAGAGGAAATACAGACCTAACAACCTGTTCCGCAACCGAAGAAAACGCCGTGATTTCTTCCCGAGGAGTAGAAATTAAAACCGATAAGGTTTTCTCCCAAATTGCAGATCAAGATTTTGACATGATAATTTTACCCGGCGGTCCAGGTACTTCTAACTTTAAATCAAACAAAGCCTTGCTTGATATGTTGGTAAAATACAATAACGAGGGCAAATATTTAAGTGCAATTTGTGCCGCTCCTACAATATTGGGCGGTTTGGGCTTGTTGCAAAACAAAACGGCAACCTGCTATCCCGGTTATGAAAGCGAGCTTAATGCCGCAAAGATTGTGGACAACGAAGCCGTTATAACCGACGGAAAAATTACCACATCACGCAGTGCCGGAACAGCCTTACAGTTTGCATTGAGATGCCTTGAACTGTTGGAGGGCAAGGATACGGCAGAAACCGTAAGGAAAACTATAGTTTACGATTACTAAACCTTTTATTTTACAAACTTAACGCATATGAATAAAAAAAACAAATATCCGCCGAAAAAGCGGATATTTGTCTTTTTAACCTATAATCTCATCATAAATAACCAGAAATCCGTTACCTTGAGGTTTCGCGATTATTTTATGAAGCAGGCTCATTTGAGTTTTCAAACTGTCTCCTTTAAAGGTTTCTCCCATCAAACCGTAAAGCAGACCGTCTTTAACGTTGTGTGTCAAAATTTGAACGCTATAATCCACGTTATTGACCTTTCTTAAAGGAGTGTATTTGGATTTGAGTAAGGGGTCATTAAGTACTTCATCGGTGAATCCTGTAATTTTGGAAAAAGGAATCTTACCGGCCTTATATTCGTGGCGTTGCTTGAATATATTTTCCAGCAAAACCAAGTTGGAGCCGGGCTCTTTTTGCGTTTTAAGTTTGGATAAGTCTATAGTGGTGCTGACCGTAGGCATTTTTATCAGAACCGTATCCAGTTTCAGCATAATGCTGTTTAAGGGTGCTTTTCTGAAAATTTCGTCTGCTTGAGATGCATCGAAAACCATATCGGTTCCTTGAGCGCCGGAATGTACGGTACCGTCCAAGAAAGACACGGTTCCTTCCGGTGACACAGCCGCCAATTTAGCTTCAATTACTGTTTCTACCCTACCGCCCGGCAAGCCTGAATCCCCGGTACCTTCTTCGCTGTGCATTACCAATATATAGTTATCCTGCTGTCTTATCAATCTTTCCAAAACAAATTTATAGTTACCCAATTGAATAACACGTTCGTTACCCTCAATATTATTGACTATAGGTGCCAGCGGGAAAAGGTCGTTTAATTCGAAGCGTTTATAAAGATTATCAAAATACAAATCAACCTTTTCTTCCACACTTTTAACCGGTCCGAAATCAACTCTGCCCACTATCATATTGTCAAATTGTACCTGCAAAGGTTCAGGTAAAGCTTTGGTAACCAAACCCCGTCTGTCTTGAAGGACTATGGGGTCTTTGTAAGAAGATTTCCCCAGGTATAAAGACGGTGAATCTTCGTTCCAATTCATTGTAAATCCGATTTTTGAACCGGATGTGGAAAAGTCGGCAGAGGTAATATTAACCGTTAAACCTTCGGTATCGTCCATAACTTTCAGAGGTTGGCTCAAATGGCGAGAAATGTTCTTTTCCAAATGTTCCTCTGCTCCGAATCGAAACTCCACCGCTTCATTACTTTCTATATCCTTAATTTTTAGAGAAAATTCGGTTATGTCGTTGTTTAGAGGATCAAATCGTAAAACAGTGGGCGTGGATTCTTCCGCTTCATCGAGTTTTAAAAGCATATAAGATAAATCCAGGTGATATTGAGTATTCTTGTTGTCGGTAAGGGTTATTACTTTGCTGTCTATGCCTATATCTTTGCTAAAGTAAAATACGGTTGAAACGTTATCAAGAAGCATTTTTTTCAATACAATTTTCTCGTCCTTCAGCATGGCTTCTCTTGATATATAGATAAATCCGGCTGTGTTGGTTTGCTTGATTACCGGTTGGTTTACGGTTTCTATCTGCTTGGCAAGAAAATACGCCGCAACTCCCAAAATGATAATCAGTACCCCGGTTCCCAAGGCTATAATCCTCATTTTGCGTTCTTTGATTTTGTCCTTTTCAAGGTCGTTTGCGGCTTTTTCTGCTTCGTTTTGGAGAAGTTCCATAACTTCTTCCCGCTCTTCCGTATCATAAACGGCTATATCAGATACAAATTCCTGTAATTGTTCGTCAAACTCGTTTGTTTCCGAAAAACGCCGGTCTGCTTCCAAGGCTGCTTCTATCATTTTATCCAGACTGTCCACATCATCCGAAGATTTCAGCCTGTCAAGAAGGTCATCATTTCCGGTGTTTTCGGAAACCAGTTGATCAAAAAGGCTGTTAAATTCGTCAAAAGCTTCTTTGCTAACAGCGTTATTTTCAAACCCGTCGGCTTCATTAAAAGCGGAAAGATCCGTTTCGTCAAATCCGGAATTTTCCCCAAAGTCCTCGGAGAAATCGCTGAAATCCACCTTTTCGTAAGCGGAAATATCATCGTCTGTTGCCTTTAATAATTCATTGTCATATAAGGTATCGGTATCAGAAGCATTAACTTGAGCCGGGTCCGTATCCTCAAAAATATTTTCATCCACATTGTCATGATAAATGTTATCCGTGGGTTCTTCTTCAACTTCCGGAGGAATGTCTTGAGTATTTTCGGATTTATCCGCTACGGGATCTTTGGGGCTTATTTCCGGTTCCGTAGGGATATCGGTATCATGTAAAATCTCGCTGTCGGACAAAGTTTCCGGCTCGGATAAAGGCTCATCGTTTTGAGTTACATCCGGTTCTCCGGATAAGTTTTCCGGGGTATCCTCCGTTATGTCTTTTTTAGCGTTAACGTCTTCCGCATCGGGAATAAAATCGAACTCAGCCGCAAATTCTTCGTTAATATTGTCGCCCCTGAAAACTTCATCGGAATCGAAATTATCCAAAGGATTATCGTCCGGAAAATCTAAATTTGAAATATCGTTAATTTGAGGGTTGTTTTGGTTAGTTATAAGACTTTCGTTATTTGTTATGTTGACTTTATTGGATTCCGGATCTTCGGCAGCCGTATTCCCGTTGATATTGTCTTGTAATTCCTGCCGGGCTTTTTTCAAAGTATTTTTTTGTTCTCCGGGACTTTCTTGATTTTTATTTTTCTTAAATAAATTATCCCAAAACATAGATTCACCTCTTTTAATATTTCAAACTAATCTTTATATAAAACACAGTTGTATTTAGCAGAGAAAATGAATGTCAACCGGAATCTTACCGGAAAATCTTTACTTACCCGTACGTTTTTTCTTACTCACAAGCAAAACCGAACTTAGATTTTCTTGTTTTTGCTCTTTTGGAGTTGGAGCATTATTTTGCGTTTCGGGTTTTGTCTCTTTATTCTTCATAACGGTTTTTGTAACAACCGGTGCCGGTACAGCCGGTTTCTTTAATTTGGGTTTAAAGCTTAACAATCTTATTATACCCGGAAAACGTCTTATTGCAATGTCTGCCAAAAACAAAATTATGCCTAAGGTTAAAAATATATCGCTTAAATCGGTATCGGTGTAGCCGTTGTCTTTTAGTTTCAAGGGTTGAAAAACCTGTTCCGGTCTGTCTATTATCATTCCGCCGCTAATTTGAGCCATATTTTTTAAAAGCTGTAAACCACGTTCCTTATTGCGTATATCATATTCCGGCGGGTAGCCTATACTAAGCCCGGTTACAAAGCGTTGTGTGGAGCCGTAGCGGCTGATTTCCATATTTACCGTATAGACATCACCGGTGTTTTCCGGCAGAAACCCGGAGTATTTTCCGGGGGCAACGGTATCAAAGGTAACGTCATGGGTAACACCTTCCGAAGAAACCAAGGTAGCCCTTACAGACAATATATCCGAATAATAAGGGAAATCTATCAAAATATCCGTACCGGTGCCGTTTGCCTTGGTGCTTATATTTAATTGAGAGGCATCCTGCTTTCTCATGGTCCAAGATACCATATTCAACACGGTTTTTATGCCCTCATCAGAGGACAGCCATTCAGCCGTACGATTTCCCTTAAGGTCGGTAGTCCAGGCGGCTGTTTTACCCAGACCGTATTGCCAACATGCCAATATAGGCTCCGGAATACCCTTTTGATTTACATGACGTAAAACAACTTCTGCCGTTGATTTTGGCGTGGTTGCAACATAGCCGCTTAACTTTGGCAAGGATTCCACACCCTTTAAAATAGGATGGTCATAATCGGCTACGGGGTAAAAATCTTCGTTTACCAAGTAATCCCTACCGGCAAGCTTGGTTTCCTTAACGAAAATCTTAGGTAAATCTGTAAATTCATTTGTAAAATAATAACGCCCTCCGCCGGTTAGGGCAAGTTTATTTAACAGTACTGTATCGGAATCCGTACCAACGGCTACGGTAGAGAGGGTAATGCCGGCTTCTCTCATCATGGTAATCAAGCTGTCATAACCTGTTTGCTCCGCTTGACCGTCGGTAAGCAATACTATGTGTTTAAGTTTTGTATCCGCTGTTGCCAGCTTATTATAAGCCTCTGTCAAAGCCGGAAGAATACTTGTTCCGCCGCCCATGTTTATTTTTGCGATTTTTTCCTTTATATACCCGGTATTTTCGCCTACCTGCATAAATTCCAAAGACCAATCAAATTCTGTATCAAAGGAAATTACGCCAAGGAAATCATCCTTTTTTAAATTATCGGCAGAACGAATCAAGGCTTCCTTTGCCATTTCCAGTTTGGAAACGCCGTATTCACCCATTCCCATGGAACCCGAGCGGTCTATTACCGTTATCAAGCCAAGATTGGCTTTGTCATCCTTATCCTTGAGTTGCATTTCCACGGGTAAAACGGTTTCAAGGGGTGTATCGTAATAATCACCCAAGGCATAGGCGTTTTCTCCGCCTGTAACCAAAAGTCCGCCGCTGTTATCCTTTACGTAACTTTCCAATGACTTCAAGAAATCTTCCGAAAGTGAACTAACCGGGGTATTCGCAAGAATTATTTCGTCATAGGTATTTAAAACTTGTAAATCCTCTGTGACTTGGGACGGCTGTACCCTGTTAAGGTTTGCTCCGGCCGCATCCAGGATTTTTTTAAGTTCGTCTGTATCTTCCGTTGAACCTATTAACAATATATTCGGCTCACCCTCAATGTAGCTGTAAGCGTAGAGCCTGTTGTTTTGCTGAAAAGTATCCTTTTCGGCTACAATTTCCGCTCTATATACAGTACCGCCGCTTTTATGGGATATATCTTTAAAGATGTATTTATTCTCACCTTGACGAATAACTACCTCGTCTTGGGCGATTAATTGATTATCCCTGTATACAAAGATTTGGGCATTGGTTTGTGTAAGGGAAAATGCAGAAATTTCTATGGGGTATTGAGTTGATTTTTTTAAATATTTGGGAATATTCACGGAGACAAGCTGTACTTCCTCCGCTAAACCGCCTGAAATGGGGTAAATATTAAGCTCCGTACCTCTGTCCCTTAAAACCTTTGCTTGAGTAAGGGCATCTCCCATGTTTTCCAAGCCGTCGGTAAATAGGACTATGCGTTTTTTTGAATCCTCCGGCAAGACCGTTCCGGACATTTTCAAACCGGAATCAATATTGCTGTAATTGGGGCTTACGGAGGTATTTAAGGAAGGCGAGAAATCCTCCGTGGGCATGGTTTCAACCTTGGCATCCGCCCCAAAGCAGACTATCCCCACCGAATCCCGGATGTTTTCCGTATATGCTGATTTAATAATACTTAAAATACGCTCTTTTTCGCTTGAAATACTGTGGGACAAATCCACAGCCAGTACAGTGGTGATTTTATCGGTAAAGCCCCTTACGGTAGGGCCGGCAAGGGCAAGAATCAGCACTGTAAAAACCAAGGAGCGTACCGTTTTATAGACCGCATGGTTAGAATAGGCTCTGCCGCTTTTGGTTTTAACAAATATAACAAAGGCAATTGCCACAGGTATCAGCAACAAATACAAGGGTTGAACAAAATTAACGGACACGGCTGAACACCCACCATTCCAACAATAAAATACTCAAAATTACAAAAATTACCGTTCCTTTTAGGCTAAAATCATTGGGAAGCCGGAATTCAAGCCTTTCAACCTCGTCAACTCCGTTGCTCTGCCCGGTTAAATCCGAGTCGGTTTTAACGGCGTTTAGAGCAAATGAGGAATATACGGTTTCGTTTTGCCTGACCTGTTGCAAAATATAGATACCGGGATTTTCAGTGGCTGAAAAAAGCGTTGGGCTGACCGGTGGGGTTATTTCTGTAGTTTGGTTATTGGGGTCGGTAATTACAGCGGATTTAGTATCGGGGTATAATTCTATGCTTAGGGCTTCTCCGCAAAATGCCTTTCCTGCGGCAATAACTCCGGGCATATACCATTCCGCCAGATTGTACATAAATATGGGAAACTCACGTTTAAGCGGTAGGTCTGTATTATGAAGGTCAAATCCCATAATAGTTATTTTTTGACCGTTTTTTTCTCCGCAAATTATCAAAGGGGTTTCCGGCGAGGACAAAACAACCTCTGCCCAATCCGGAGCGACGATCTTTTTGGACTTTCCTATGGCGAAATCAAAATTGCTTATATTTTGAAGTAATTGTGAATTATTCTTTTGCAATCCACTTATTTCAACTTCTTCTTGGGTTTCGATTAAAGAATTGCCTTCCGGCGGATTAATTATCAACAAATGCCCGTCGGTTGGCAGAGCTTCCGGCAATATCCCGTCAAAAACATAGAGATTTGCCCCGAACAATTCTTGGTCTGCCGATTTATAAAGCTCTACGTTTGGCAAAAGGGACAGAATATTTTCCAGAAAATAATTTCTATCAGTTACCAGTACGGTTTTTTGGGGGTTTTTATAGGTTATGGCATCATAGATTACATTGTCCGCCGGGAGCTTGTCCGGCTTGGAAAGCCTAGCTTCCAATTGATAAACCGTATCGGGAACATCCGTAAAAAACACGTCTCTTTCCTGCTGTGGTTCAAGGGAAATGTCTATGATGTCGTGGATTTTTCCGTCGGTATATAACTCCACACTATTATTTTCGGTTTGATTACCGTAATTCTTAACCTTTACCAACACAACAACGCGAGGTTTGTCATGGGTATGGGAAATAAGAGTAAGGGCAGTGTTTAAAATGGGTTTGCCTATGATTATATCCTGCTTGTTGATTTTATCCATATTATGGGCAGTGTCGGAAAAAACCAAAACGCCGGCTTGGTTTTGTTCGTTAAGCATATTAATGAGTTCGGCGGTGCCTTCCAAATTTATATCCGAATAAGTAACCCCAATTTCTTTTAAACGCTCATCCAACAGAGTTTTGGAATCGGTAAATCCGGAAATAACTCGGGGTTGATTGCTTCCTTCTATAAGGGCAAATTCTGTTCCCGGGACGGAGTTTTCAATATAATCTGCAATTTTTTGTTTGGCAGCTTCAAAACGGTTAGGGGCTTCATCCTCTGCCTGCATACTCATAGAACAGTCCAAAACAACTATATATCGAGATACCTGTTTTGCGGACATTATATAGGGATTAGCCAAAGCGGAAACCAAGAAAAAGGCGGCAAGTAACTGCAAAATCATGAGCAAATTTTTACGCAGCTTTTGCCAAGGCCTCATGGACTGTTGAGCCTTGATTGCATTTTTCCAGAGAAACAGGCTTGAAATTTCTTTCTCTTTATATTTGGTTTTAAACAGATACATGGCTATAATAACCGGCAGAGAAATCAAGCCTATTAAAGCCAAGGGGTTATAAATGTTCATTTAACCACCTTAATTTTGTTATAGTATGGCTGAAAGTATATAGTTTTGGAGTGCCTTTTTATAGATTAGGACAAGTTTTATAGATTGCTGTAGTCTTTGACTGACTTTTCTTCTTCCTCGGCTATTTTATAACAATCCTCCAAAGTCTTTTTTGTACTCGGAGAAACCAGCTTGGCACAGACCTTTTTTACCTTGTTCCAATCCAAGGAATCATTGTCTTGTGAAGAAATATTTCTGCAAATCCTTAAAGAGCGAATACCCATTTTTATGTGTTTTTCGGCGATTTTGTCGCTCGTAATGTTTTCAAAAAGACCGTTTATATTAGTCAAAAATTGAGTAAGGGCATAGCTGTCGTTTAATTCAAGAAGTGCATCTTCGTCTAAGTCTTTAATGGTGTGATAAATGGGTTCTATTCTATTAATGTAATCCTGAATTTTCCTAATTATTATTCGGTCTTTCATACAACCACCTCACGTTTTTAAGCATATCTTCAAATCCTTGACGATAATACCATCTTTCGCCATTTTCCGGTTCTTTGGAAGCATAATTCGAGGCACGGTCGTAACGTACTATATCCAACTGTTTATTAAACTGATTGTCTAAAACTTTTTCCACATATTCTCCAAAAGTATCCAAAACATCGGAAAACTTAGTTCCTTCTGCTGTCTTTACCAACAAATCCACATCACTTGTGGGCAGCTCTTTCTCTGTTAAAAAACTACCCACCAAGCCTACTGCTTCAACAGCCGGGCAAAGTTCCGCTGCATCTTGGATTATTTCTATTAATATGTTAGAGGTAAGTTGAGGAATTTGCATGGTATAGCCTCCGATTAATTTACAGCATGTAAATATACTATCTCAAATAATTGCTTAGAGTGAAAAATAATTTAATTCTATTGCAAATTTGTAAAATACTCTTTCACCAGATTCCTAATCCCTGCCGGAATTTGGGCTTCGTCCGGAAAATTCAAGGCTTCGTTACGGTATTCGTTGATTACCCGGCTTAAAGGAACGTTTCCGCCCTTGTTCCCGTCATAGCTTGTTTCCTGTTGGCTTCTTGTTCCGCCTTCGTTTTCTTCACCGTATATATCCATTTCCGATTCGCTCATCCCGGCGACATTTCGTACATAGATTTCTTCGTTTTCTATATGACCGGTACCTCTTCCGGGTCCCGGTTGTGATTCTCCGGTATTTTGTTGGGCACTTTGGCTTGTGGATGTGCCGGTGCCTTGTTGGGATTGTGAACCGTTGTTGTTTTGCTGTCCCGTATTGCCCTGTTGCTGTCCCGGTTGACCGGAATTTTGTTGGGAGTTGAAATTTTGGCTGTTGGAAGTTTCGGAGCTTGATTGATTGGTTTGGTTTGATTGTTGAGATTGAGCCCCTTGACGCATTGCTGATTTAGCAACGCTTTCGTTTAACTTATTAATGGCATCCCGTAGTTCTTGGTCTTGGGTTGCAAGGGAATTTAATTGTTTTGACAGGTTTTCTATTTCCGAATCATAATTTCCGCCTTGAGCCAGTTTGCTTGATAATTCATTAAGGGTTTGGGACAATTGGGAGTTGTTTTCTATTTCATCAGCCATCTCTTTATAAAATTTCGCCAAGTTTTTTAAATCTTCGGAAGATACACCTTGCAGAAAATCTTTAAACATACTTAACTGATTTTCAATAGCATTTGGGTCACCTTTGAGCAGATTTTCGCCCAATTCACGGGTCAAGGCGTTCTGTGCCAGTTTTTCACCCAATTGTCTCAAGTCCTTGTTTATGCTTTCTTTGGCTAGACGTTTTAATTCCGATTGTGCGTTTTGCAGGCTTTTTATAAGTTCGCCTTTATTTTTGGCTTGTTTTAATTGATTGTACAATAATTCAAGCCTTTCGTTAACATCATTAATTTTTGATTTGGGTATATCTTTTAAAATTTCTTCCGCTTGTTTTTCTATTAATCCCTGTTCCTTTGCGGCTACTTCTCTAATTCTTTGCTCTTCGTTTAGCCGGGCTTCAAATGGACTTCTTGTAAATCCCACGGCTAGCATGGCTAGGGAAAGTATTAAAATAAGAATAAGAGGTTTCCTTGGAGGAGTTATTTTATATTTTTTGAAATCTGCCTCTTTGGCACGGTTTATGGCATCTTCTATTTCAAGAGACGCATAAATATTATTTTCATTACTTCCGGTCAATTCCAAAGCGGTTACAAATCTTTCTTTGTAACCCAAAGAATCGCCGGTTTCAGCCACTTTATAAGTATCGGGCTTTAAGACTGTTCCGCAGATTAAGCCGATTAAAAGGAAAAATCCAATAACGGCTAAAGTCAGAATCAATATGTCTTCCAGTAAAATAAATTTTCCCAATACAATCAAAATCAGACCGCCGAAACAGCCGGTCATAAGCCCCATAAGGGCGTAATTAAGACAGTTTTGCAGAATCATTCTCTTTCGTAAGGGTTTTAAGGCTTTTATTAGTGATTGCATAACATCCTTCTTTCTTACGAACGTTAAACAAATATTTTTAATGTAATCAAACTACATTTGTTTTTTTACTTTTAATCTACGCGATTTTTTTACAGGATTAATTATTATAGAACTTAACCATAAAATCAATAAGGAAAACAGTATGTTAAAAATTAAGTTTACTATCCAAACAGGAAATAATGTTTCTTGTGAGGAACTGTAATAATTAGTGGAAAGACTGTATAACATTCCGTTAACATAGTTGCTTCCAAGTTGCATATCCAAAAGGGAAATAAAGCTGAAATAAGGATTTATTGCAAAGGTTGCATACCAAACCCATAGCGGAAAACCGCCATCAAAAAAGCTCATCATAACAGAATGAATAAGTCCCATTGCAACAAAAAGACCCAGACCCAGAACGCCCAAAGTCACAAAGGTTAATACCAGAGAAGCCACAGTCTTTTTAAATACAGCCGAATAAAAAATTGACAGACTGCCCACCATTACGGCAATAATCAAGGAATAGCCAAACATTCCCAACATTTGCAAAATATTTACGCCGCCGTAATACAACACTATTCCGAATACGGGCAGTGAGGCTAACATCAAAAGTATAACCATAGAAACAGAGGATAATAATTTACCTATAATAATTGTAGTTGTGGACATTTTTGTAACCAAAATCAAATCCAAGGTTTGGCGTTCACGTTCACCGGATATGGTACCGCTTGTTAAGGAGGGAATAATCAAAGTAATAATCCCTATTTGAAAACAAGCCAAAATGGCATATATTTTAACAGCTTCAAGGGGATTAAAACCGTAGCTGAAAGAGTTGCCGTAAACCGATAAGAGTGTTAATCCGGCGAAGATACCCAAGACCAATACATATATACTGATAACCGCAAAAGAACGCCAAGTTCTTAAATTGGTACGCAATTCTCGTCTGAATACGGGATTAATCATTTTGGGACTCTCCTTTTACAACTTGAGTAAATAAATCTTCCAAATCGGTTTCTTTTTCTTTTATACAGACAATTTTGTTACCTGCCGTAACCGTTTCCGTAACCAAATCGGCAAGGTCCGTATCGTTGCCGTCAAAGAAGAAGGTTAAGTCCTCAACGTTTTCCGTAATATCCGAAACCTGTGGTTTTTCTTTAAGAAGCTTCAGCAAAGATTCGGTAATTTCCAAGGGTTTCATGTAGATTTCTTTGTTTTTGTTAAAGCGTCGCATAATGGAATCAATACTGCCTTCGGCGGCTAAGTTTCCGTGATGAATTATTCCTATGGAAGTACAAAGTTGTGAAAGTTCCGTTAAAATATGGGAGCTGATTATAATGGTTTTGCCCAAGGTTTTAAGTTGTTTCAGAATTTCCTTCATTTCTACCCTTGCTATGGGGTCCAAACCGGAGGCAGGTTCGTCCAAAATCAGCACTTCCGGGTCATGAACCAAGCTTCTTGCCAGGCAGAGCCTTTGTTTCATACCCCTTGAAAGCGTATCTACATAATTGTTTTTTTTATGGCTTAAATCCACCAGTTCCAAAAGATTGTCAATAATTGCGTTGCGTTCCTTATAGGGTATATAATAGGCACCGGCGTAAAAGTCCATGTATTCGGAAACTTTCAGGTTATCGTAAACGCCGAAAAAGTCCGGCATATAACCTATTTTGCCCCTGAGTTTTACAGGGTTTCGGGTTACGTCCACGTCATTAATTTTAACAGAACCCGAGGTGGCGGACAGTAATCCGGATACAATTTTCATGGTGGTGGTTTTGCCGGCACCGTTAGGGCCAACAAAACCAAAGATACTGCCATCTTCTATGGTAAGGTTCAACTTGTTTACTGCCACAAATTTACCGTACTGCTTTACCAAATCCACTATTTGCAGCATATAAAACCTCCGATTTAGAGTAGTTTATAACTGATAAAGAATTTAATATTGATTGTTACAGTAATATAAAACTAAAGAGAAATAGCATTGACTACTGAAAGTTATTAGAAGCTTGGGTTATTTTACAATGTTAAGTGATACCTTAATTCTTGGTAAGGTAATATATTCGCCCTGTTTAATGTCTATAATTCGCAACGAGATTTTTCCTTCATCGTCGAAATAGTTTTGGGCGTTGTTTTCGTAAGATACGAGGTTCAGTGTTTCAAATTCTCCTGTTGTTACGTTTAAGATTTCATAGATATTTGCTGAGTATGTTTTAAAGGAAAAGTTTGTCGGTTTGGTTCCCGAGGGTATACGCCATGTGAGAGTTACTTGTCCTTCATCATACATATAAAACCCGTCGTTGTTAATCTCGATACTGTTTTCGGTTTCAATGGTATTTACGCCCAAAAGACCGGAATGCATTTCGATTTTTTCTTCCGAGCCCAATTTTAAGTTGATTTCTTGATTGAATACGTTGGTATATAATTCATTACAAAAATCTCCGTTGACCCTCATTTCAGCATCATTCAATTTGCTTTTGCTGAAAGCCGTAATTTTAGCGGGCAAACTGTCTTTTACCGTTTCTGAAACATAGTATAACTTATTTTCCGAAGGGGTATCGGACGGTTTTTGATTTTGAATTTGAGGTTTTGTGGTTAGATACGCATTCTTCAAGTTAAATTCAAATTCCATTTGCATTAGGTCGTATTTTAGGTAATTTTCCCTTCTATCATGGTTGGGTATACTTACGCTCGAGACTGTATTGAATATTTTTGAAATCTGAATGTAAGTTTCATATGACTCATCCTCAAAATCCAGGGGTAATTTTACTTCTGCACTGTCACCTTGAATGAGTTTATCTGCAAGCTTAACATATAAGCCGGCAAATTCTATAATAATCTCGTCAAAATCCATTTTTGAGTCGTTTGTAATTTTGCCCTTTAAAACATTCCCGTCCAGAGTTAAATCCATATTGAGTCTGCCCATATCCGATGTATATTTAGATGAAAAGACTGAAATACCCCAGCTTTCTTTATCATAAAATGTTATAGACGGTTTTGTTCCCATGAGGATTTTTTTAACGTCTTTTTCCTTTGCATCAGAATAAGTACGGTAATCCATATCGTAGTACATTTGATTTGGGAGACTGATGGGTAATTCTTTGTTAAACTCAACTTTAATATCGTCAGCATAGGGCGAAAAAACCCCGCTGACTTGCACAACGTTCGCAACCCCCGAATCATTGACGTTTACGCTTGAGAAGGTATTCACAATAGCCTTTTTGTACATACCGTTACTTCCCAAAAGGTAAATCAAACCGGTGGTCAACAGAGCCAAGATTGGGATTATGGTAAATCCCTTTTCCCTAATGTCCTTCTTTTTCAAAATAATATATAGAATAGGGCCAATAAAAACTATCCATACTCCCAGAATAACAAAACTTACAATTATAGTATCATCGTTTAACGAAGGAAGATTGTTTATATATCTGGTCAAAAAATCTTCACGATTAAGACCCCTGTACGTGTCCCTTTTAATATATGTGAGATAGTCATTGGTCAAAAATTGATTGGATTGACCAAATATATAAGGTACAGGTTCCACGCCCAAATCAAATCCGTGCAAAATAACTGTTCCAAAGCCTTGTTCTATATAATAAGACAAAATCAAGCCTTCTTTAAAACTTCCGCCGGGAACGTCCATAACATTTAATGTGAGTGGATTGGGAAGGTTTTCTGCATATCCGGGTACTTCCGTTTCTAGGGTTGAAAGAACTTTGGCATCTATAAAATCCAAGCCCTTCATTACTTTTTGGAAGTTATGACCGGTTCCCACAACCAAGGTACCGCCTTCTTCGACCCATTCCCGGAGCATTTTTTTGCCTTGTGATGTTATTACGCCGGTATCGTAATCGTTGATTATCAGCATATGAAAGAGCTTTAAAGCTGAAGTACTTTCGGGAAATTCATTTAAAGTGACAAGGTTGTCCGCTATATCGTTTGTTTCCTTATCGTACATATATTCATTTAAGGGTAGTCCACGTAAATATTTCAAAGAATTTGGAGAGTCGCTCAACACTCCGACCAACACCGAGCCCGGCTCAACAGGATAGGCGTTGGCAGTATGTTTACCGGCATTGTTTCCGTTTATATCGGTTAAATTAATATCCAGCCCACGAACTATGTTTCTTATGGGGATTTCCATTTCATAAACTTTGGAAGAATTAGGGGGCAATTCAACGGATTGGGCATATACATCGTAACGTGAATATTCCATTGTATCGGATATGTTCTGTCTAATTTGCAACTCTCCAACAAAGTGATCCCCGGTGTTTTCAAGAAAGACTTTCACGGGCGTATTAATATCCAATCGGTATTTACCCGAAATACCCAATTCAGCCTTAATGCTTATTCCGGGCGTTTCACCCCTAACTATGACCGGTATTATCATACTTAACAGTAAAATTGTAACGACAATTAAGGCCATTATGGAAGTGAAACGACGTTTTTTCGATACCTTGGACTTCTTCATCATTAGACTCCTTCTCTAAGCCCGTTAATATCTCGGTTTTTGTCCTTTCGTATATGAGGCGTTGCCACTGCATTGCCGTAAAAATCATATGGAAAGGTCTTAAAAGAGGTATTAAAACAGGCACTTAAATTGTTTTATTTTGGCAATAATAATTAATGTAATAATATCGTTTTTACATAAGTATTACGATTAATGCAAAAACGAACAGGAACAAACCTCACCGGCGATAACCGAAAGTTAATAAATAAACGCGTATAAATGCCGTTATTCCGGTGTTTTTATTGGTTTACCGGATTTTTCTTGCTTTCTTATGATAACATATATTTTTTAAGATAAAAAGTAAAAAGCTTTGAAAAATTATTATTTTATTATATAATATATAAAAAGTTGGAATTAACAAATATAATAAATTCCTTATCCGGTTTGATAATTAAAGAAATAACAGGTAAAATCCCACGGGTTTTCATGAAATATCGAAATGTACCAAATGTACAGATTCGGTTGAATTTAACAGCCGTAACCGAGGAGTCAACCATGATACAATTTGTTTTATTAATATTAACGATAGGATTCATCATTTGGTTTCAAGTAAGAATGAAATTCAACAGTCGCGGATATCGTAGGGACTTCGAAGAATTCCTTGAAAAAGAAAGACAGGCAAATATGACTCGCCGAAAAGATATTCCCATGGAATTTTATATTACACCGGATACGGGAAACCTGCCGGTTAAGGATTACAGCCATCACCCCGGTCTTTCCGCAAAGCAAGAACAGGTTTTAAAAGCCGCCAAAAATACCATGCTGAAATTTCCCAAACCTAAAAGCAACCTTGAAATAAAGACCGAATACGGTGTAGCAAATTTGGAAGTTATAATAAATTATGAAGAAAATCATCAGGCTTATCTTAGGAGACTGCTTGAATGGGCAGAACTCTTAAAACGAGAAGGTTATACGGAAGATACACAAAAGGTTCTTTCCGAAGCCGTAGATTTCGGAGCCGATAATTTTCGTACTTTTCAATTATACGCAGAAACCTGCAAAGACTTGGAAGATACAGACCGGCTAAAGCAAATTTGCAAAAGGATTCTCGAAGGAGATTTGCTCAAAGACAACGAAGTTTTGAAAACCAAAGTTTTGGATTGTTTTGACAAGACAATAGGAGGTTAAAAATGAAAATCGGTATTTTTACCGACACTTATTATCCACAGGTAAACGGTGTCGTATCTTCGGTTTGTACCTTGGAAAAAGAGTTGACAGCTTTGGGTCATGATGTGTATATTTTTACAGTGGCAAATTCCGCGGTTCCTCGCAGTAAAATTGACAAAAATGTATACAGATTACCGTCCATGCCCTTGTTTTTCGTTAAGCCTCACAGACTGGCTTTTCATTACTCCCCAAGACTGCTGTTTAAACTTAGGAAGTTGAGGTTGGATATAGTCCATACCCAAACGGAATTTGCTCTGGGCTTCTTCGGTAAGCTGGTTGCGAGGGTGTTTAAGCTGCCTTTGGTTCATACTTACCATACTATGTACGAGGATTATATTCACTACATAGGCAACGGTCATTTTATTACCCCGAAACTTGCCCAACGTTTTAGCAAGTTTTTCTGCAACCGCTCCAATGCCGTTATTGCTCCTGCTGAAAAAACAAGGGTATGCCTCTTGGAATACGGCGTTAAAAAGCCCATCCATATGATTCCCACCGGTATTGATTTCAGCCCTTTTTCTTCGGATAAGTACAGTGCTGAGGATATAATCGAAACCAAAAAGGAACTGGGACTTAATCCCAATGACCCCGTAATATTGTTTGTGGGTCGTTTGGCAAAGGAAAAAAGCATAGACGTTCTTATAAGTCAAATGCCGTCTCTGTTGGAAATGCTGCCGGAATCCAAACTATTGATAATAGGCGACGGACCTTCAAGAGAAACCTTGGAGAATCTGGCAGAGGAAGTTGGTGTCTCGGAATCCGTTATTTTTGCCGGACAAAAGCCCTGGGAATTTATCGGCAAATACTATGCCGTGGGTGATGTATTTACCACAGCCTCCACCTCCGAAACCCAAGGTCTTACCTATATCGAGGCTATGGCAGCCAAAATTCCGGTTGTTGCAAAGCGAGACGAAAGCGTCAAGGACATTATTATAGACGGTGAAACCGGGCTGTACTTTGATGAACCGGAGGAACTCCCCAATAAGCTATACACCGCCTTGACCGATAAAGTTTTGGTTGAAAAGATGATCAAGCAGGGATATAGTTGTATACAACCCCTATCCGCAGAGGCTTTCGGTAAAAATTTGATTAAGCTTTACGAAGAGCTGATACCGGAAAAGAAGAAGTATAAAAAATTAAAGAACAAATTACGTCCTTAACAGGCTATGTAATTATATCAAGGAGTTTTCGAAACTAAGGTATATCTGTAACCGGAACCGGTTTTTATAACTTTATGAAAGAGAATAGAAACCGGGTCTTGGATATACCTTAGGATTACTTACTATAGACTCCCATAAATTACCCAAGGAGGAAATTATGCAGTACAACTTTGCATCAATTGAGAAAAAGTGGAGAGAGCATTGGGAAAGCAATCCCATTCAAAAACCATCCGACAAACCCAAATTTTATTGTTTGGACATGTTTCCCTATCCGTCTGCCAGCGGTTTGCACGTAGGACACTGGAGAGGTTATGTATTAAGCGACGTTTTAAGTCGATATAAAATATTGCAAGGATATGAAGTGCTTCATCCCATGGGTTGGGATGCTTTTGGTTTGCCGGCAGAAAATTACGCCATAAAAGTAGGCTCTCATCCCAGAATATGTACGGCAGAAAGCATAGCCAACGCCAAACGCCAATTAAAAGAAATTTCAGCGGTTTATGATTGGAACAGAGAAATAAACACTACTGACCCAAATTATTACAAATGGACTCAATGGATTTTCCTGCAAATGTTTAAAAAAGGTCTTGCTTACGAAAAAGAAATGCCTTTGAACTGGTGCCCAAGCTGTAAATGTGTTTTGGCAAACGAAGAAGCCTCCGGCGGACAATGCGACCGTTGCGGTACTTCGGTTACTAAAAAATTCTTACGTCAATGGATGCTGAAAATTACTGCCTATGCGGAACGTTTGCTTGATGACTTGTCTTTATTGGATTGGCCCGAAAAAGTAAAAAAAATGCAAGCCGACTGGATAGGAAAAAGCTACGGTGCGGAAGTTGATTTCAATATTAAAGGAAGCCAAGATTCCATTAAGGTTTACACCACCAGACCGGATACCCTTTGCGGAGCTACCTTTATGGTACTTGCTCCGGAACACGAATTGGTAGAAAAAATCACCGTTGCGGAACAAAAGGACGAAATGAACGCTTACCTTTACGCCGCAAGCACCAAATCATCCGTTGACCGTATGACAAGCAAAGATAAAACCGGTGTATTCACCGGCACTTACTGCATTAACCCCATGAACGGTGCGGAAGTTCCTGTTTGGGTTTCCGATTATGTTCTTGCGGATTACGGTACCGGTGCCATTATGTGTGTTCCGGCTCATGACCAACGTGACTTTGAATTTGCACAAAAATTTAATCTGCCCATTATCCAAGTAATCAAACCTTTGGACGCAGAAATAACCGAATTAACCGAAGCCTTTGTGGGCGAAGGCGAAATGATAAATTCCGGTTTCTTAAACGGTGCAAATTCCAAAGATGCTCAAAACCTTGCCATTGAATACGTTGAAAAAGAAGGCTTGGGCAAACGTTGCGTTAACTACAAACTCAGAGACTGGGTTTTCTCCAGACAACGTTACTGGGGCGAACCTATTCCCATAATACACTGCGATGACTGCGGTTGTGTACCTGTGCCGGAAGAACAACTTCCCGTTTTACTTCCCGATGTTAAGTCCTATCAACCTACAGGAACAGGAGAATCACCTCTTGCGGCTATGACCGACTGGGTAAAAACAACTTGCCCGCAATGCGGCAAAGAAGCACGCAGAGAAACCAACACCATGCCCCAATGGGCAGGTTCTTCTTGGTATTTCCTTCGTTACGCCGACCCTCACAACGACAAGGAATTGGCAAGCAAGGAAGCCTTGAAAAAATGGTTACCTGTAGATTATTACGTTGGCGGTATAGAACACGCCGTATTGCACTTGCTTTACGCTCGTTTCTATACAAAGTTCCTCTATGACATAGACGTTGTGGATTTCCAAGAACCCTTCTTGAAACTGTTCAACCAGGGTATGATTAACAAAGACGGTGCAAAAATGGCAAAATCCAAAGGCAACGTGGTTTCTCCCGACGATTTGGTCAAACGCTACGGTTGCGACTCTTTAAGAATGTACGAATTGTTCGTAGGACCTCCGGAACAAGATTCCGAATGGGACGACAGCGGTATAGACGGGGTATTCCGTTACCTGAACAAAACCTGGAAATTGGTTATGGAATACAAAGATAAAATCATACCCGATTGCAAAGAAACCGAAACTTTCCGTCATAAAATGACCTATGAAATTACCAACCGCTTAAATAACCTTACTTTAAACACCGTTGTAAGCGGATTTATGGAATATACGAATAAACTCAACGATTTGGTTAAGCGTTTGGGCGGCATAGATAAGGAAACCATAAAAACCTTAATTGTGCTTCTGGCTCCCTTCGTTCCTCATATAGCAAGCGAACTTTGGGAACAAACCAAACAAAAAGGCAACCTTTTCGACCAAGAATGGCCCAAGTACGATGCGGATAAAATGAAAGAGGATTCCGTGGAAATCCCGGTTCAAATGAACGGAAAACTTCGCGAAAACATCTCCGTTCCCGCAGACGCAACCAAAGACCAAGTCTTGGAAGCGGCAAAACTTGCTCTGGGCGACAGACTTTCCGGCGTTACCGTTGTAAAGGAAATTTATGTTCCCGGAAAAATAGTTAACTTTGTTGTAAAATAAAACAAGCTATACCCTCTTTAGTACTCCTTTGTGCGTGAGTGCCGGAAACGAATTTCGGTTCGTTTCCGCAACTCACTTTAAAGCACTCCTTTTACATATGTTTTTCCGTTCTTTATTTCAATCTTCTCTTATCTTTTGTTCCAAATTTCCGGCAATTCTTTCTTAAAAAACAATTAATACTTTATTAAGTATATTTATTCATCTTTACCGAATATCTTGTAAGCAAGACCAAGCATAATTATAGTGGCTTAACTTTAACAAAATTAAAATCAATTACAATCCGGGCAACTCTTATGGATTAATTGATTTTATCTTAAACCGCCATACTGCAAAATTAAGCTTGAAAGGAGGGTGAATATGTTTAGGACAACGGTATTTTTCTTATTTGCCGTATGTACTGTTCTGTTTATTTTCAACGGTGTATACGGATACGATCCGGAGGATGTTATAATCCGGACTGAGTATATGACCGATTCAAACAACAAACCCTATGCCAAGTACACTGCCACTCACAGAAATACGGTTCTATGGGAATTTGTTACTCCGGGGCAAACCAACGCCGAAGTTACCGGTATAGATTATTTCAAAATTCCCGATATAGTACTCATACCTGTTGGTTCTGACCTCTACGCCCTTGACTTAAAAACCGGAGAGCAACGTTGGACAGTTGAAGGCACAGGCATAGGAATAAGCTTGACTTCAGACCGCAATAACAATATTTTCGTAACAAGTTTCAGTCAACCGGATCTTAGCGTAATAAGCCATGAAGGCGAGCTGTTAAGACGTATTCAAAGCTTTGACGACAATCGTTTGAATAGGCCAATTCAAATTAAAATTCTTGGTGAATATCTAAAATTAACATATTCCATCTCCGATATCCAAGGCTTGGAAAACCCGAAAAACCAAGGTATTTATCCGGACATTGACTATAAAGGTTATGACTTGCATTGTATATATGTAAGGATAGACGACTTGCTTGCCAAGCCTCCGGTTAATAACGGTATTTTAACTCCTCTTTCCGCTTTAAAACCCTTGGTGAAACAAAATGAAATAAAGGCAGGGCTGAATACATATATATATAAATTCCTGGAATGGCCCGTTTATTTTTATAAATTTGACGTACTCAACGTTGATAAAAATTCTATCTTGGAAATGATGTTTACCTATGACAGCCTTAACAACGACTTTGTTGAGTATGTGGAGGACAGTCCGCTTTATCGGGATTATTCAAGTTTACAGAGAACCACTCCGGAAAAGTATTCGGAATTTTGCAAAAAAATCTTCGGTATAGACATAGAGTTTGATAATTATATTAAAGATCACTCACATTTAATATTTATGGGAGACGACGGATATATTTATGACGGAACTTGGTACGGCGGACACGGCGGATACGGTGTGGATTCATTGCAAATAAACACCGTTGAACCTATAGGAGAAGCCAAATATAAGACTTATTATCTGGAATTTGATTTGTATAATAGTCCCGAAACAGACGACATAAGCCTTTACGAGGCTCAAAGCGTTTATGACTCTTTGTTGTTAAAATCATCTTTTAATTATTTTGATTTACCCATGGAAGAGTGGGTTTTCGGTGGAGAAGAAAGCTTTACGGTTACCGGCAGGGGTTCAGCCATAGTACGTGAAGTCCAAGAAGGTCAATGGCAATTAAAATACATGAATTTTGTGCAAGACACAAACGACTACAGCTTTATTATGAGCCCGGAAGACAGACAGGACTACATTCAGGACATTATTCCGGACAAGAAACCCATATTGCCCTCGGCTTTGCCTAAACCCAGTATTTCCTCATGGGGTTCGGTATGGGATTTGGTAAGAAGTTTTTCGAATTCCGGCGAAGATAACCAAACAGCAGATAATTTTGATGCAACTCCCAAAGAAGAAAACGTTTTGGAAATCAATCTGCCAATGGATATTCCCATAGTTCCCATAACCTTAACAGCAGGAATTACCTCGTTTTTATCGGGTGTGGGATTGTTTATTTATAACAGAATAAGGTTTAAGTAAATTTATATTACTTAACAGAAAAACGGATGAAAAATTCAGTATTTTTCATCCGTTTTATTTTATTGGTTACTCGTCGTTTTGGTTAAGGCTTAGATTGCCCAAATTCTTTGCCGGGATTATGGTTGAAACTGCATGTTTATAAACCATTTGATGTTTACCGTCGGCTTCAATAATTATTACATAATTGTCAAAGCCTTTCAGAACGCCTCTGATTTGGAAACCGTTAGTTAAAAAGACGGTAATGGGAACAGCATCTTTTCTGACTTGATTGAGAATTAAATCCTGAAAATTCTTACTCATTAAAACAGCTCCTTTGTAAAAATCAGCAAGGGCGGTAAAGTCAAAACCTTCCCTTACATCACGGTTTATTCCTATAGGCAATCCATATTATAGCGGTGTAAGTTAAATATACCGAAATTAATTACAATTTATCCTTTAAGCATTGGCTTAATTGTAATTAATTTAGTTTTATTTAAGTAAACCGCTTTACTCAAAACAACTTTTGAAGCACCTTTTATGTTTTACATAATCCGATAAACTTATCACTGCTTGATTGAAGTTTGTACATATTACAAAGCCCGATAAATTAACAGCCATGCCGGTATGTAAGTTCTGACAAATCAGCGATTTTAGCATCGAATTATTATGTAATAATTTTAAAAAAGCCTCAGTATTATTGTCCGGGGATTGTACTTAAAGAAAGTTTTACCCGGTAAGACTTTTTTAAAATTTATTTATAACGTTGATAATTAGATACTGTGTATCAAGCTTTAAAAATATATTAGTATGCTTTACCCCAAACCACCATATGTTTTGCTTCCTCAGAGCAGTAAACGCATTTACCCGTAATTTTTTCACCGTCAAAAGGAATACAGCGTGAGGTTGCGGCAGTTTGTTCTTTTATGGCAAGTTCACATTCTTGAGAACCGCACCAGTCTGCCTTGATAAAACCGGGGGTTTCTTCCAGAATTTTTTTGAATTCGTCCATGTTTGCCGCTGTGAAGGTGCTAGATTCTCTGTGTGCCAGAGCCTTGTTGTATAAACCTTGTTGTATATCTTCCAATGCCGATGTAACTTCCTTGGTTATATCAGCAAGTTGAATAACGGTTTTTTCTCCGTTGTCTCTGCGAACCAAAACGGCTTGACCTTTTTCTAAATCTTTGGGACCTATTTCAACTCTCAAAGGTACGCCTTTCATTTCATGTTCGGAGAATTTCCAACCGGGAGATTTATCCGAATCATCAATTTTCACACGGCATACATTACTTAATTCTTCTTTAATCTTTGCGGCGTTTTCCAAAACACATTCTTTATGCTGTGCTATGGGTACGATAATA
Source organism: uncultured Defluviitaleaceae bacterium (assembly GCA_964468805.1). Lineage (GTDB taxonomy): Bacteria > Bacillota > Clostridia > Lachnospirales > WRBF01 > CAYXWM01. The sequence goes on from CAYXWM010000023.1 coordinate 28,789, forward strand.
ACCTGAACCGGAGCTACTTTGGGCGGTAAAACAAGGCCGCTGTTATCCCCGTGTACCATAATTATTGCTCCCATCAAACGAGTGGAAAGCCCCCAAGATGTTTGATGTACGTATTGAAGTTGGTTGTCCTTATCGGTGAATTGTATATCAAAAGCACGGGCAAAGCCGTCTCCAAAGTAATGGGTAGTTCCGGATTGGAGAGCCTTTCCGTCATGCATCAAACTTTCTATGGAATAGGTTGCCATAGCACCGGCGAATTTTTCTTTATCGGTCTTTTTACCCCGAATAACAGGTATGGCAAGAATATTTTCGCAAAATTCCGTATAAACGTCCAGCATACGAAGAGTTTCTTCTTCCGCTTCTTGGGCGGTAGCATGGGCTGTATGTCCTTCCTGCCATAAAAATTCCATGGTACGCAAGAAAGGTCTTGTGGTTTTTTCCCATCGAACAACGGAACACCATTGATTGTACAATTTAGGCAAATCTCTGTATGATTGAATCACATTGGCGTAATGTGAGCAAAACAATGTTTCCGAGGTAGGACGAACACAGAGTTTTTCGGTAAGTTTTTCTTGTCCGCCGTGTGTTACCCATGCTACTTCCGGTGCAAAGCCCTCTACGTGGTCTTTTTCCTTTTGCAATAAGGATTCCGGAATAAACATAGGCATATATACGTTTTCATGACCGGTAGCTTTAAAACGAGCGTCCAGTTCTTTTTGTATCAATTCCCAGATAGCATAGCCGTAGGGTCTGATTATCATGCAACCTCTAACCGAAGAATAGTCGGTTAAGTCGGCTTTGGTAACTACATCCGTATACCATTTCGCAAAATCCGTTTCCATATTGGTAATAGATTCAATAACCTTATCTTTACCCAAAAATATCTTCCTTCCGATATATATGATTAATATAAATATCAACGATTATCCAAGATATTATAACACCAAAGTGATTTTATTACAATAATATTTAATAAAACAAGACCGGCTGAGAAATAAACGAGTTACAACCCGGTAAAGATAATTTCTCTGTACTTGTATGTGGTAAAGTGGTATATTTAGTGTGAGTTCTGTTAAATTAAAATCTTTCTACATAAAAAACATTGGATAGGAGGATGTTATGTATAAGTATTTGTCCTTAATTTTTTTGGTAGTGTATACATTATTCACAACAATCAGTTATCCTAAAGAACGACCCCAACCCAAGGTCTATAGCGACGATATGTGTGAAACGGTATATCAAGATTCCAAGCTTACCATAAAAGTATACAGGGACTTGGTGGGTAAACTTCCGGAAGGTTTTTTGGATTCCTTTATTAATGACAGCGAAAACTCGGATCCGGAAGAAATTATAATATGGGATTATCATAATGTGGAAGAAGAACTTCGACAATGATTTTTTTAAAATAATAGTGAATATAAAATAGAGTAATCAAAAAACCTCGTGCTTGAACGAGGTTTTTTGGTTTTTTATGTTCATATACCAATTCCAAATAAGACGAAGGACAAAGATAATCGTTTTTTCCTTGAACCGTTGAAAAAAAATCAATTATTTTTGTCCTCTGTTTAAAAGGAATCATTATAACTTATAAATTTTTGTAAGCACGGTAAGTTGATCATGAAAATCGCTGAGACATTCTATAGAGCCTTGTGCAAAGATTTCGATGAAATGTCTGTTCAGTTCATTAACCTTTTCCGGTTGACCAACAAAATACAGTGACTCCAATTTTTTTACTATTTTGTCCACAAGGTCGTTGCGGGTTTTTATAATTTGTTGTGCCTGTATAATTTCAACTCTGATAGTACCCATTTCTTTGTCCAAGTTAAAGGCGGCTTCTGCAGATGAGGTTAAGCGTTCTTGGAGCTCGTTTGGGATTTTGTCGCTGTATTTGTATCTTAGAGAGTGTTCGATGGTTGCCCAAAAGTTCATTGCAAGGGTACGTATTTGAATTTCACATTTCAAGTCCATGGGACCGTTTACCGTAAAAACCTGATATTGTACAATGATATGATAAGAGCGGTAACCGCTGGGCTTGGTATTGGTGATATAATCCTGTTTTTTAAGTACGGTCATATCGTAAGAATCACGACTTTCGATTAAATCTATAACCTTATCTATATCCTCAACAAAACGGCAAATAATCCTTACTCCGGCTATGTCAAAGATTTTTTCGGGTATCTCCTCAAAGCGTATATTCTTTCGGTTAGCTTTATCCAAAATACCGGCTATGTTTTTAATCCTGCCTTCAACGGACTCGATGGGAGAATGTTCGCCTCTTTGGATATACTCCCCGCGAATATTGTTGAATTTCAAGCATATTTCATCCACCATTTGGCGATAGGGCAATAAGAATTCTTTCCAGTTCTGTATTTGGATAAAAATCCCCCCTTACTGCTTTTCAATAACTGTTCAAGTAAAACGTCTGCAAAATGAACTTTGTGCTAAAATGGGATTATATAAACCTTTATAATTGCCAATAGGCGTTTTAAACTGTTTAACTCTTACTTAATATTGGGAAATAGACCCTTATACAAGTCCATGTTTCCTTTTTCGTCGTTTGTTCCGCCACCCAAGGGTATTCTGGAGTTACCGGAGATTATATCGGTAATGTAAATGCCCTCGATTTTATCATAACCTTCCATGGATTCCAATTTACCTATAACTTCGTCCCTGATGTAATTCAAATTGTCCTTGCCTTTTATTTTGTTGTAATCCAAATTATCCATTATTCTTTTAATATACAAACTTACTGCCTTTGTATCCACGCTGTCGGCGTTTTCAGCCTTAACTTCAACCGTAAAGTTGGTTGACACTATATTCGGCGTTCCTATATCGGAAAAAATCGTTGAAACTACAGTGGGAACCTTTAAAAATTTGTTTGAATTGTTTATGCTCTGAAGATTATAAAAAAGCAACAGCAATACGCCGATTATCATTAAGAAAATAATAAAATCAATAAATATCCTAACACCCAAACTCCGTTTTTTCATAGTAATTACTCCTTTAACTAAATGTACAATATTACTTTAATAAACGGATAAATTATTTTTCACCAAAATGTGACTCGGTATTTTTGAATTACAATAATGTTAGCCTGACATAAATACCGGTTTTTGCAAATATTCTGCACAATCAGTATTGTACAATGATTATGTATTGTACGCAAGTCAATTTTATAACCCGGTAAACTTTGGAAATGATGTATTGCCTAATTTATACCCCGAATACCAATAACCATAAGGTGCCTTCCGGAGAGATCCAATTTAAATCCCTTTTTCAAAAACCGGTATAAGCCACGCAATAAAATGTATAATATTAGAAGAAGACAAGCTGCTTAAGGTATGTCATAAATTATGATTGGTATGAGTAAAAAGTTTTATTCCATTAACTATATTATACCGGAAAATTATTGAGATTAACAGGAAATATTTATTTAATTTTAATGTAACAGTAATTACATATTTCATTGGTATAATCAAATAAATCACGGGGTGTTACCCTAAGCTTGAGGAATGATACATATGAAACCAATTAAATTTGCGGCAGCGGTTTTTTTATGGCTGTTTATGACGGTAACCGCATTTTGCCAAACAGACAATACCACCGACTATGTCACTTATAAAAGAGACGGCTTAACAATAATAAGTTACTCGCAAAAATGGGGCAAAGATAAACTGCCGGCGGTTTACGAAGAATTACTGAACAACTTTCACGGTGATGAATTCAAATACCTTTCCAAAATAATACTACGACCCACGTCTTATAACACCGTTTCCGGGCTTTATACAAATGATATAACCGTTACGGAAAAAGGTTTGACTTTCGGTAAAAATTGTTTTATACAGGTATTCAACATTGACAAATACAACACAGTCAAGGATTTTGCCCATGTTTTGGCTCACGAATACGGACATCATTTTACCCTTTACAACATAGCAAAAAGTGAAAATGCCTATTATGATAAATGGGAAAACTCAGCCTATGTAAAGGTACGCTCCTTAAAGAATTACCCGGTTGTATACAACCAAACTGAGGATTTTGATTACACTTGGGATATACTTGAAATTGCAGCCAACGATTATGTTCAACTTTTGGGTTCGCCAAACGCAAAACAAAGCTATAAATACAAAGATGCCGCACAGGCTCTGGAAAGCTACAGCAGCAGCCCCGACTATATTAAATCCCACTTTAACGCCAAGCCCCAATCCAACAACAATATACCTTTGGCGGCTGATGTACCGGGTTTATGGGAATATTTTTGTAGGATAGCCGGCAAAAGACCTGCTCTTTCTTCAGCACCTGCCATAACTAAAAGACCGGAAATAACCGGTATAGATTCCCAAAACTCCTTTCTCAACAAAAAATACACCATCAATTTTGCCCGGGCTACGGGTAATGCTCCCTTTGAGTATACTCTGGTTATGTATCCCGTGGATTTTCCCTTTTTATCACGTGCTATCAAAACGGTAACAGAAAGTGACAGATTGACAGCAACCATAGGAACCGTGGTGGACTATGATGATGAAGGCAATATTTTCGGCATATTTGATTATTTTACAGACAAGTATATATTCGTAATATACGCCAAGGACAGCAAGGGATATTATTATTCGTCCCAACCTTATGTATATGATTTCGGTCAAGACAGCTTTGACATTTACTTTTGGTTAAACGGAGACAACGAATTAAGTTATACTAATTCCATATAAAATGAAGGACAAAAATAATTTTTTTTCCTTGAACCGTTGGAAAAAATCAATTATTTTTGTTCTCAATTTAAAATGGAATAGGAGTAATTTCAACCTAACAGCAAATTTTTTTCACTGCATAGTTCCGATAATTATTTTATCGTCAAAAACAGTGGAGGGTTTATGGGAAACTTTATAAGAGTTTCCCATTTTTTATATTTAATTACTGTAATAAGCCCAAGTCCAAGCACCTCACATTAATTTACAATTTACTTGCGTATGTTTTTTCCTCATAGGTTGACAACTATATATAAAGTATGTACCATAACCTTATAAAACGAATATCAAGTACATATTAGGAGAGTACCATGACCCATATTGGATTAACTGACGAGCAAGTCGTTCAATCAAAAGAAAAACACGGCACAAATTCGTTGAGCCGTGTAAAAAGAGGCGGCTTTTGGGACAAGCTAAAGAAAAATTTCGGTGACCCCATGATAAAAATACTGTGTGTGGCTTTATTCATAAACATAGTATTCGCAGTTACGGGAAATGCCCATTGGTACGAAACTATGGGAATAGCTGTAGCCGTAGCACTTGCCACCTTTGTTTCAACATTTTCGGAATATCGTAATGAAAATGCCTTTCAGAAATTACAGGAAGAAGCTTCGAGGATTAAATGCAAGGTCTACAGAAACGGTATTTTAACGGAATTATCCGTGGACGAAGCAGTGGTGGGCGATTGTATTTTGCTTCAATCCGGGGATAAAATCCCGGCAGACGGTATTATAGTTTCCGGCAATATTAACACAGATCAATCGGTTTTAAACGGCGAAAGCAAGGAAGCCGTAAAAAAGCCTGCCCCTGAAAACTACAGCGACCAAGATTCCGGCATGGATTTCTTAAACGAATACAAGGTATTCAGAGGAACGGTGGTCTGCTCGGGAAATGCGGTAATGTGCGTTACCGGTGTAGGCGACAATACGGTTTACGGAAGAATTGCAAGTGAACTGCAAGAGGATGACGAGCGAGATTCACCCTTAAAAGTAAAGCTGTTGAAGCTTGCAAAAAAAATCAGCAAATTCGGCTACTTAGGCGGTTTGGCTATAGCGGCAGCATTTTTGTTTCAAAGGATAGTTATATACAATCACTTCAATATTAATGAAATAACTCTGTACTTTTCGAATCCCATGGTTATTGCAAACGATGTTGTCAATGCGGTAATTCTTGCGGTGATTATAATAGTTATGGCGGTTCCGGAGGGTTTACCTCTTATGATAGCCATAGTTTCCGCTTTAAATATGGGTAAAATGCTGAAAGACAATGTTTTGGTCAGAAAAATTACGGGCATAGAAACCGCCGGAAGTTTGAATATTTTGTTCAGTGACAAAACCGGTACAATTACAAAGGGAAAACTCGAAGCGGTGGTCTTTGCAGACGGTAAAGGCAGGGAACACAAAGACTTTGACTCCGTTCCAACGAAATTGGCAGAAATTCTGTGCCTCAGCATACACCACAATACCGATGCCATAATTACCGTTCAAGATAATCAACAACGTATCTTAGGCGGAAATGCAACAGAAAGAGCCATCTTGGGTTTTGCGGCGGGAAAAAGTAAGCTCCGTAATATATCCGAAATTAATTCTCTGCCCTTTAACAGCGAAAATAAATTTTCCGCAACTTCTGTTAAGGGAGATTATAACTTAACCTTAATAAAGGGTACTCCGGAGAAAATACTACCCAATTGCACCGGATTTTTTGACGAAGATGGTAACCTCTGCAAAAATTTCAATACTCAACTTATTGATCAAACCACAGACAACTTGGCTCAAAGGGCAATAAGAGTCTTGGCTTTGGCTGTAAGCAATAAGGAATTGGAAGACAATACTCTGCCCGGCGGAGATTGGACTTTGGTCGGAATAATAGGTATAAGAGACGAAATACGTCCCGAATCACTTACCGCCATTTCTCGGGTGCAAAACGCCGGGGTTCAGGTTGTAATGATTACCGGTGACCGAAAAGATACGGCTGTTGCCATAGCAAAAGAAGCCGGTTTGTTAACCCAAGACTCTCACAAGGTTCTTACTTCCGATGATTTGCAAAAATTAAGCGACAATGAACTTAAAGCCATGCTTACGGACATTCGAGTAATTGCAGGAGCCTTACCGAGTGACAAAAGTCGTCTGGTAAAAACAGCACAGGAGCTTAATCTTGTTGTCGGTATGACCGGCGATGGGGTAAATGACTCTCCTGCCTTGAAAAAAGCCGATGTGGGGTTTGCCATGGGCGGCGGAACGGAAGTTGCAAAAGAAGCCGGGGATATAGTCATTACCGACGATAATTTCAGCTCCATAGATAAGGCGATCCTTTACGGCAGAACTATTTTTAACAGCATACGCAAATTTATTATTTTTCAGCTTACCATAAATGTTGCGGCTGTTTTGGTTTCCTTTACTTCTCCGCTTTTGGGATTTGATAATCCGCCTCTTTCCATTACTCAAATACTGTGGATTAACCTAGTAATGGATACCCTTGCGGCTTTGGCCTTCGGCGGAGAGCCTGCATTGAGCCGTTTTATGCAAGAAAAACCCAAAAGACGAGACGAGGATATTATCAGTCCTTATATGAAGAGTTCCGTTCTCACCGGCAGCCTTTCGGTATTTGCCATAAGCCTGGTCTTTTTGCTGACAGATGCATTTACCGGCTTTTTCAGAGAATCTCCCTCGGAAAGATACGTCCTGACCGGTTACTTTACCTTTTTCATTTTTTCGGCAGTATTTAACGCCTTAAACGCTCGCACGGAAAAGGTCAATATTTTTGAAAATATCAGAAAGAATCCCGGGTTTATTAAAATTATTTTTATGATTATGGTCATACAAATAATAATGACCCATTTCGGCGGAGAAGTCTTAAAAAGCTACGGTTTGACTTTATCCGAATGGGCAGTAGTTTTATGCCTTGCCTTATTGATTATTCCGGTGGATATTTTCAGAAAGTTTATCATTTACAAAAAAACATCGGTCAGATAATGCCTTATAATAAAAGAAGCACTCGTTTTTGCAGACGGGTGCTTCTGTATTTTTGCACTTTGTTTTGTTTGTAACATTTCAATATAGGAAACATATATTATACAAATGCAAAATAAGGGGTGTATTTAATGGCAACAAAACCCAATGTTTATATACGTTTTCTACATGCGGTATCAGACGCACCGGGAGTAGATATATATGTAAATGAGCAGATGATAGCAAAGAACTTAAAATATCGCGATTTTACGGATTATTTCGAAGCCTTTCCGGGAACCTATACCGTTACGGTGTTTCCTACCGGCAATAATGAAATGCCCGTGTACGACGAAAAAATTGAGTTAATGGACGACATGATTTATACTGTTGCCCTGTCGGGTTTATTGAGAGACTTAAATGCGGTAGTGGTAACAGACCAAAAACACGACATAGACAAATCCAAGGCTTATATCAGATTCATAAATCTATCCCCTTATGATACGGAATTTGATGTTTACTTAAACGACCGACCTGTCTTTGATAATCTCACATATGAGGAAGTCTCTCCGTATATTACCCTCCAACCAACTACTTATTACGTTACCCTCAGAGACAGCAAAACCGGTCGTGTTACTTTCCAAGACCCTCGCATGACCCTAAAGCCCGGAAAAATGTATGCAGGATATTTTGTGGGGGTTGAAGACGTGGGAGACGGTTTGCAAATTTTGATACCACTTGAAAAAGCTTGCTACTGACCAATTAAAAGGCAAGAAAAACAAGACTGTACCTGTATTGGGAATTAACGCCTTTTGGTACAAGTCAAATTTTAAACTCAATCCCATTTTGGCTTACAAATTGTTTCTCATTAAAAACTCCGACCGATAAATCCAATCCTTTCAGTTCCCGTTCCATCTTGACCGCCGTTTAAGGGCGGTTTTTTATTTTTTAACTGTAAATTTAACAAAATAAACTCTTTTCTCAAGAATTTTAAAAAAAAGTTCTTTAAATAAACTTGATTATTTTATAAAATATCCGGTAATATTGATTTCATTTTTGTGATCCGTCTTATATGGAATTACTATATGCTTAATTCCATAAGGAAGAGTAACAAAAGCTATTCTTCGTAAACGTTTCACTCTTGCGTTTTTATGAAAAAAACACCGGTCGCTCACCACTGCGAATATACGCTTTTGTTACTGCTTAACTCGAAATTAAGTATATTATCCGTTTTTTAAGCTCCACATAATTATATTACACAGAAAACCAAAGGGGTAAATAGGTGGT
>CAYXWM010000024.1:0-37357 GCA_964468805.1 uncultured Defluviitaleaceae bacterium
TGTTGGGGAAAAAGATTAAGACCTTGGGGAAAACTTTTTCTGAAGAAAAAGTTTTCCCCAAACCCCTTTCAAAAAGACTTTATAATAAAAGACTGTATTAACTGTATTTATAGCATTCAATTTATAAGCTTTAAGATAGCTTCAAGCATTTCTTTATGGTTATAAACGATAATGTCGGCTTCTTCTACGTTGCTGTCGCCGAAATCATTCTTAATAGCCACTGTTTTTAGGCCGTTTACTTTTCCTGAGGTTACGTCTTCCCATCGGTCGCCGGTCATTACTGCCTTTTGTGGTTTGAATTGATAAATAAGCTCTCCGATATTGTATTTTTTGCTCATGCCATACTCATTAGTTTTTACGGCATCGAAATATTTATTAATATCCAGCTTTTTAAGGCAAGTTTCGATATAGTCGGCGTCTCCGTTGGAGCAGAGGGCTATTTTGTAACCTTTTTCTTTAAGGGTTTGGAGCATAGTTACAGCGTCAGGCTCTATTTCGCCTAATTTATCCACTGCCTTGTGTACATAACCTTTGAGTACGGAAAAAAGTTCGGCTCGCTTTTCCGGCTCTGTAGTGCCTATAAGCTTCATGCTGATTTCGTCCATGGTATCGCCCACGGTACTGTTGGCGACCTCCTCTGAAATAGGCGGATAGCCCAGTTCCGCAAGGGCTTGGTTCATGGAGAGCATATTTACTTCCGCTGTTTTCATAAACAGTGTGCCGTCAAAATCAAAAACCGCAAGTTTAATCATAGTTTTTACCTTCCTTACAACGAGCGAATTACTCCGAGGATTTTCAGCATAATTTCCTCGTTATCCACGGTTTGCAGGTCAATTTCCTCTGATTTGGCCCGAGAGAGAAGGATGTCGCCGTATTTCCTTAGGGGTTGAGCCGCAGCGTTGTCTCCTCGGTTTTTATATTGATAACACAGTACTTTAATAAGCAGCAGCAAGTCCTCATTTGAGGATGTGCTTAAAAAGGCACTTTCTGCAAGGCTTACATCGTACTGAGAATAATTTCCTATATCAAAAACTTGTTCATTTTGGCTTTTGCTCATGGTAACAAAAATAACGGTTAAAAATATAAATCCCGTAAGCACCGAATAAAAAAAAGCGGTACTTTTAGGCACTTTCATCTTATTTTGATCTGTTTGCATTTAAAATGCCTTTCCCAATAAATATGAATTTAACAAAGTTAAACAACTTAATAGAGTAAATGTGCCGGTTGACTCTCATCAACAGGCACATTATTGTCGGCTCTGTAAGGCTGTGTCTGAAAACCCCTTAAACGGGTTTAAAGACACGCCACCGGCTTCGCTTTACCTGTTTTTACAGGCCGTTCAGCCTTATTCCGCTTTATATTTGCTCTTAACCGATGCAACGTCATAGCCGTCGGCATCTTTTTCGATTGCAGTTTTATCTTTGTTTAAGTCGGCGTAGATAAAGTCGTTGGTGTAAACCTTGTCGAAAGGAATGGCTTGTTTGATAACTCCGGATTCTACAGCGGAATCCATAACTATTTGCCACTTGTCGTCCCAAGATTTACCGATGTTATCGAGAAGTTTTTTCTCTTCATTGCCGCCTTCGGGACCGAACATTTGATAAGCACGACCCTTTTGTACGAATACGGCTGCGTTCCAAGTAATGTCAATAGCCGGGAATTGGGCACAGGATACGGCCGCGGCTGCTTCGGAGTTATATTTGGTGAAGTACATACCTTTTGCAAGGCCTTTTACAAAGGCACGAACAACTTCGGGTCTGTTTTCGATATTGTTGGTGTTGGTGATGATGGGGTTGGAGCAGGTTTTAAGAACTTCGTTGCCGTCGATGTAATTAAAGTTGTAACCTTGACCCATAAGTTGCCAAGCTTCGCCCGGCCAGCTGAAAAGCATATCAAGTTTGCCTTCGGATACTTGGATATAGCGGTTTTCGCCGGCAACAACGAACTCAAGGTCATTTGCCGGGTCAACGCCTGCGGCTACAAGAGTAGGCTCAACAAGCATTTGCCAAGAAGCATCGCCAAGGGCAACGGTAAGTTTTTTGCCGTATTTCTTAACAGCGTCTTTCATGTCGTCCCAAGATTGGATTTTGCTGTCCTTGAGTACACACATACCCCAGATATTGATGGCGTCATAAGAAGAAACTACTTTGATGGGCAAGCCTTCTTCAATACCTGCAAGGATAAAGGATGTTCCCGGGCAAGCAAAGTCTGCGTTGCCGGTGGCAACCATTTTAATGTCTGTGGTGCCGAAGGATTGTTCCATGGTAACGTCAAGTCCTTCTTCTTCCCAGTAACCCAAGTTCTTGGCTACCCAATAAGGGGTATCTTCAAGCACTTCAATAGTTCGAGGGAATACCAGTTTGACCTTGGTAAGCTCTTTGCCGGCTGTGTTTGCGTTGTTTGCGTTGTTTGCGTTGTTTTGGTCGGTACCGTCTTGGGCTACCGGGGTTGATGCTACCGGGTCATTGGCTACCGGCGGTGTGTCGCAGCCTGCAAACATAACAACTGAAAGCATGAGTGCTAAACTTAATGCAACTATTTTCTTCATCAATACTCCTCCTGTTTATAAAACTTCGGATAGATTTTGAGTTTATGTAACGGCTGCACCGAGCCGACTAACAAGAATGCAGCCGTATTAACAAAATAGGTGCCCTTACTTGACCCGTTTTTATCCTTTGGGCAAGTGGGAGTAAGTATATACCGGAATTTGATAAAAATTACAAACTAAGTTTATCAATATTTCTATAATTTGACAATACCGATATTTTATTTTTCCTATGTAAATTATTAATCGGTATTTTGCACAATTATTCTTGTTCGTTATATCCACACCAGTCCAAAATAAATGCGGCATATATTTTTGTTGCTTTAATAAGGTCATTTACATTTACATATTCATTATCTCCGTGAACATTGTTGCTCACAGAGCCGGGCCCCAAAATTACCGTAGGTATACCCAGATTATTTAAGTAATAAGCATCACAAACCGCTTTAAAACCCGAAATAACAGCACTTTGCCCCAGCGTTTCGTCCGCTGATTTGCGGAGGGTTACCACGCCTTCGTTTTCAAGGTCCAGCCTAAATCCCGGCCAATCTTGAATTACCGGTGCTTCTACTATAGGCTGATGGGCTTTAAGCCAGTCGTCTGTGGAGGCTATGGCTGCTACACCCTCGCGGATTTCTTTTATCAGCTCGTCCCGGGAAACAAGCCGATCCGGATACCAAATGCCGTAAGTGTATTCCATTTTTGAGGGCACGGTGCCTATGTATTCGCCGCCCCTTATTTCAGAGGGATTGATGGTAAATACACCTACGCCCTGCTTGTCATGGACAGGAATACCGCCGGCACCGAGCACGTTATCTCTGTAGCGATGATTTAAAGTAACTTCCAACCGGTGTATATAATCAACTATGGGCAAGGATTTACGAAAGGCATCTACCGCAACGTCATCGCCGCTGGAAAGACCGCCGCATTGAGGGAACAGCATACGGTTTCTGGCACTTATATGCACGCCTTTACCCTCTACAGTTATTTTAAATAGGAACAATGCAGATGAAGCTATATGTATTTCAAGGTCACTGGGTTCACAGCAAATAGCAAAATCGGCTTTATATCCGCTTTCAACAACCTTGGCACTGCCAAGAGTTTCGGCACCTTGGGATTCCTCGGCGACCACGCTGTGCAACATTACGTCTCCCTTTACCTTTATACCCAAGTCACGCAAAGCTTTCATGGCAAAGTATGCTCCGGCTATGCCGCTTTTCATATCAGCCGTACCTCTGCCGTAAATACAACCGTCTTCCTCATAGGGTTCAAAGGGCGGTCTTTTCCATCGCTCCGGAAACATTACGGGAACAACGTCACAGTGTCCGTTAAAAATCAAGGATTTTCCGCCGCCTGCTCCGTTCATTATACCAACCACGTTGGGTCTTCGTTTTTTTGGGTCAAAGGCAAGCATTTCCACAAGGTCAAAGCCGTCATCTTTCATTTTGTTTGCCAGCAGAGTTTGAACCTCTGATTCGTCGCCGTCGTCGCCCCAATTAACGGACGGACATTTTACAAGGTCACATAAAAGCTCTTTTAATTTGTCAACATTTTGGTCTATGTAATTAAAAACTCTCTGCTTTGCGTCCATTTAACCCTCCTATATCTTCCAGTAAACCACTTTCTTCTCAGCCAAGCAAATCAGTCCGTAAACAATAAGACCTATTATAGTTACATAAAATATACAGGCGAAAGATTCGGTTGTTTTAAGGAATTGAGAGTATTTGATAATCTGGCTGCCAAGTCCTGTGTTTCCGCCAACATATTCGGCACTTATACAGGCTGTGGTAGCAAATATGGAAGCCAGGCGTATACCCGTAAATACATCAGGTGCGGCAGTGGGTAAAATAGCGTGTCTAAAAGCCTGTACTTTGTTTGCGCCCAGTGATTGCATAAGTTCATGTCTGATAACAGGAACATTTAAAAAGCCGGTGCAGGCGTTCATATTAACAATGGCAAAGGATTGGATAATTACCGTAACTATACGTACATTCATTCCGTAACCCATAAAAAGCATTAGCAGCGGAACAATAATAATCAGCGGTGTGGTAACAAGAAAGATAATATAAGGTGAAAGAGCAGCATTTACTATGCGGTAGTTGGTAATAACAGCCGCAAGTAAAATACCTATGGGAACAGCACAGATAAAACCGATTAAGACCGTACTGAACGTCATTTCAATATGGGGCCACATATCGGCAAAATTAACAACCATGGAGACGAAAATACCGCTGGGTGCCGGCAACAGCCACTGGGGAATATTAAAAGCACGAACGATTATTTCCCAACAGCCGAATATGAGTAAAAAGGTCAATATCGGTGCCACGACCCCGATGATCTTATTCTTTTTGTGATTACTTTTGCTCATAAGACGCTCCTTACTTAATTTTATTAAGGTCAAGCTTGCCGATCAATCCTACCAAATCCTGCTCATAAGCAGCAAACTTCTCTTCGGTTATCATTTTAAGAGTTCTTGGATACGGTAAATCAATATCAACGGTCGAAATCAGCCTTCCGGGCTGGGTTCCCATAACATAAATCTTTGAAGAAAGCAAAATAGATTCCGCTACGTTATGGGTAATAAATATAATGGTTTTCTTGGTTCGCTCCCAAATCGCCAGCAGTTCCATGTTCAGAATTTCACGGTTAAGCTCGTCCAGTGCCCCGAAAGGTTCATCCATCAAGAGAATTTCCGGATCGTGAACCATCGCTCTGATTACACCGGTACGCTGAGCCATACCGCCGGATATTTCTATGGGATAGGCTTTTGCGTATTTTGTTAAACCTGCCATATCTATAAGCTCATCGGTTCTCTTTTCCCATTCCGGTCCGGAAAGCCCGAAAATTTTCAAAGGAAGCATTACGTTTTCCCTAACGGTATACCAAGGAAACAAGTTGGGTTGCTGAAAGATAAAGCCCATCTTTCGCAAAACCTCTTTGGGCATTTTTTTATATTTGGATACGTTATCTCCGTTTATGAGAATTTCGCCGGAGGTAGGCTTGATAATGCCGTCCAGCATACGAATAAGGGTTGATTTGCCACAGCCCGACGGTCCCAATATGGAAATAAACTCTCCGGGCATCATAGTCATACTGAAATCCTTAACGGCAACTATGGTCTGTCTTCTGGTTTCAAATACCTTGGATATATTCTTAAACTCAATTCTCGGCGTGGCCAAAGAGTTGCACCTCCTGCTATGTCGATTAACACTTATTTCATTTAAAACAGTGGACAAAAATAATTGATTTTTTCCAACGATTCAAGGAAAAAACGATTATTTTTGTTATCCGTCTTATATGAAATAAGTATAAGTGATACAGATGTTAATTTGGTTTTCTCAGTTTTTCCAAAGCACCACACGTTTTTCAACCTTGTCCACAAGGGTATAAAGTAGTATACCTATTATAGCCACAATAATAATACAGCCGTAAGCCATGGTGGTCATATTGTACTTGGTATATTGAATAATACGGAAACCCAGTCCACAAGTACCGGCAACAAAGTCAGCACTGATGGCACCGATGGTGGAAAAGATACAACCCAGCTTAATTCCGGTGAAAACTTGGGGCATAGCATTCATAAAAGTTATCTTGGTAAAGGCTTGAAACTTGGTAGCACCCACCGAGCGAGCCAATTCTTTCTTTTCGCTTTCCACGTTCACAAAGCCGGTTAGGGTATTCAAAGTGATAATGGGTGTGGCTTGAACAATAACAACAATAGCACGAAGATTGGGGTCTGTACCCAGCCATAACATAAGTAGGGGTATAAGCGTAATCATGGGCGTAATTACCAACCAGATAATTACCGGAGAAACCGCCTTGGTTACAATATCAAACTGTGAACAAACCGCCGCCAGGAGCATGCCCAGCGTAATTGCACAGATAAAGCCAACCAGAATAATTCTTACAGAAAATAATACATGAGGCCAAAGGTCGACCGTAAATTTGGACATAGTATCGGTAAAAATTTGAGACGGCGGAGGTAGTATGTACGGATTAATTCCGGAGTAACGAGCAATAAGCTCCAATACTGCCAGCAGAATTACAAGAACTACCAAAGGTGCTACTATGTTTGTAACGTTAATCTCTTTTTTCTTCTTCCTTTTAATTACGGCACGGTTGTCACTCATCTGTTAAAGCCCCCTTTTGGATAGTTTTGCGTATGATGTTGTTAATCATCTCACGCAGGTCACGGAACCTTTGCAAGCTGTGAATGTTTTCGTTCCGCCGATCCATGGGAATGTCAACTTTTATTTCGTGAAGGATGGTTGCAGGCAAGTCGGAGAATATAAAAATTCTGTTTGCCAACAAAAGAGCCTCGTCAACGTTGTTTGTAACCATTACAATATTTTTTTGTGTTTTCTTCCATATATTCAGTATTTCATAGGCGAGCATTTGGCGTGTAATGGCATCCAGGGCTCCCAAGGGCTGATCCAGAATCAAAACATCCGGGTTATGTACAAGAGCCCGAGCAATACCAACACGCTGACGCATACCACCGGAAAGCTCATGGGGATAGACAGTCTTATAATCTAAAAGCCCCACTATATCCAGCATTTCGTCCACTCGGCTTTTCCATTCCGGCCCCTTCAGCTTCATGGTTTCCAACATAAACTTTAGGTTACCTTCGGCGGTTCTCCATTGCAATAAATTGTTGCTTTGGAAAACAAATCCGAAGTTTTTTAAAACCTCTCTCGGAAGGCTCTTACCGTAATTTACATCGTCAAGGATAATTTCGCCCTCGGTGGCGTCTTGAATACCGCCCAATATTTTAAGAAAAGTGGACTTTCCGCAGCCCGAGTTTCCCAGTATAGCGATAAACTCCTTTTCGGCTACATCCATGCTTATATCCTTAACCACCTCGAGGGTTTTACCGGTTTTGCCGTCAATTACAAAAGACTTGTTTATATTTTTGATGCCCAGTTTAGTTTTTTGCAAAAGTACTCCACCTTTCTGCCATGTCGATTAGTAAAAATCCTAACGAGTTAAAGTATTAATTCAGCTCAATGAAAGTATAATTTCACCAAATTCTGATAGTTTTTGTGTTTTTTAATTTTTTCGCCCCAAAATTCTGTCCATGGAAGCAGAGGTATTGTATACAATCTGTTCCGAATACTGCTTGTACGCCGGGCACATTTCGGCGTTTGCCCAACCTTCATACCCTACGGACTCAAAGGCTTCAATTACCTTTAACCAATCCACATCTCCCGCAAGTAAGTCCACAAAGCCGGTAATACGTCCCACGGAAATTCTGAAATCTTTAAAGTGTACCTTTTTAATACGTTTGCCCAGAATTTTAATCCAATGTTGAGGATAGCCGAAAAGAACCATGTTTCCCACATCCAAAAATGCCGCAACATAATCGGAGCCAACGCTGTCTATAAAATTCCTCATTTCCAAAGGTGACAGAAGGAATTTATTCCATATGTTTTCTATACCCATGATAACGCCCTTGCTTTCGGCGTAAGGTGCAAGCTCTTTAAAAGCCGCCAAGGCACGTTCCCAACACACGTCGTAATCTATTATCTCACTTCCGGCAAAGAACTCGATTTTGTCCGCATCGGGCACTACATCTGCCGGGGCAAAGTCACAGCCCACCATACCGGGGCAAACCAGTATACAATCTACTCCCAGCAAAGCACCCACATCAAGTTGCCTTTTTACCAGTGCTTTAGCCCTTTCCCTAATATCCTCACGGTCGCTTGTCAGCGAAAATTGCCAGTAAAGACCGGTGGCAAGGCTGTTTATTTCAATGCCTATTTCTTGGGATTGCTTCTTAATTGCAAGAATATCTTCATCCTTGGTATCAAGACCTATTTCGCCGTCGGCGGAAAGCACCAACTCTATGCCCTCAAATCCGGCGTCTTTGGCAATTCTCATGCAAGCTTCTATGGATAAGTTTTGGTCAAAAGACCAAATATTAATGCCCTTTTTTATCCTGCTTCTCATATAGACCTCCCGGGAAACATTCAAATGATATATTTTTAATTGAGATACTGATTAGATAAATATAAATTTGGTAAGCCCGGCTAAAGCCGGCACTTTAACCGGCAAGATTTTTAAATCCCGGCTTTTCCGATATGTAATATATTTTGTTCTTTTAAGTTCGTATGAACAATTAGTGAACAACAATTAAATAATCTCTGTATGAAATATAGTACTTTTAATCAGTCAAAAAGTCAAGATATTTTGATTAATTTGTGTCAAATAAAATTTATAAAAATTAAATGTTGCATTATTGAATCATTCGTGTTATAGTTTTATCAAAACATTTCAATATAAAACACCGTGTTTCAGTGGTTTTAAACATATTTCGCTTAGTAAAACAAAAAATCTTTATTTTACTTACGTGTCAAAAGTGTTCATTATGTGTCATCTTTGATTCAAGAATCTTTTTGTATAGCTTTGCAAATAAAATTTGTTTAATATGTTTAATCTGTATATATTAATCACAGTCGGATAAATTACATTCAGGGTAAAACGGCTGTATGCAGATTAAGCCTATAACGCAAATTTTATCTACATAATTTAAGGAGGTAAATCAAATGCAATGGATTAAAGAAACCTTTCACACCGAAAAACCGATTATTGCAATGTGCCATTTTTTGGCATTACCCGGCGACCCTATGTTTGACCCTAAGGGTGGTATGGATAAAGTAGTGGAGACGGCTCGCAAAGAATTTCTTGCTTTGCAGGAAGGCGGCGTAGATGCCGTTATGTTTTCTAACGAGATGTCTCTGCCCTATCTTACAAATGTTAAACCCGAAACCACGGCGGCTATGGCTCGCATTATCGGGGAACTTAAAAGCGATATTAAAATTCCTTTTGGCGTAAATGTGCTTTGGGACCCTTTCGCCAGCCTTGACCTTGCGGCGGCTACCGGAGCGGTGTTTATAAGAGAAATTATGAGTGGCGTTTACGCTTCCGATTTCGGTCTTTGGAACACAAACACAGGAGAGGTGGCTCGTCACCGAGCAAGATTGGGCTTAAACAATGTAAAACTTATGTTTAATATAGTCCCCGAAGCAGCAGTGTACCTGGGAAATCGTGATGTGGCGGAGATAGCCAAGACAACTGAGTTCAACCATCGCCCCGATGTAATTTGCGTTTCAGGGTTGACTGCCGGTTCAGCCACAGATACGGGAGTGCTTTCCAAAGTTAAGGGTGCCGTTAAAGAAACACCGGTCTTCGCCAACACCGGCTGCAAAGCTGATACTATTGAATTGATTTTGAGTATCGCCGACGGTGCAGTAGTAGGCACTACCTTTAAAGAAGACGGCGACTTTAACAAACATGTACAACTTGACCGTGTTAAAGCTTTTATGGACGTGGTTAAGAAGTGTCGTTAGAATGTTGGAATGAACAGATTAAACATTTATGGAGAAAATCTTCCTATTTCTAAAAATTCTATAGTCAAGCCATAAATTAATTTATAATAAATATAAAAAGGGTGTAGAAATGTAACCGGTACATTTACTACACCCTTTTATGATGCAAAAACGAAATGGGGTAATGGCAAGTTAGGACTAACCACAAAACCAGCCATCAAATTAATGACGACTGTTATATAATTTCGGGATAATATTGATTTTCTTATACAAAAAAACCACGAATAAGCGCAATATTATACTCGTTTAGCGTGGTTATTTTAAAACAAATTCTGAAATCATTTTACATATTTCGGATACATTTGCATCACTTGTAAATTCAAATTTTACTTTTCCTACCCCCGAAAAATATAATTCAAGTTCACTATCAAAATCCAACACACCTGCACTCTCGATAGAATAGGCTTGTATTTTGCTATATGGCATAGATGTAAAATCCTTTTTCTTTCCGGTTAATCCTTGCACATTTATTGAAATAATACGTTTATTAGTAAATACAACTCCATCCCTGATTCCGCGATATGTAGAAAGAATATTTTCGCCATCAATAAACATTGGCGTTACCATTGACCCGAAATCAGAATCGTTTACTCTTTTTAGTTTCATAAACGCTGCATTTTGAAAATCAATCATTTTAATCGCTCCTTTATAAATTAGGTATACTTCCTACTAAATAAATAATCTTGCTTTATGCAAATAAAATTTGTTTCAAAATAATTGTTATTTTCTTCATCAAATATAAAATAGATTTTATTTAAAGTCAATTGGTTTTAAGTATTAAAACTTAGTCCTAACTTGACAGCACCTCAAGTTAGGACTATGACATTTTTCGACAAAAAACAAACCACCCGGTTATAACAAGGTGGTTGCTGTGCTTCGGTATTACCTTATTATTCTTATTTGAAAAATTTCTGTTTTATTGTATCGATTATACTCATTTGGTGGGACTGTAAGATAATCAATATTTTCTTTATTAAATAGTACTGCATACTTTATTAAAATGCATTAGTGTACTGATAAACTTAGTTCTTCCTTTGGCTGCTGTCAAATAAGGACTAAGTTATTATTGATATTAAATAGAATTAATTATATACTCTATGAAGAAATTAAGATTATTCTGTTATCAAGATTAAGTTATACAAATCAAGATTATTTATATTAGTCTTGGAAAGGAAAAACATTATGGCAGAATTAAACTCTATGCGGAATATAGGGAAAGAAATTGAAAAGAAACTAAAATCTGTGGGTATTTCTTCATCGGAAGAACTAATCCGGACGGGAAGCAAAGAAGCATTTATTCGTTTAAAAATGCGGTTTTCAAATATCTGTTTGGTTCATTTATATACGCTTCAAGGTGCAATTGACGGTATGGAATATAATCAGTTGCCCGACGAGATTAAGCATGATTTGAAATGCTTTAGTGACCAATTAAAGTAAGAATGTCATTTGCCTAATGAATATAATTAATTGCATTAAGCAAGTAACTTGTCAAGTGATAAAACAAAAATAATCTTCAAAGCAACCTCCTTTTAAATCTTGGTGGCTGTTTTCGTCGAAAATATCTTTAGTGTCTGTAATCATGTATTGCTAAAAAGTCAGTTTATCAATATTAGTTTGCCAAAAGGAGTATCTAAATGTTGTCAGCAATTATAAAAAGACGAAGTATTCGAAAATATAAAAATATACCGGTAGCTACACATTTTATTGAAGAAATAATACAATCGGGGATACTTGCCCCATCTTCAAAAAACCGCCAACCGTGGAAGTTTATTGTAGTGACCGGTAATTCAAAGGATAGTATGATACGAATAATGGAGAAGGGATTAGAAAGAGAAAAAGAAAACCCACTTCTTCCACAAAGCTCACAGTATTTAAAAGGTGCAGAACAAACACTAAAAGTAATGAAGCAAGCCCCTGTAACCATTTTCATTGTAAACCCATTGGGACTTGATATTAATAAGACTCTAACCCCTGAAGAACGTATCTATGAAATCTGTAATGCACAGTCTATAGGTGCTGCTATTGAAAATATGACTCTTACAGCTACGGAGTTGGGATTAGGCAGTTTATGGATTTGCGATACATACTTTGCTTATGAAGAATTATGCAGTTGGCTTAATACGGACGGTGAGCTTTTTGCTGCAATAACAATTGGGTATGTGGATGAATGTCCTAAAAGCAGACGGAGGAAAAGTATGAGCGAGTCTGTTGAATGGCGAGATTGACTTTGTCAGATGAATTATAGTTGACAACAACCATTCCTTTCAAAATAATAATTTGAACAAAGGAAATGTTGTAAATAACAAAATATTTTCTAAGAAAAAAACTCCTCTAATAGGGAGTTTTCTGATTTTTAATTCTGCTTCTAAGCCAAAATTACCCTTATTCCTCTTTCCTCCAGCTTTTTAACAGACTCGCCGTCTATTTCTCTGCCTGTAATAATGGTATGTACATCATCAAGACCGCAGATATTGACGAAGGCGATGCTGTTGAATTTTGAGTGGTCGCAGAGGACAATAACCTCATGGGATGATTTAATCATCAGTCGCTTTGTTTGAACGTCTTCTACGGAAAAATTCATGAAACCTATGTTAAAGTCAATAGAGTCTACTCCCAAAAAAACCTTATCGGCATGAATTTGGGAAATCATATTTTCGGTAAAAAATCCGTACAGGGAGCTGTGGTTTTTCCGAACAGCACCGCCCAACACAGTTATATCGAAGTGATTGTTTTTTATCAGTGCTTGGGCACTGTTTAAATCATTGGTGGCGATATAAAGCTTTCCGGGATAATCCGCAAGTTCTGTGGCAAAGGCACAGACCGTTGTACCGGATTCCAACAATAGGGTTTCATTATCGCTGACCAGCCCCACCGCAGCTTTGGCAATACGCATCTTTTCCTCTAAATGCATATCTTTGCGAACGTCAAAGGGATATTCAAAGGACGTCTTAATCTTGGTACTGACCGCACCGCCTCTTATGCAATGCAACAGACCTTGCTCCTCCAGTTCACAAAGATCACGGTGAACGGTTGAGCGTGATACGTTAAGCTCGTCCATTAAATTGTTAATCATAACTACGCCGTTTTTTTCCAGTTGTCTTTCAATAAAATTAACTCTCTTAGCCTTAATGACCGATCACTCGTTTCGTACATTAATAAATTAATTAATACATATTATATCACTAATATAATGAATATTCAATAGTAAATCGTCTAAATTTGTACCGGTTTTGTTCAAATTGCAAAGATTTACGACTTGACAGACCTGTTATTGCCAATAATTCCTGTGGCATGTTCAAAGGCTTTGCACATTCCGTTTTCAATGGGTGGCGGTATTATTATATGGGCGTGTTTTTTTACCGTTTCGCTTGCAGTCTCCGGCACATAAAAAACATCAGCATATTGTCGCATGGCTAAATCGGTTTCGCCGTCGCCGGCAGCAAAAACCATGCAATCTCCGCCTAAATATTCTTTAATCTTTTTCAAGGCAGTACCCTTAGATACTCCTTTAGCTGTTATCTCATAAAAATGCCGACTTGCCGCTGTCATATGCAGTTGACCGTCTCGCTCCGTATCTTGCTTAACGGCAACCAGTTTTTCAATGCTGTGGCTTGTCAGAAGCACCTTATAAATTGGTGCCTTAATTTTATCAAGAGTAATCAAAGGAGCGGTCCTGTCTTCAAAAACTCCGCTGATTTGAAGTTTTTGGTTGAGGCGCAGATTAAAAATCTCATTTTCCGTGTATAAGGTTATACTGATTTCCGGGTCACTCTTATATATTTTATGTAACAGTTCAAACATCCCGTCATTAATGGGTGTTTTCTGTATGGTTCTGTTCAAGTTATAGTCATACAGTACCGCACCGGTAAGTACTGCACAAGGGCAATTCACCGGTATAGCTTTTGCAACTGCTTCCGCCGCTTTACCTGCCCGTCCCGTTGCCAAACCAAGATATCCTCCGGCATTTATAAATCCCAATGCCGCTTCTCGTACTTCCTCAGATAGGGGCAAACCGGTTTTTATCAGAGTAGCGTCTATGTCGGTTAAAAAGATATATTTCATTTTATACCTCACGGTATTTATTTTTATAACAATGTTAGATATAACATATTGTAACATATTTTTTGGAACTTTTACAATGTTAAAGGAATTATTCTTTTTAAATAAAAACTCTTTTGGAGGAAAAATTAAAAACCGCTATAATTAAAAGCGGTTTATTAGCCTTGCTCTAATGAAACAAAATAATCATAAACAATAATTCTCTATTCCCAATCGGATAATATAGATTTATCGGCGGCTACTTTATTTACAATCTCGCTGCCCGTTTTACAATTATCAAAAGTTCCTTTTGAAATTTCATGAATTACAGCACTCAGCAGTTTTTCGTAATATGCTTCCGGAGTTATATTTGTTGTTGTTTGGGTAAAATGTTGTTGGCTTGCATCGGAAGCTATACTTGCATATTCATTTTTAACCTGGTCTATAAGCTCTTGACGATTCATTATGTTAACCCCTTTGTTTTTAATGTACTTAATTTGTGTAGAACCCGGTTAATTTATTCTTTTTCATTATGCTTAAATTATGCTTATAATTAATCCATATATTTATTTTATACTAATTCCAAATAAACGAGGGACAAGTATTATCGTTTTTTCCTTGAACCGCCGGAAAAAATCAATTATTTTTGTCCTATTTAAAATGGAATTATTATATTCAATAAAAAGCAGTTGCTTGCCTTGATTCAAATCGCTGCATATGCTATGATAGATTACAATTAATAAAAGGAGGTTCTTCGCAAATGAGCCTAACCAAAGCAATCCCGGTTCTCAATACACCGGATGAAGTTCTTGAATATTTACGTCAATCAAACAACCGGTTCCTGGAAGCTACTCAAAATAACTCGGATATTTCACTGAATATAAGAACAGAAACAGCCGAAAACGGACAAAAACCTCATACCGTAATCGTAACCTGTTCCGATTCCAGAGTACCGCCTGAACATATATTTGATGCCGGAATAGGCGAATTGTTTGTAATAAGAACTGCGGGAAACGTAATAGGCAATTTTGAGCTTGGAAGTATAGAATACGGAGCGGAACATTTGCAGGCAAAACTTATTCTTATACTGGGTCATACCGGTTGCGGTGCGGTTGCTGCTGCTATTGCAGGAGATGCAGACGGTCATATACGCCACATTCTAAATGAAATATCAGCCGGTATCAGTGATAATAAAAATCCGGCGGAATGTGAAGTTTTAAACGTCAAAAACAGCATAAACAAAGTGCGTAACAGCGAAATTATACGTCATCTGGAGCATGAAAACAAAGTTAAAACAGTGGGGGCAATATACAATATCCGTGACGGCAAAGTTACTTTTCTTGATTGATAAATAAAGTATCTAAAACGTACATAAAAAAGTCTGATTAAGGTGAATAAATCTCCGAAATCAGACTTTTCTTTTATTTTTTCCGTTAATAATTGCTATATACTAATTCCAAATAAGATGTAGTACAAAAATAATCGTTTTTTCCTTGAAACGTTGGAATTTTTTGTACTCTGTTTAAAATGGAATCATTATATGTATCAGTCCAAACTAATTTCCTCTGAAGCAGAAAGGTTAGTCTCCATAGTCCAAATCTTAGCCTTACCGCCTTTTAATTTTAATACAATGAAGGAATTGTAAAATTCCTCCGGCTCAACACTTTCTTTCCAACCTTTGAGAAATGCCCTGGAAGGATGCTCGTAAATTTCGTCAACAAGAGCCCTGTCGTTTATAATCTCCAATTTTCCGCTGACCCTTACTTGCATAAAAGTTTTATTATCAAAAAAGCAAAGTTCTGCATTTGGATTATTCAATATTTGTTTGTACAGATTTTTCATTGTACCTGTGTGAAATATAATACCGTCGGAATCGGCTCTGTATAGTAACATACCCCTTACATGAGGTATTTCTCCTTCTGCGGTTGCAAGATAAAATACCGGATTATTTTGCATAACACTGTAAATGTCTTCTTTTTTCATAGTAGTTACCCCCTTCAAACATTTATCAAGTATAAACCCTTTCAGAAATTTTTTATTATATAATCCGGTTAATGATTTATAAATTTCTTCAATTTTCGGTTTTATACAGTTCCTTGTACTCTGACGGGGTCATGTTGAAATGCTTTTTAAAAACCAAGGTAAGATGGGCAGTATTGCTGAAACCGCATTGCAGAGCAATCTCGGTAATATTTAAAGTATTGCTTCTCAATAGTATTTTGGACTTCTTTAGCCGGGTTTGTATGATATAACGATTGGGAGACAGACCGGTTTGCTCTTTGAATTTTCCCGTAAAATTTGATACTGACATATTCGCCATACCGGATAACTTTGAAACGGAAAGTGGCTCATGAAAATTTTGGTGTATATAATCAATTACTCCTTGAATGTCATTATTCCATACGACGGAGTCTGACCGAACCTTACCTATTACATTTCTGATAATATCATGGGTAATAATTATCGCCAAGGCTTCAAGTATATTTTCATATCCGCTTTGGCGTCTGTCGTATTCTTCGGTAAATCTGTTTATAAGAATTACTATCTCTTTGGAAATCAAGAATTGAAACCAATCTTTATAATCAAGAGAGCTTCTGTTATAAAACTTCAAGGTTTTATCAAAAAGTTGCTTGGATATAAACAAGGCTATATATCGTGAAAATTCACCGGTATCCTTTTCTTCATGGGGAACATCGGGAGATAAGATGCCGGCCAGATAATGCCTATTATCCGGTTCCGACTCAGCTTTAAAAACATTTTCGCTTTCCTTCAATAAAATTACCACAGAATATGCAGGATGAGTATGTCCGTGTTTGATTGCGTAGCCGCAGTAACCTACGCCGGGAATAAAAATGCCCAGCTCTTTTGTTATATAACAATCAACATACTTTAAGTCTTGGGCAGTTATTTCACCCACCAGATTTGTTATGTTTTGTAAATCTATCATACAAACACCTCACCATACCTTACTGTCCGATTACCCAATTATTATAATACTAATACCATATAAGATGAAAGATAAAATTAATTGTTTTTTCCTTGAACCGTTAAAACTTGTATAAAAAATGTTGTGTTTTCAAATACGCTTCCCATGTAGCCGGTATAGCTGCCGGTAACGGGTATTTGTCTAAGGGTAAGTATATGGGCATAGCTCCCGAGGCTAATATTGTTTCCATAAAAGTACTGGATTCCGACGGTTGCGGAAATTCGGGAGATGTACTGGCAGGCTTGCAATGGATGCTGGACAATAAAGATTTATATAACATAAAAATCGGAAATTTATCAGTTGGTACAAAGGATATAAATAAAATGGACCCTTTGGTTAGGGCCGTTGAAGCCGCCTGGGATGCCGGCATAGTAATGATTATTGCCGCAGGCAACAACGGCCCAAATCCCGGAAGCGTTACCTCTCCGGGCATATCCAAAAAGGTTATAACTGTGGGGGCTTCCGATGATAACAAGCGTGTACAAATCTGGGGCGACAGCATAGAGAACTTTTCCGGCAGAGGACCAACTCCCGACTGCATAATCAAACCGGACGTGGTTGCACCCGGAGCAGATATTATTTCCTGCTTGACGGAATGTATTCCCGTGGGAAATATGAAGAAGAAAGATAAAACCGTTATGGGTTCTTACCTGAAAATGTCCGGGACATCCATGTCAACCCCTATAATTTCCGGTGCTGTCGCTATACTCCTGAGCGAGAATCCGGATCTTACTCCCGACCAAGTTAAATTGAAAATAAAAAGCAGCACCGTTAATTTAAATTACCCACCAAACCAACAAGGTTGGGGATTAATAGATGTATCAAAGCTGGTACTAAAGGAGGATGATTATGTATAACGATGTAGCTTATAATGCCTTGGACCCGTTGTATAATCGCATGCTAAATAATGAACTGAGTACTATTGCTCTGCAACTGAAAGACTTACTTGAAAAGAATTACTTCGGCAGGATACTTGATTTAATCGAAGACGAGAAAAAAAATGTTTTGGAAAACCCTCCTCGGGAAATGCAGTTGCTTAACAGCCTCAAACCGTTTTTTACCCGCGAAACCCAACAATTGATAGAAAAGGCAATGGACATAATGACCGCAATCTACGTTATCAAACAACTCCAAGAGCAGCCTCAGAATCAAATCCCAAATCAGACTCCAAGACCTACCCCTTATGATAATCGCAATATAAACAGACAACAATGCATATATTGCAACAGCTTAAACAATCCCGGCAACCCTTCGGTTTCCGATTCCGTTCATCATGACGGGGTTTACGATTATGACCCTGTCTGTCTCGTAGAAAAACAAAACAAGGAGCAAAAAAAGGTAAAACTCCTTACAGATCTGTTTTATGATGTTATCAACCATGATTATGTAAAAAACACCCTTTAAATATAAACTCACAGCCGGCAGTATTGCTTGGGAAGATAATATGCGAGTAAATTGATCCGGCTGAAATCCCCGTTAATAGACGTTGTTGTTATACTGATTCCATATAAGATGAAGGACAAAAATAATCGTTTTTTCCTTGAACCGTTGGAAAAAATCAATTATTTTTGTCCTCTGTTTAAAATGGAATGAGTATATTATGACAACGTCTATTATTTTGTCAAAAATTTCCACGCCATTTTCGACAAAAAATTCGACACTTTTTTCTTATGGATTTACAAATACAAACGTTCCTACTAAAATATATTTTACTTTTTATAACTTTTTATTACTTTTTCATATTTTCTGCATAGTACGGGGTGTTGTTATGAGAAAGTATTCATATATTACAGGGCTTCTTTTGTTAGTTTTGACATTGCTTTTATTCAAACACAATGCCTCAGCATACTTTTTTGCAGGTAGCTATTCATATGATGAAAAAAACCAAGCAGAAAATTACAACAAGGTAGCCCCTTTAGACCTTAACCCTCAAAAAGAAACCTTCCGAATTACCCACAGCAATAATATCTTAAAAGACACAGTAATCAACGGTGACTTAATTTTGAGCGAGAATATAGGAGAAGAACAGGTTATTCTTGATAATGTAACCGTCTCCGGAAGGACTGTAATCAAAGGCGATTTAAGCATATTCATTCGAAACAACAGCTCTCTTAATACCGTCCTTGCCTCTAAAATAACATCAACCCTGAAAACAGACAAAACCTCATCAATAGCCGGTCTGGAAATAGATGAGGGTATAGTTTACATCAGCGGAAAAGTATCCAAAATCAAAACCTTTGGAAAATCCACTGTAACCGGGGATTCGTTGGTATGTAATGAAATATTTATATACGGAAGAGAAAGTAAATTCAGCCCCGGTAATAAATCCATCATAGATAAAATTGTTTTGGAAAGTTTGGCGGAAAAGGGCTTTATAAATATTAATGATAATTCCAAGGTATCGGAAATTTTAGTTAAATCGCAAAATGTTAGAATAGATGTAGAAGACGGACGTATAGAGACCTTAAACTCAACCGGTGATGCAACGAGGTTGGAGTTAAATATATTAAAAGAAGCTTTAGTGTCTCAAATTTTTGTTTTCGGCAAGGAAAGTAAGGTGTATGGCGAAGGCGAACTGATCTTTGCGGCTATAAGTGGAAGTAATTCATTAATTAATACCGTCGGGACCCGTACTGTGGTTTTACCCGGTACAACGGGTGTTTACGCCGGTGGACAAGCTATATACGAAGGGACAAGTTTAATAACCCGAAAAAGTAACACCTTTAAAAGCGATACTCCCTTGGGAACATCCGGCAGCCAAAATACCCCAAAGTCCATATATTGTTCGGCTAAAGTAAAAGAAGACTTTTTGGAATTGACTATGAACGAACTGCCCCTGGCAGAATTTCGCATTACGGGCCCTAATTCTTATTTATGGTCAGGAAGTGCAGGATCTGAAGGGCAAAAGGGTACAAATGGGGTACAGGATTATTTTCAAGGCAGATATATGATTAACATTCCCAAAATGTCTCTTAACAACTATTATTACCTAACCGTAAGCAAATCCGGGTATGCAAGTTATACCACTGCAATTAAGCCGGAGGATCCCCGGGATAAAAGCAATAATGTATCCGTTGAACAAAAAAGCTCAACGGAAGACGGAAATATCCCCGACTTAATCGTAGACAATACAGCTCGGATAATTTATCTCAGCACCGAAATATCCGTTGAAAGCCTAAAAAACGCCCTGATTAAGTATCCGGGAGCAAAATGGAAAGTTGCACTTTCCGGCGATGCATTGGTTATAGAAAAATATTGGCATTTCGAACGGTTAATTGAGCAAACCGGTAATATTTATTCCGGGAATGTTTTAATAGTAATGGCTGAAGACGAAACAACGATTAATAAATACAGAATATACATAACAAGCAACGACAACAGCATTTCCGCCAAGGAAATAGGCGAACCCGGTCATATTCCCGGTTTAAGCACAGATAACATAAACGGTGAAATACGAGGAGTGCCGGCAAACACCTCCGTACCCAAGCTGAAAGAAGCCTTAAAAAAGCACAGTAAAGCAGTATGGAAGCTTGTTTCCGAAGATGTAAGTTCTTCTGTGATTGATAATAATGATTTTAAGAGAGTCGAGGAAACTTTGGAGAAAGCTTCGTCTCATGATGTTTTGATAGTCGCCGCGGAAAACGGTTGCTTGAAAAAGTATGAAATAATGCTGCCCATTACATCAAGTTTGGATGTTACCCTTAAAAGTCCGGGTGAGCCGGGTTATGAAAGCCAAATGACCATGGACCAAAGCGAAATTAAAGTTAATAAGGAAATAAGCATAGTTGATTTTAAAAATGCTGTAAAAAAACCGCCTGCTGCCTTATGGAAAATAGTTTATTCGGGAGATGCCCTTGTTATAAATGATTTATATACTTTTAATGCTGCAAGGGAAATTTCGGGATCCAATATAAATAACGGTAATATACTGGTTTTAATCTCACCGGACGGGCTTAACATAAAAAAATATAAAATTACGGTATTTAGTGATAATGCCCACGTAACGGCAAAAAGTGCGGGACAAGAAGGATATTTGGCCGAAATCAGTGTTGATGAAAATCTGCAAGTTATAAACGGGGTTGTGTCCGGTTTAAGTTCTGAAAGACTTAAAGCTGCGTTAAACAAACATACGAACGCAAGTTGGAAACTGCTGGATAAAAACTCCGGGGAGTCTGTAGTTACTGCAGAAGATTTTATTTATGCGGAAGAACGGATAGTTACCATATCCGAGGCTTGTGTTTTAATTATATTGGCAGAGAACGGGACTTTAAAAAAATATCAGGTAGATGTCTCCGCAAGAATTAATAATACGGAGGTAACCGTCAAATATCCGTCCGACCCCGGATATATACCCGGTATATCTAAAGAAGGAGATGTTATATACATACCGAGAAGCCTAAGTGTGGATCAATTAAAAAACGCACTTGAAAAACCCAACACTGCCCAATGGAAAATAGTACTTTCCGGGGATGCCACTGTTATCACAAGCAGATTTATATTTGATTTGGTAGACGATATTCCGAATAATGTATCAAACGGAAATGTTTTGATACTTATAACCGATGACGATACAATTTTTAAATATAAAATACTGATTACATATACCCTCTTTTACAATCTCTCAGAAAATTACCGGGAATCAGAAAAAAATACGGATTTGGAAGTTTCGGATGATGAGAATGAGGATTTGGAAGTAATCGAAGTAATAATCGAGGATAGTGATTGGGAAATAAACGAAGATAATCAATTGCAAGCTATCGAAATAAATGAAACAAAAGCTTCCGACAGTTTAAATTCGGAAGCTTTTTTATTGTTGATTCATCTCACCCGAACAATTTACCCCGCAAATAAAACCCCGAGGCAATTTATAAAATTCCCGGGTTTAGTCTTTTAAATTTTCCCCTTGACTTTTCCCTTACAGGAACGTCTATACTTATATCACAGTCGATGGGGCATAAGCTTAATGCCTATATCCCCATCGCCGAACCCGGGATGCAACAAAAACTTTGGAGGTATAAAAATGCTGTCTATAGGCGTATTTTCAAAGGTCAGTAACGTTACTGCGAAAACATTGAGATATTATGATGAAATAGGTTTAATCAAACCCATTCATGTCAACAGAGAAAACGGATACCGCTATTACAGTGTTGATCAGCTAAAAGATATTCTTTTGATAAACAAACTTAAAATGTACTCATTTTCTCTTGATGAAATTGCCCAAGTTTTAAAAAATCCTCATGATGAAAGTTTAATAAGCAGACTCATAAGGGAAAAACATGGGCTTATTACAGAGAAACTACAAAGCTATAATTTTATACTCAGACAGCTTGAAAAAGACATGCTAAATATAGAAAGGGGCATAAACATTATGTCATATATGGACAACATACAAGTAAAGTTAGTAGAAACCAAACCCAGAAATATTTTATTTTTCCGCCAAAAAATGAATATAAATGACTACGGAAAATACATGAGCAAACTTTTCGAAACCGTCGCAAAAGATAAACTTACAAT
This sequence comes from uncultured Defluviitaleaceae bacterium, assembly GCA_964468805.1. Taxonomy (GTDB): domain Bacteria; phylum Bacillota; class Clostridia; order Lachnospirales; family WRBF01; genus CAYXWM01. Next base: position 22,472 of record CAYXWM010000024.1, read on the forward strand.
TACAGCTGCTCCTATGACTATCTACCATGACGTTGAATTTAACCCTCTTAACAACGATACGGAAATTGCAATACCTGTCAAAGAAGTCATAAAGGGTACAAGAGAACTTGCCGGCGGTTTATGTGCAATGGGCACATTAAAAGGACCATATACCCAGCTTACCTCCCTGTATGCCAAGATTATGCAGTGGATAGAAGATGAGGGCTATACTATAGCCGATTCAATTTATGAAATATATCTAACAGACCCAAGAACAGATATATCACCGGAAGAATATGTAACAGAGGTTTATGTTCCTGTTAAAAAGTAGTTTATTTTACTTCATTAAAATTTGTGGCAAACACTATAGACCTCAGAACAAAGCTTCCCGTATAGGGAAGCTTGTTTTTTTAACAAGAATAAACTTAGCCGATATGAGTACATCTTTGCAGGATATTATGTAAAAACTTAGAATACTTAAAAAATTTAGCGAATTTTTTTCCAACTCAAATTAAGTTGTATACATACCTGTTAATTTGTTGTATTATTAAACGATAATTTATTAAGAAAGGGGCTGTTTTTTTGACTAAAACAAATAATAATGAGATTGTGTTACACATAGAGGTATGTGTAAAATAATCTTGCATAATACCTCCCGGTGCTTTTCAAGTAATTAGGAGGATTATTATATTGAAAACTTTAGATAAATACGGTGCAAGCCCACGCTTCTATGCAGAAGCGGCATTATACCCGGAATTTCAATTGGGCAGAGTTGTTTCACAATACAGAGATTTGTTCAAGGTAGCCGGAACAGAAGGTGAATTTTTGGCGGAGGTTTCAGGTAAATTTCGCTTCGAAGCTAAAAATTTTTCTGAATATCCGGCTGTGGGCGATTTTGTAATGCTTGACCGCAGCAATGATAATGAAGGTAACGCAATCATTCACCGTATTCTTATGAGAAAGAGTTCCTTTGAGCGTAAAGCTGTGGGGTATGTAAACCAGACCCAAGTTGTAGCTGCCAACATCGATATTGTTTTTATCTGTATGTCTCTTAACAGCGATTTTAATTTAAGTCGATTGGAAAGGTATCTTTCCGTAGCATGGGACAGCAACGCCAAACCGGTAATTATCCTTACAAAGGCTGACGTTTGTGATGATGTTGAACAAAGGTTAATTGAGGTTTCGGATATTGCAATAGGCGTTGACGTAATCGTAACGTCAAGCCTTGACGAACAGTCTGTAAACAGGCTTATACCTTATCTGCAACAGGGAGTTACGGCGTCTTTTATAGGTTCCTCCGGCGTCGGAAAATCCACGCTGATTAATTGCCTGGCAGGAACAGAGCTTTTTAAAACCTCCGAAACCCGTAAGGACGACAAAGGAAGGCATACATCAACCGCACGGGAACTTATCGTTTTACCCCAAGGCGGAATAGTTATCGATACCCCGGGTATGCGTGAACTGGGCGTGGAGTCGGTGGACTTGTCAAAGTCCTTCTCAGATATAGACAGTCTGTCCGAATTGTGCAGATTTAGAGATTGTACTCACACAAATGAACCCGGCTGTGCCATACAACAGGCTATCAATACCGGCGAGTTGGACATACGTCGTTTTGAAAGCTTCTTAAAGCTGAAAAAAGAAGCCAAATATGACGGACTTTCTTTCAAGGAAATAGAAACGGAAAAAATCAACTCCATGTTCGGCGGAATGAGTAACATGAAAAACCTTAGAGATTATATGAAACAAAAGAATAAACGTAGATAAAAACCGAGAACAGCCCTTTGCGATTAATTATCGTAAAGGGCTGTTTTCTTTTAAATCAAAAACCTTGGTTTGAACGCCAAGGTTTTTAAAAAAATATTTAACTATTAACTTGTTCTTGGAGTTTTAAACAGTTTTTTATAATGATACATCTTTTTGTCTGCCTGTTCCAACAGTTGGCTGTAAGTCATGCCGGGTTTGTAGCTTTCTATTCCGTAGCTTAACGACATTTGATAACTGCACTCGGGAGATACATAAAGCTTATTTGCAGACTTGCAAGCGGCAGAAGCATACATCTCCACTTCCTCAAGGGGTATCTTCTTTAGAATAACAAGGAATTCATCTCCGCCTATGCGGCAAAGCAGACCCTTTTTAAACTCCTCTCGAAGTATAGATACTATGTTGTGAATGTATTTATCTCCCTCTGTGTGACCGTAATTGTCGTTTACAAACTTTAAGCCATCTATATCGATAAATACTACGTAAAAGTTAATATTCAGGTCGATGGCTTGTTCCAATTCACGAATAGCGTAGGAGCGATTGTAGCAATCTGTAAGAGGGTCTTTAAAGGCAATGGACTCCAGAGCCACGTTAGAATTTTTCTTGCGGGATAATTCGCTTTCTATCTCTCCTGAGCGGCGTTTGTAATTTTGCAGCCGGCTCATGGTAAGTGCATACCACATTATAATCATAAACGTGGCGATTATACATACCCCAACTTTAATCATAAGCCACGGCAGAAAACCATAGTCATGGGGATCGGAAATTATGCCCAAATTAATGATAATATAAAGATAAAGGGGTAAAAAAACCGCCGCCGCAAACTTTAAATTCTGTACGCTGGAATTTATCAGGAGAACGCTTTCCGTTGTGAAGAAATTGTCAAATATAAACATATATACACAGGCTATACCTAATGCCATTGAAGTACACATAATATTGTTTTGGGTTACGGTAACTGCTTGGTGTATGTCTATGCCGTTATAAAGGCTATATAAAGAGAAAATTATTATCCTCAAAGCCATTAAATTTAGCGAAAAGGCAGCAGTCCCGAATAGGGTTTTAATTAGCGAATTCTTAAATAATGCCGTAAACTCCATATAAAGCAACACAAAAAAGCCTATCCCCAAGAAAACTTCACCGAGATCAAAATAATAATATAAAACAACAAGCCCGTAATTTAGCAAAATATACGGGATTTGGTTTGTAAATCCGGTGGTTGATTTGAGAAAGTATTTTTGAGAAAAATAGAAAATCACAGTATTATAAGCAAAAAAGATTGGCGATGCAGTATAAAAAAGAATTTGATTAATATTTCTCGCTCCTTTTTGCACTTAAAAGCATATTATACTATTTCTAATGTATAGATATATATGCTACTGTTCATAAGCGTTCACATTCGCAATTAAACAATTATCTCTATATTTCAAAGAAATAGTATTAAGCGATTTAAGTTAAAATTGCATTTAAACCGCTAAAAACAGTAAAAAAGCTAGACCCCGTAAACGGTTGGCAATAGAGTTTTTATGTACAACACCCGTTGCTCAACGCTTGGATTATACACCTTTGTTACTAATTAACTGGCATTTAAATATACCCCGTTACTATTGGGTTTACTTGCCCTTTTTTGAACGTTTTTGTATATACATTTTACTGTCTGCCAAACGAATAATGTCCTCCACGGAATATTGAGTGTTTTTATTTACATCAATAATCCCGTAGCTGATTTCAAGATTATAGGGTAAGTGACCTGTTTTGTTGAATTCGTTAATTTCGTCAATAATCCTCTTAAATACTACGGTTTTTATATCCTTGTAACCGGAGCCGGGCAATATTACTATAAATTCGTCACCGCCCATACGGGCGAAAACATCGTTTTTTCGAATATTGTTAAATATTATATGTGAAATGCTGCGGATGTATTTATCACCCTCATTATGCCCGTAAGTATCGTTTATTTTTTTCAATCCGTCCATGTCTATATATGCTACGCAAAAATTAATCTCATTTGAAGTTACCAATGAGCTTAAAAAGTCCAAGGCATATGAACGGGTATAACAACCGGTCAAATTATCGCTGAAAGCCATTTGTTTCAGAATTTGTTCGGTTTTTATATTGTTTACCAATTCCTGTTCCAGTCTGTGGAATTTTTCTCTGAAATGCGAAGCCTTGCAAATTTTCAAACAGTGGAGAAACATAAGATAAAATCCAAATGCAGATAATACGGTGGTTGCTATGATAAAAACCAATTGTGCTTTAAACATATGTGGAGATTCCAGCATAATACTGTCAAACAAAAGATAGGCTATCATAAAAAAACTTACCATATTTATGGATACTGCACCGAACCTGTTATTGGAAATAATTATAATATCGTCTACTGTCAAAACCTTTTGGAAGGTTTTAAGAAACACAAAACAGACCATAAAAATTACTGTTACAGTGGTAAAATATAAGAATTCATTTACTTTAAATATATGAAATATAGGAACGCCCAAAACCATGGAAAATACCGTAACTACAAAATATTCTATCAATAAAATATGAAGAACAAATACATTGGCACCGAATGCAAGGTGCATATTATTTGACTTTGAGAAAATTTTAAACTCAAAAAAAAGAGTAATATACATTAAAATATATTTCGCAGGCAACGGCAGTTGTAAATAATAGGCGGCAATAAACATTCCTGTATTAAAAATCGTAGTTATAACTACAGCTTGTTTAATTTTGACAAATCCATGCAATATTTTACGAGCGTAGTTTACTACCTCGATATTATAGGTTGCAAGGCCGGTTATCGCTAAAAATTTTATAAGAATCAATGACATAAAAGCTCCATGCCTCTGAGCAAATCCTTTGTTTGGATTTGTACTGTAATTTCCGCTTATCTAAGGAAGCGGCTTAATTATAGGGATTTTGTCTGATGAAAACAAATAATATTAATTGCAGGTATATATAGCATTACACAAGACAACTCCCTAATATACATAATACTGTTTGGATCTGTTAAAAAGTTGCCTTTTATACTTTATTTCATAAGGACCGCAAACAAAACCCGGCTTCGTAAAAAGTTCGCTCTTGGGGTTTTTATTAAAAACACCGGTCTCTCACCGTTACAAATATATGCTTTTCTTAAAGCTTAACCGGCAATTAAGTATAAGCCCGTGTTCTCCGTTTAAAAAACACCGCAAAATTTAAGCGGCGTTATTTTTATCCGGGTTTTATAATACGGTTTCTTGACAGAAGTATAGAAACAGTAATATTTAAAGGCTACCGGTTAAAGCTTGTTTGCTAATCATTTCTTTAAGTCTGCCTCTGAGCTTGATTATTTCTTGCGAAAGGGTTTGACTGTCAAACTCTTTTGATTGTTCGTCGTAAATATTCCTTAACATTTCTATAAGTCTGTTAAAGTCGTTTTTACGTTCACGACTAAGCAAAACTTCCTTTGTTCGGTCTATAATAATTTCAATTACATATTCAACCTTGCCCTTGAAAAACAGCGGCATTGCGTACATATCGAAAATCTTCAAGGAATTTTTTATAACCTGCTCTTGGCGAACTCGTTCCATTTTATTGTTTTTTAAAGCCGGGACTACCACACAGTTTTCACAAGGCGCAGTACCTATACCGCCGGCTTCGTAACATTTTCTTCCGATAACTTCGTCTTCTTCCAGACCCATATATTCAAGAAAATAATTACTCGCAAACAAGACTTCTCGATTAATATCCATTAAAACATATCCGCAGGGAGTGTGGTTAAAAATTTCCGTTAGCATACGCTCTTCGTCTATATTTGGGTTAAATTCTTCACTTTGCTTAGACTCTGTCTGAACGTCTTGTTGATAAAGTTCTCTCTGAACAACAGAACTGTCACTGTCCTTTAAAGAATCGGTATCTACCTCATCGCTAAAGTTCATCTTCAAAAAGACCTTAACAACCTCCGGATCCAATTGTGTTCCGGCAACTCTTTTTATTTCTTCCAGAGCATATTCGTGACTTAAAGCCTTTCTGTAAGAACGAGTGGAGGTGATGGCGTCGTAAGTATCGGCTACGGCTATAATTTTAGCACCGATGGAGATTTCGTCTCCTTTGAGCCCGTCCGGGTAACCTCTACCATCGTAACGCTCGTGGTGGTGTTTTACAGTTTCTTTTATCTTAGTGAAACTGGATAATCCCTGTAACATTTCAAATGAAGTAATGGGATGATTTTTTATAACTGCATATTCCTCATCAGTCAAACCGCCGGGTTTGTTAATTATTGCATGAGGTACGCGTACCTTACCTATATCGTGCAAGTTGGCGGCAACGGAAATATCGAAAATTTCATTATTGTCCAAGTTCATAGCCTTCGCAAGGTTAACGGCGATTTTATGAACGCTGTGAGAATGGGAAGCTGTATATTGGTCTTTAGCCTCCAACAGCGAGGACAGTATGGAAAGAATTTCGTTGTAATCCCTGTCTCTTTGTTCATAGGCAAGCATTTCTTGAGTTCTGTTTGCCATAATTTCCAATATATATTGAGTACCGTCATCAGCTGTATATAAAGGTATTGCATAGTCATCCACAAAACGAACGGAGCCGTCCTGCAAAATGTCTTTACGGGAAATCATAGTTTTTTCGCCGCTTTGTATGGCTTGGTTTACGGCGCAGCAGTTGCACATTTTTCCGCCGTTGGAAATGTTGTAACAATATTCGCCCAGGGTGGTATCCATATCCAAATTCCTTAATTTTAAAAAGAATTTGTTGATATAATGTATCCTAAAATTATTGTCTAAGACAATATAGGCTACGGGCGTATTGTCAATAAAGAACCTAATTAATTCCGGACTAAGAATGTTTTTCATACATCTCTACCTTTAAAAAATAATTAAAACCCATGACAGTAACCCATCTATAAATATATCGCAATAATTTCAAAAAACTTAACGTTATATTTAACAGACAGGCTAAAATTTTAAAATATTGTAAGTTAATGATTAAGTTTAAACGGAGTTTTGTAAAACCTCAGGGAGAAATTGATTTATTGTTGTACGTCCGCATATATAATTAAATCGCTGTATCTGACATTTTGATACGGTAAAGTTATTATAACAATAAAATTTTTTAATGTCAACGTATCATTATTATGTATAGTAAATAAGTTTGTTGACTGTATTATAACTATAACAAATTGACAATATTAACTGTAAAAGATATACTGTTAACTAATATAATACACAAAATAGCAACCGGGAGGTTAGGGATGAAGAAGTTATACTTGGGTTTATTAACTTTAATTTTGGCTGTTTCTTTTGGATTGACAGCCTATGCCGCTGTAAGCGGCACTGTTTTGATAATGCAAATTAACTCAAAAACCATGTATCTTGTGGAAAACGGAAAAGAAACTGTCCTCCAAGGAGATATAGCTCCGGTTTCCGTAAACGGAAGTACCCTGGTGCCTGTCAGAACCGTATCCGAACTTTTGGGAGCACAAGTTAAATGGAACGGGGATACAAAGACGGTAACAGTTATTATGGGCAGCAGAGCTGTGGAAATGCAAATAAACAACCCTACAGCATATGTAAACGGAAACTATATAACTATGTCCGTCCCGCCGCAAAATATTGGCGGTTCTACCATGATACCCATTAGGTTTGTATCGGAAAATATGATGCTTCATGTATTTTATGATGACAGCACCAAAGCTGTGGCAATTTCTCATAATCCACTCGAAGAAGCTGACTTTAAGTCTCTGAATTGCGTAAAGAACCTTAAACCGGTTCCTGTTCAACCGGCTGCCCCGGTTACTTCCTCGGAAAGCAAGGCTCAATACTATAAAAAAGACGTTACAGTCTCAGGCAAGAAGATTTCTGCCGATGTCATTGAAGTAAACATGAATAACCCAAACGTTTCGGTGCGTACATTTGTTGTGGGAAACAAACTTAACAATACCGCATCTTTTTCAAACATAGTAAATGACCGCAAGCCCATAGCAGCCATAAACGGCAACTTCTTTAACGCCTATGACACAATAAAAGACCCTGTGGGAACAATTATGTCCCAAGGGCAGATAATTTATGGTTCATCCGGTCTTACATCCGTGGGTATTACGGCGGATAAGAAAATAATGTTCGGCAGACCGGCGATTTTTACAAAAATTTATACCACAGACGGTGGTACTCAAGAGGAGTATACGGCTTTTGAAGTAAATGTACTGAGCCAAGCCGGAGAACAAGCGGTTCTGTATACCCCCGCCAGAGGCACAAATATTAATATTACAAATTCGGGCAGCGTTATGAAAGTTGAAAACGATACCATAGTTTCTTATAATGCTGTAAAACCGGGCGAAACCGTATCCATACCGGCAAACGGCTATGTAGTTTATTTTTCGGATATTGTAACCTCAACAAACTATTTTAAAGTACCCTCAATAGGTCGCAAAGTAGCTATTCGCTATACTTTGTTTAAACCGGACGATGAAAATTTCAATATGGAAACAGCCAAGGAAATGGTATCCGGAGCACCTCGCTTGGTTAAAAACGGAGCCATAGACAATACTCCGTTGGAATCGGGCTTTGCAGGCGACGCTCGTTTTACCACAAGTTCATCGCCCCGTACCGCCATAGGCAGAACCGCTGATAACAAATTGTTGCTGGTTTCCGCCACTTGCACCATAGCCCAACTTAAAGAATTAATGTTGGCTATAGGTGCGGTAGATGCATTAAACATAGACGGCGGAGCCTCCAACGCCATGTACTGCAACGGAAAGTTTATCAGACAGCCCGGCAGGCAACTGACTTCCGTGATATTAGTGGAATAATACATTTTTAGGGAGAAAACCTTTTTCAGAGTATCAAAAGGTTTTCTCCTTTTTTATACATTTTCAATCGGGAAAGAAATAAAATCTCCAAACATTAAAAACGGAAGAAACCATAGGTTTCTCCCGAAATTTTTAGTTGACGCTGTATAATATATCTGCGTAAGTAGGTAAAGTCCAGTATTTTTTTGCAACTAAAGTTTCAAGCTCATCAACAACCAAACGAAGCTCTGTCATGTTACTGAATATAGTTTCTCTGTAGTAATGAGACAGAGACAGGCTGTCCGAATAGGATTTTGTATCAAGTATGGCATTTTCCAATTCCATAAGTGCCTTGTACAATGATGAAGTAAGCCCGGAAAGTTTTGTCATAATGCTTTCTTCAGCGTATGCCGGGTAGTTGCCCAAGGATTTTTTGCGTTCCAAAAGTTCTGCAATTTCGTTTTGATAGCTGATGCTTGCCGGAATAATATCCTTTTTAATCATGTCTATCATGGTCAAGGCTTCAATGTGCAGGGTTTTGCAGTAGTTTTCAAGAAGGATTTCATAACGTGAATGAATTTCCGTTTCGGTGAAAACATTATGCCTTGCAAATACTTCGCAATTCTTTTTTAAGATAAAGGTAGGCAACGCATCCACGGTGGTTTTGAGGTTAAGCAAACCTCTTTCCTTGGCTTCGGCTACCCATTCATCGGAGTAGTTGTTGCCGTTAAAGATAATTCTCTTATGTTCTTTAATTGTCTTTTTAATTATCTTTGATAAGTCGTGCTTGAAATTCTCTGATTTTTCCAAGGCATCCGCAAATTCACAAAGCACATCGGAAACTATGGTATTAAGAACAATGTTTGGACCGGCTATGGAGAAGGTAGAGCCGAGCATTCTAAACTCAAATTTGTTGCCGGTAAAGGCAAAGGGTGAAGTACGGTTACGGTCTGTGGTATCCTTAGGGAAATGAGGCAAAACGGTTGCACCGATTTCCATTTGGCAAATACCCTTGTCTTGATATTCAGTTCCGTTGTCGATGGCTGTGAGTATTTCTGTAAGTTCATCTCCAAGGAACATGGATACTATAGCCGGAGGAGCTTCGTTTGCACCCAAACGATGATCGTTTCCTGCACTTGCTACAGACAGACGCAATAAATCTTGATATTCGTCCACAGCTTTAATTACCGCCACAAGGAACAGTAGGAATTGGGCGTTTTCATAAGGGGTCTCGCCGGGTTCCAACAGGTTTATACCGGTGTCGGTGGAAATGGACCAGTTGTTGTGCTTACCGCTGCCGTTAACTCCGGCAAAGGGTTTTTCATGCAAAAGACAAGCCAAGCCGTGCTTGTTGGCTATGCTTTTCATAAGTTCCATGGTGAGCTGATTGTGGTCTGTGGCTATATTTGTTGTGGTGTAAATGGGCGCCAATTCGTGTTGAGCAGGGGCTACTTCGTTATGCTTTGTTTTTGCCAATATGCCCAGTTTCCAGAGTTCGTCCTCCAATTCCTTCATAAAGGCTGAAACTCTGGGTTTAATTGCACCGAAATAATGGTCTTCCAATTCTTGACCCTTGGGAGGTCTGGCACCGAAAAGTGTTCTGCCGGAATATACCAAGTCGGGACGTTTTTGAAATACTTCGTTGTCTATCAAGAAATATTCCTGTTCGGCACCTACGGTTGTAAGCACTTTTTTAACGGATTTGTTTCCGAAAAGTCTTAAAATACGCAGGGCTTGTTTATCGAGAGCTTCCATGGAACGAAGCAGAGGTGTTTTTTTGTCCAAGGCTTCGCCGCTGTAGGAGCAGAAAGCTGTGGGAATACAAAGGGTGCCGTCTTTGATAAAGGCATAGGAAGTTGTGTCCCAAACGGTATAACCCCTGGCTTCAAAGGTAGCACGAAGTCCGCCGGACGGAAAGCTGGAAGCATCGGGTTCGCCGCGAACCAATTCTTTACCGGAAAACTCCATAATAATTGAAGCGTCTCCGTTGGGAGAAATAAAGCTGTCGTGTTTTTCAGCAGTAATGCCGGTCATGGGTTGAAACCAGTGAGTATAGTGAGTTGCTCCTTTTTCCACTGCCCAATCCTTCATTGCATTTGCCACAACGTTTGCCACTTCAAGTTCCAGATGTTTGCCTTCGGCTATACTTCTTTTTAAAGCTTTGTACGTATCCTTCGGTAATTTTTCTTTCATTACCGCTTCATTAAACACCATTGTGCCGAACATATTGGGAATGTCCTTCATTGTTATCCTCCTAAAACGCTGTATGTTATGGTAGTTTTATTTTAAAAAAGATAAACATTGAGGGAGAAAACCTTTTTCCTTACCAACGAATTTAAGGTTGAAATTTCGTTTTCTCCCTATAACTTCTTCTTTTAAAAAGCAGATTATAAATTTATTTTAAAGTAGATTAATTCCTGCGGATTTGCAACCTGATAAGGTATCGTTATCCCAGACGGAAACTTGAACTTCGCCTATATGAGCCTTGCCCAGAAGAAGCATACATAGCCTGGATTGACCTATGCCGCCGCCCATGGTAAGGGGTAATTGTCCCGAAAGGAGCATTTTATGGAATTCCAACTCACGGCGATTGTCGCAAGAAGCTTTTTTAAGCTGTAGGTCAAGGGATTTTTCGTCTACTCTTATACCCATGGAAGAAATTTCAAAGGCAGACTCCAGGGTTTCGTTCCAAAACATTATGTCGCCGTTTAATGTCCAATCATCATAATCGGGAGCCCTGCCGTCGTGTTTGGTGCCGGAGGTTAAGATGTCGCCTATTTGCATGATAAACGCTGTTTTATGCTGTTTTAAGAATTTGTTTTCCCGTTCTTTGGGAGTAAGAGAAGGGTATAAGTCCTCCAGCTCTTGAGTTGTGATAAATTTAACTTCTCTTGAAAGGGAGGTATTCAGTTGGGGATAGAGTTCCTTTATTTTGTCTTGAGTATCACAGATGGCTGTTACTATTTTGTTCACTGTTTCTTTAAGATACTCAACATTTCTGCTTGGTTGGTCTATAACCTTTTCCCAATCCCATTGGTCAACGTAAATAGAATGAATGTTATCCATTTCTTCGTCACGTCGAACGGCATTCATATCGGTGTAAAGACCTTCGCCCACCGGGAAGCCGTATTTATGTAATGCCATACGTTTCCATTTTGCAAGAGAGTGAACAATCTGTGCAGTTGTGCCGGTTTCTTTTATGTCAAATTCTACGGCTCTTTCGATACCGTTTAAGTCATCGTTTAGGCCTGTTTGCGGTTCCACAAATAAGGGTGCGGATACTCTTTTTAAATTGAGTGCGGCAGACAGATAATCCTCAAAGATTCTTTTAACACTGCCTATTGCTGTTTGAGTTTCGTATACCGGTAAAGTTGTTTTATAACCTGCGGGAACAGTCAATTTACTCATGGCGAACATCCTTTCAAAAAAAAATAAGGCACTGCGGACCGCCGTCCACAGCACCTTTGCTGTTTATTTGCAAAGTATAGCATAGCAATTTTGTCCTTGTCAACAGTCAGATACAATATTGGGAGTTTTATGTTGTGTTTATAAATAAATAAAAAATTATTTATGTAATTTTACCAAAACTAAAGTTAATCCTAAAAAGTGTAAAAGCAATATTACTTTATTGATTATACCCCAAAAATCTTCCGCTTGCAATATTACATATATTTTTTCATTGCTGTTGACAAATAATTTTGATTGGTGTATAACCTTACATAACGAACAAAGGCGTTCATTAAATCGCAACTAAGCATTTTGTCGCACAAGCCCCGGGCTTGGTCTGTGACGGTGTTTATCTGCGGTTTGATGAACGCCTTTCGCATTTCCGGACAAAATATCCGGTGATGCTCACAGTCAATCTAATAATGTTAAAGTCTTTTTGATAAGGGGTATACTTAATTTCGTGTTAAGTAGTAACAAAAGCGAATATTCGTAGTGATGAGCGACCGGTTTTTTTATAAAAACGCAAGAGCGAACCGTTTACGAAGAATAGCTTTGTTACTATTCCTTATGCAATTAAGAATAACGCCTTTCCAAACACTAAGACAACATTGGAGGTAGTTTTTATGCTAAAAGAAGGTCAGGTAAGAATACCGTCCGGTTGTGCAATTTCCGGTATATTTTCAAAATCCGGCAAGCGTATCAACGGTGAAAATATAATAAAATCCATTGCGGTAATGCATGACCGCTCAAACGGTTTGGGCGGCGGCTTTGCGGCATACGGAATTTATCCCGAATATAAAGATTACTATGCTTTTCATATATTTTACGACAGTTCCGCAAGCAAAAAAGAATGTGAAGCTTTTTTGGAAAGACATTTTGACATTATCAACCTTTCCAAAATTCCCGTAAAACAAATGAAACAAATTACGGACGAACCAAAAATATGGCGTTATTTTGTTACTCCGCTTCCCACCAAATTGGCAAGCAGTCAATTGGACGAAAGGGAATTTGTGGCAAAATGTGTTTTCAGAATAAATACGTATATTGACGGCAGTTATATTTTTTCCAGCGGTAAAAACATGGGCGTTTTCAAAGCCGTTGGTTACCCCGAAGACGTAGGCAGATTCTACCGCTTGGACGAATACGAAGGATACTGCTTTACGGCCCACGGAAGATACCCCACAAATACTCCCGGCTGGTGGGGCGGTGCCCATCCTTTTGCCTTATTGGATTACTCCGTTGTGCATAACGGCGAAATTTCATCCTACGATGCCAACAGACGTGCCATAGAAATGTACGGCTATAAATGCAATCTGCAAACGGATACGGAAGTTATTACATATATAGTGGATTATTTACACAGAAAAAAAGGCTTGACCTTTAAAGAAACAGCCTCTGTTATGGCGGCTCCCTTCTGGCAAACCATAGAAAAAATGTCTCCGGAGGATAGGCAAACTCACGAATATTTGAGAAATGTCTTTTCGGCACAGCTTATTACCGGTCCTTTCTCCATAATTATAGGCTTTGAAGGCGGAATTATGGCTCTTAACGACAGATTAAAATTGCGTAACCTCATAGTGGGTGAAAAGGACGATATGGTTTACATGGCCAGCGAAGAAGCCGCAATTCGCATAATACAGGCAGACTTGGACAAAGTTTGGTCACCCATGGGCGGCGAGCCCGTTTTGGTAACCCTTGACGGAGGTAATGCTGATGGCAATTAATTATATTTATCCCGAATACGAAGTAGTCAGAAATTATGACAAATGCATACAGTGCAGAGTTTGCGAAAGACAATGTGCAAACGAAGTTCATGAATATATAGAAGATAAAAACAAATTGGTCTGTGACGACGCCAAATGCGTTAACTGTCACCGCTGTGTTTCTCTTTGCCCCACAAGGGCGTTAAAAATAGTAAAAAGCGATAATACATACAAAGAAAATTTCAATTGGAACTCCAAAGCCATAAACGAACTTTACAAACAGGCAAACAGCGGCGGCGTTTTGTTGTCCAGTATGGGTAATCCGGAAAATTTCCCGGTATATTTCGATAAAATTTTATTAAACGCTTCCCAGGTTACCAACCCGTCCATAGACCCTCTGCGTGAGCCTATGGAAACCAGAGTATTTTTGGGAGCCAAACCCAAGAAAATTGAGCGTGACGAAAAGGGAAAATTGATTAACAATCTGTCTCCTCAAATTTCCTTATCAATGCCCATTATGTTTTCAGCCATGAGCTACGGCTCTATCAGTTACAACGCTCACGAATCCTTAGCAAGAGCCGCAGAAGAATTGGGCATTTTATATAACACCGGTGAAGGCGGTCTTCACGAAGATTTCTATAAATACGGTAAAAACACCATAGTTCAAGTAGCCTCCGGACGTTTCGGCGTACATAAGGATTACTTAAACAGCGGTGCCGCCATAGAAATAAAAATGGGTCAGGGTGCAAAACCCGGTATAGGCGGTCACTTACCCGGCACAAAAATCGTGGGTGATATTTCCAAAACCCGTATGATTCCCGAAGGCAGTGACGCTATTTCTCCGGCTCCTCACCATGATATTTATTCAATTGAAGATTTACGTCAGCTGGTTTTCTCCCTTAAAGAAGCTACTAACTATACCAAGCCTGTCATCGTAAAAATCGCCGCCGTTCATAACGTTTCCGCCATTGCCAGCGGTATAGCCCGAAGCGGTGCGGACATTATTTCCATAGACGGCTTCCGCGGCGGTACCGGTGCCGCACCCACTCGTATCAGAGACAACGTGGGTATTCCCATAGAATTAGCCCTTGCCAGCGTAGACAAACGCCTTAGAGACGAGGGTATCCGTGACAACGTTTCCGTTGTTGTGGGCGGCAGTATCAGAAGCAGTGCGGATATAGTCAAGGCTATAGCCTTAGGTGCCGACTGCGTTTA
>CAYXWM010000025.1:0-36363 GCA_964468805.1 uncultured Defluviitaleaceae bacterium
GTTATTCTGCGATAGGGTGTTTTTTTCCTGTCCGATGAACTGGGGTCACTTCAAACAAGACGGGGTTTTTCTTATGTTATAGTAACTAACCTAAAATCGCATTCGGTTTACGCAACCTTTTTTGCTCATGCAAAAGGCTTTCTCCTCAAAGTTTTATTCCTTAATTTAAGCACAAAAATTTTATATGTATTTGCCGATTTAGCGTATATATTCACTTATTTTGACGTAAAACCCCGTAAAACTGCCTTTTTTGCGATAGATTTTTTTAAAAACTATTGCATTTAAATAAATTTTTCTTTACAATATAATTTCCATATAAAGGCATTTGTATACCTTTGCTAACATTGACCGAATATGTCTTTCTTATAAATTTAATTAGTCGCAAGACGGAAAGAAAGAGGATGATAACCTTGCAAATCACTTGCAGTAAACTGGGAAGAAACTTAATTATCAATCTACAGGGAGAAATAGACCATCATTCATCTCAAGACATAAGAAACACTGTAGACAGAGAATTCAGAAGAAACCGCTCTCAAAACATAGTATTTGACTTTAAATCCGTAAGCTTTATGGACAGCTCGGGCATAGGCATGATTATAGGCAGATACAAAAACATCGGCAAAATCAACGGTAAGGTAGCCATAGCCGGTGCCGGTCCGGACATATCCCGTATTTTCGAAATCTCCGGCCTTCAAAAAATCATTAAATGCTACGATACCGTTCAATCGGCTGTAAAAGAGTTGGAATAAATAAACAGCCTCTTTATTATTGAATAAAAATCCAAACTTTATTCATAAAATTTACTTTATTTGCATATGCAACATTTATCCAAATGCAATTCTCGGAATTGCATTTGCCGGAATTAAAAATTGTACAAGCACCGGGGGGATTATTTTGAGTACAGATAACGAAGTATTGATTATTATGGATGCCAAGTCACAAAACGAATCGTTCGCCCGTTTGGCGGCGGCAGGTTTTGCGGCAGGTTTGAATCCCACTTTAACGGAACTTGCCGACATTAAAACGGCAGTATCCGAGGCCGTGACAAACGCCATAATTCACGGCTATGACGAATCCAAAATCAGCGGTAAGGTTTTTTTGAAATTCAAGGCAACAGGCGACGAAATAATTGTGGAAGTACGAGACGAAGGCGTGGGTATAGAGGACATCGCCATGGCTAGGGAGCCGCTGTTTACCTCCAAACCGGAATTGGAGCGTTCGGGAATGGGCTTTACGGTGATGGAGACCTTTATGGACAGCGTGGATGTGCAGTCCCAGAAGGGCCGGGGAACATGGGTCACAATGACTAAGAAAATTTCACGCTCGTAGAGCCGAAGGAGTGGTCATTATGGATAGGGCTCATATGTTGATAAAACGAGTACAAGAAGGTGATACGGAGGCCAAGGATTCTCTTATTGAAGAAAATATGGGGCTTATTTGGTCCGTGGTCAGAAAATTTTCCAACAGAGGTTACGACTCCGAGGATCTGTTTCAAATCGGAGCCATAGGTCTTATAAAATGTATAAATAAATTCGATTTAAACTATGATGTGAAATTCTCCACCTATGCCATTCCCATGATTTTGGGAGAGATAAAACGCTTTATCAGAGATGACGGCATGATTAAAATTTCACGTCCCATGAAGGAAATTGCCACAAAAGCAAAATATCTTTCCGAAGCTCTCACCAAAAAACACGGCAGACAGCCAACAGTTAACGAAATTGCCCAAGAGTTGGACATACCTGTGGAAGATTTGGTAATGGCTCTTTCGGCTAATAAAGAAGTGGAATCCCTTTATTCTACCATACACCAAGGCGACGGCTCTCCCGTGTATTTAATAGACAAGTTGGAGCAAAACAATTCCACCGACGAAAACCTGGTAGACGTAATCGCTCTGAAAGACATAATCAGCCGGTTGGAGCCAAAGGAAAGACAGGTTATAGTTATGCGTTATTTCCAAGACAAAACTCAGGCGGAGGTAGCCAAAGAAATAGGAGTTTCCCAAGTACAGGTATCCCGAATAGAAAAAAGGGTCTTGAAATCCATAAAGGAAAGTATGACTTAGAGGAATGAGACTGTTAATGCCAACTGATAAATCTAAACGAATATTAACCCAACTAACTACCTTGTCAAACGAATAGGGTAGTTTATTTATTTTCGGGAATGTTGTATACTTATATGATTTAAAAGACAATTCTTTTTTGAACTAAAGACAAGGATGAATACTTTGAATATATTATTAACCATAACCTATGACGGCACAAATTATTGCGGTTGGCAGAGGCAAAAAAACGGGCTTTCCGTTCAGGAATGTGTAGAAAACGCTTTGGCTGATGTACTCAGCCGAGATAAAGTAACTCTTACCGCTTGCAGCCGTACCGATGCCGGGGTTCATGCCGCTGACCAAAAGGCCTGTTTTGAAACGGAAAAATTGCTTATACCCTTGGATAAACTACCCCAGGTGTTAAATTCAAGATTACCCGGAGATATAGTTATAACCCATGGAGCAGAAGTGGAGCCGGGCTTTAATCCTCGTTACAAAGCCAAGCAAAAAACCTACACCTACAGCATATTAAACTCAAAATACAACGACCCCAAATTACGCAATTACAGTTGCCATATTCCCTATGAATTGGACATACAAAAAATGAAGCAAGCCTGTAAATTTTTTATAGGCACCCACGACTTTAAGGCGTTTTCCGCCACCGGTTCCCAACAAAAAACAAGTATACGCACTATTTACAACGCAAACCTTACCCAAGAAAACAACCTCCTTACCTTCACCGTAACAGGCAACGGCTTTCTCTACAATATGGTGAGAATTTTGGCAGGCACTTTACTTTACGTGGGTCTGAATAAAATCCGGCCGGATGAAATAAGCGAAATTATAGAAAAGAAAGACAGAACCCTAGCCGGAAAAACCGTTCCGCCACAGGGTTTGACTTTGTTGAAGGTGGAGTTTTAGCTTATTAAAATATTCCGCATGGGGGTATTAAAATGGATATTGACAAAGTTATTAAATCACTGAAATTAAAAGGCTATAGCGTTTCTTTTTTTGAAGATACAGAAACGGCGGCGGCTTATTTGAATGAAAAAATAGATAATGAAACTGTGGGTTTTGGTGATTCGGATACCATTTTAAGCATGAAACTGTACGAAAGCCTTTCTGCTCATAATGAAGTTTATGACCCACAGCAAAGCACAGATTTGGATAGTTTTCTTGACATAGCAAAAAAATGCCTGACAACCGATATTTTTTTGACTTCAGTCAATGCCATGTCTGTCACAGGCGAATTGGTTAATATTGACGGTACGGGCAACAGAATAGCCGGCTCGTTATTCGGTCACAAAAAGGTATATTTTATAGTCGGAACCAACAAATTGGCTTCCACACAGGAAGAGGCGGTATGGCGTGCCCGTAACATTGCCGCTCCGAAAAATGCAAAGAGATTGGGCTTAAAAACACCATGTGCAAAAGAAGGAAATCGTTGCTATGACTGTTCAAGCCCCGACAGAATTTGTAACGGGTTGATGATACACTTAAAAAAGACAGATGATATTGAAGCGGAAATTATTTTGATTAATAAACAACTGGGTTATTAACGGTTACAGGCTGTCCATTAAAATATATATGCTTCGGACGCACAATGCCACAAAAAACCGTTATATTTGAGGTTTGTAGGGGTAACCGGTGGTCGTCCGGTGCTCAAAATATATTTGGCAATAATATGTCTTGCATAAATTGCCGGAAAATGTTATATTTTTTGGTAGAGAAATTCAATTTCCGAGTTGGACGTCTAAGGCTTAATGCTATGATTACCAACCGCTGAGTACAACCGTGCTCAAAAGGGTTTTCACGAAAGAGACAACCCTCCTGTTGGAAAGGAAATGGATTAAGGCTTACCTTTTTCATATTCTTTTTTAACAGGCGAAAGTTTCGTCTGTTTTTTTATTTATCAGGAAATATTTACATATTCTTAAATTACAAATATTTGAATTAAATCCAAGATTATGTTAATTATAAAATCATAGTTCCGGTTTTGCCAAAATTAACGTGAAAATTCCTTGCGTTATATTATGACGTATATTAAAGAAAAAACGGAGGTTACTTATGAAACGAAACATCTTACTTACGGTGGCGGTGTTGATTACCGCTTTAATTTTAAGTGCTTGCGGAGGTTCTCTGACTCCTTCCTCATCGCCTTCAGCTTCACCGTCCGGGTCTCCTTCCTCATCACCGTCTCAATCGGGTTCTCCTTCGCCTTCACCATCTCAATCACCCGAAAAAAGCACTATAATTTTAGCCACAACCACCAGTACCCAAGACAGCGGTTTGCTAGATTATTTGTTGCCCGAACTGCAAAAAGATACAGGGATAGAAGCAAGAGTGGTTGCGGTAGGTTCCGGCAAGGCTATTCAAATGGGTAAAGATGGAGAAGCAGACGTATTATTGGTTCATGCAAGAGAGGACGAGGATAAATTTATTCAAGAAGGTTACGGAACAAAACGTTACGACGTAATGTACAACGACTTTGTAATTATCGGTCCGGCTGAAGACCCTGCGGCTATTGGCGGTTTGCCTACTGCCGATGCTTTCAGTGTTATTGGCAAAAAACAGGTAAAGTTTGTTTCCCGTGGAGATGATTCCGGCACTCATAAAAAAGAATTGACACTTTGGAAACAGTCAAATATTCAACCTGCCGGAGATTGGTATATATCCGCAGGAAAAGGTATGGGTGAAGTCCTGACCATGGCAAACGAAATGCAGGCATATACCCTTACTGACAGAGCCACCTATCTAAGCATGAAGGACAAGCTTCAATTAAACATTCTCTTGGAAAGAGAACCGGAACTTATTAATGACTACGGAATTCTGTTGGTCAACCCCAAAAACAACGATAAAATCAATACAGAAAGTGCCAAGAAATTTGCCGAATGGATGACCTCCGAAAAGGGACAAAAATTAATAGGACAATTTGGCGTAAATACCTACGGAGAGCCTTTGTTTATACCGGCTGTCAAGGAACCAAAAGAGAATCCCAACAAAGAATCGGACAAAAAAGAATCCGATAACAAGGAATCGGACAAAAACAAATCCGAATCCGATAATAAAGAATCCAAAAAATAATCATAAACCGGAGGGAAACATTTTCCGAGAAAACGTTTCCCTCAAATTTTATTTTTCCTATACATATAAAGCCCAAACTGCAGAGGTAATTTATGGACGCTATATTTGAAGGGTTTAGAGAAGCGGTCTCCCTGTTAGTCAGTTTCGATAGGGAGCTTTACTCAATAGTGCTTCTTTCGTTGACCGTTTCCGGAGTTTCTACGCTGTTTTCCGTGGTTTTGGGCGTGCCTTTCGGGATTTTTCTGGGAGCAAACGAATTTAAGGGCAAGAAAATCATGGTGCGTTTGTTGTATATGCTTATGAGTACTCCACCGGTAATCGTGGGATTATTTGTGTTCTTAATTGTAATGAGACGAGGTCCTCTGGGGTTTATGAATCTTTCTTTCACGCCCCAAGCCATGATTATCGCCCAAACTTGCCTTATTACTCCCATTGTGGCGGGGCTTACCTGCAATTTCACTAAAGATAGAGCACAAATCGTAAAAGAACTGGGCTTTACCCTTGGGGCTAAAGGTTTTTCCATGCTGAAACTCTTTGTTTCGGAACTGCGAACCGGTATATTTACAGCCGTAATCTCCGGCTTTGGCAGAGGTATATCCGAAGTTGGTGCCGTAATGTTGGTAGGCGGTAATATTAAAGGTCACACAAGAGTAATGACCGGCTATATCTCACAACTTCAAAACATGGGCGAATACAGTACCGCCATAGCCGTCGGTCTGATACTCCTATTAATCTCATTTATAATAAATTCCGTCTTATATAACTGCCAATATAAATAGTAAAAAACCACCAATCAGAATTTGTTTATACCATATTTTATCTTAACTGTCATATTAGGCTTTTTTGGAAAGTGGGGTTTTGGGGGAGAAAACCTTTTTTTGCCGTTAAAAAAGGTTTTCTCCCCCAAGGTCTTTTTTATCCTTATCAGCCCTGCCATAAATAATTCTA
The DNA here is from genome assembly GCA_964468805.1 of uncultured Defluviitaleaceae bacterium. Taxonomy (GTDB): domain Bacteria; phylum Bacillota; class Clostridia; order Lachnospirales; family WRBF01; genus CAYXWM01. Next base: position 6,077 of record CAYXWM010000025.1, read on the forward strand.
ATAACCGGAAAGGAGCCGAGCTTGGAGATTCATTTAAAAGAAATAAGGAAAATCTACGACAATTCTGTCAAACTTAATGTAAAAGAATTGACTGTTCAAAGGGGAATAATCTGTGGTATAATCGGAGCAAACGGAGCCGGCAAATCTACCTTGTTGCGTATAATTGCCGGCTTGGACAAAGACTTCCAAGGCAAGGTTCTCTACGGCGAAAATCAAGAGGAAACCATACCCCGGCTCACAATGACCGGTGTTTTTCAAAAACCCTACCTCCTGCAAACCACCGTGGAAAACAACATAGCCTATCCCCTAAAATTACGAAACTACACCAAATCCCAAATACAAAACCGAGTAAACCAACTCTTACGGGAGTTTCGGCTCACAGATTTAGCTAAACAAAAAGCTTGGAAACTCTCCGGCGGAGAAACCCAGAAAGTCGCCCTGGCAAGAGCCTTATCCTTTAAACCCCAACTGCTTCTGCTGGACGAACCTACCTCAAACATAGACCCCCAAACCTTGAAACTGCCGGAAGACATAATCAGAAAAAGTAACATCGACGACAACACCACCGTAATCATCGTAACCCACAACCTCCACCAAGCCAAACGTTTATGCCATAAAATCCTATGGCTGAACAACGGAGAAATCTCTGCTTACGGAGATACACCGGAGGTTTTGGCTAAAGTTGAACATTCCGTTTTATATTAAAAATTTACGAGCGTTCCGTGGTAATATTACAGAAAATATTAGTTAAATTGAATATATGATAGGGAGTTTAAAGAAAACTCTTTCTCCCGGGCAGGAAAGTATTCCTGCCTTTTTCGTCCTATATTAAAAATTCTTAAATCAGGTGCAAAATTATGTACAACAGACACTTAACAAAACCCATAAAAATCGGTGCCGTTACCATAGGCGGCGATAATCCCATAGCCATCCAATCCATGACCAACACCGACACACGTAACCCGGAAGCCACTGTCCGCCAAATTTTGGAGCTGGAAGAAGCCGGTTGCGAAATAGCCCGTATAGCCGTTCCGGATATGGAAGCCGCTAATATGGTGGACAAAATAAAATCCAAAATCAATATTCCTCTTGTTGCGGATATACATTTTGATTATCGTCTGGCTCTTGCCGTTATGGAACGGGGTATAGACAAACTGCGTATAAATCCGGGCAACATAGGCAGCCCCGACCGCATAAAACAGGTGGTACAAGCCGCAAAACAAAAAAATATACCCATACGTATAGGCGTTAATTCAGGCTCCTTGGAAAAGGACCTATTGGAAAAGTTCGGCGGCGTTACCCCGGAGGGCTTGACGGAAAGTGCCCTTCGTCATGTGAAAATTCTGGAGGACTTGGACTTTGACAATATAGTAATCTCCGTCAAAGCCTCAAGCGTACCCTTTACCCTAAACGTATACAGCCAATTGTCCCAAAGGGTAAATTACCCTCTGCATATAGGAATAACCGAATCCGGCACAGAATTCGGCGGTTCAATAAAATCCGCCGTGGGCATAGGCTCCTTGCTTGCCATGGGCATAGGCGATACTCTGCGTGTCTCTCTAACCTCCGACCCGGTGAAGGAAATATATTGTGCAAAAGAAATTCTCAAAGCTCTGGAGTTGAGACAATTCGGCGTAAATTTCGTTTCCTGCCCAACCTGCGGAAGAACCCGAATAAACCTAATAGAATTAGCCGGAAAAGTTGAAGAATACTGCAAAAAAATTAATAAACCCATAACCGTAGCCGTCATGGGTTGTGAAGTAAACGGTCCCGGGGAAGCCAAAGAAGCCCATATAGGCATAGCCGCCGGCAACGGCTTCGGAGTAATCTTCAAAAAAGGTCAAATTATAAGAAAAGTCCCGGAATCACAATTATTTGAAGAATTAATAAAAGAACTGGAAAATCTATAAAGTAATAGGATTTTTGTTCGGCTTTTTCGGAAAGAGGGAGTTTTCTCCCTCAAGGTCTTTCCCCGGGAGGTTATTGTCATAGAAAAAAAATTCGCCGAAGTGTTCAAAAAATTACCCCAAAATAAAACTACCCACAGCCTTCGGGAAGCCAAAGTGGGTCTAATAGAAATCAACCCAAAAGCAGGAAAATTGCATATACAAATGAGCTTGGATAAAATAGTAAACGAAGAACGCCTTCATGAATTTGAAGAACTTCTTCTGGAACACTTTCCCCAAGTCAATAAAATAGATATTACGGTAAACTATAACTTGTCCGAAAATAATTTAGACAATTTAATTAATCTATTCAGAGAAAATATTTTGTGGGTGGTGAAAAAACGCAGCCCTCTATCCTATATTATCCTAAGAGACAGCGAAATCCGCACTGAAAACAAAAGCGTAATCATGGGCGTTAAATACAACACAGCAAAATTACTCCAATTAAAAGGTATAAACGCCCTAATTCAAAAATATCTCCGGGACAGAATGGGTCATGAAACGGAAATAAAATTTGAGAATTTAAAAATATACCCCAAAAATAACAACGAAGAATTGGTCAGAGAAGCGGTTGCCGCCTACCAAGAAAAAATCCGCTCCGATATAAACGAAAACCCAACCCCAAAAACTCCCCAAAATCCAACCCAACCCGACTTTAAAAAACGAACAAGAGTAGGCAAAATAAAACAAAACAATACCATAACCGGCGAATTTCTGCCCCTTTCCGGGCAACTGGAGCCAAATTCCGAGGTGCGAATAAGAGGGCTTATAGTTCAAACGGAACTGAGAGAAACAAAAAACGGCAAACTGCTTATAACTATGGACATAACCGACAAAACAGACTCCGTCACCGTGAAACTTTTCTCCGACAAAGAACCCTACGAAGAAAACTTCAAAGACATAATCCGCACGGGAAATTATATAGCCGTAAAAGGAAAAGCACAATTTGACGAATATGCCAAAGAATTAAACGTTATGGCTAACGAAATAGGCACAGCGGAAGCCCCGGAAGAACGAGAGGACAACTGCCCGGAAAAACGCGTTGAACTCCACTTGCATTCCTCTATGAGCATGATGGACGGCATAAATACCGTGGGTGACTACATAAAAAGAGCGGCAAAATGGGGTCACAAAGCCATAGCCCTCACCGACCACGGCGTGGTTCATGCCTTTCCGGAAGCCTTGTCCGTAGGCAAGGCAAAGGGCGTAAAAATAATTTACGGCGTGGAAGCCTATATCGTGGACGACCTTGGTGCCGTTGTTACTCTGGGCAGAGGTCAGGATTTTAAATCCTCCTATGTGGTTTTTGACATAGAAACCACCGGTCTGAAAAAAGAGACGGATAAAATTACGGAAATTGGTGCGGTAAGGGTAGAAAACGGCATTATAACCCAAACCTTTCACAGCATGGTTAATCCGGAACAGCCTATCTCCACCGAAATCACCAAACTCACCGGCATTACGGACGATATGGTTAAAGATGCTCCGAAAATTGAGGAAGTTCTGCCGAAATTCCTTGAATTTACCGGGGATTCCGTGTTGGTCGCTCATAACGCCAAATTCGACGTGGGCTTTATAGCTTTCAATGCCAAGAATTTCGACAGGGAAATAAACAACACAATTTTGGACAGCTTGGAGCTTTCCCGAACCCTTTTTCCCAATTTAAGCAAGCATAAACTGAATGTTATAGCCCAACATCTGGGCATAAAATTGGAAAACCACCACCGAGCCACAGACGACGCTACGGCAACGGCGGAAATTTTACTTAAATGCATGGAAATATTGGAGGAAAAGGGCATAACCAACATAGACCAAATCAACAGCCTAGCCGCCGAAACCGGAAACCACAAGAAGTTGCGGCATAAACACGCCGTTATCCTTACAAAAACTCAAACCGGCTTGCGTAATTTATATGAATTGGTCTCCGAGTCCCACATAAATTATTTTTATAAGAAACCACGCATACCAAAAAGTTTATTTATGAAATTCCGTGAGGGTTTAATTATAGGAACAGCCTGCGAAGCAGGAGAATTGTTTACAGCTGTTTTGGATAAACGCCCGGAGGATTATATCAGAGGATTGGTTGAGTTTTACGACTACTTGGAGATTCAGCCGGCGGCAAACAGTGCTTATCTGGTCAGAGAAGGAACCTTAAATTCCCTTGAGGACATCAGAAACATAAACCGCCAAATAGTACAACTGGGCGAAAAATACAACAAACCGGTAATCGCCGCCGGAGACGTGCATTTTATGGACCCGGAGGACGAAATATACCGCCGTATTATCATGCACTGCGAAGGCTACAAAGATGCCGACAACCAGCCGCCTCTTTATTTCCGCACAACTCAAGAAATGCTTGACGAATTTTCGTATCTGGGCGAAGAAAAGGCAAGAGAAGTTGTTATCACCAATCCCAACGCCATAGCGGAAGCGGCAGAGGATATACTGCCCGTACCAAACGGCACCTTTCCGCCCAAAATCGAAGGTGCGGAAGACGAACTGATTAATTCCACTATGGAAAGAGCCTATGAACTCTACGGCAATCCCTTACCGGAACTGGTGCAACAACGCTTGGACAAGGAATTAAACTCCATAGTAAACAACGGCTTCTCCGTTATGTATATAATCGCACGGAAATTGGTTTTAAAATCCGAGGAAGACGGCTACTTGGTAGGCTCCCGGGGCTCCGTTGGTTCCTCATTTGTTGCCACCATGTCCGGCATTACGGAGGTTAATCCCTTACCGCCTCATTATCTTTGCAAAAACTGCAAATATTCCGATTTTGACTCCGAAACCGTTCGTGCCTTTGCCGGCGGTTCCGGCTGTGATATGCCGGAATTAAATTGTCCCAACTGTGGTACAATACTAAGCAAGGACGGGCACGACATTCCTTTCGAAACCTTCTTGGGCTTTAACGGCGACAAAGAGCCGGATATAGACCTTAACTTTTCGGGAGAATATAAGCAAAATGCTCACGATTACACAGAAAAGCTTTTCGGGGCAAAAAATGTGTATAAGGCCGGCACCATAGGTACGGTTGCCGACAAAACCGCCTACGGCTACGTTCGTAAATACTGCGAGGAAAAGGGCATAGCCCTGCGTAACGCCGAGATGAACCGCCTAAAAGCCGGCTGTACCGGGATTAAACGTACCACCGGTCAACATCCCGGAGGTCTTGTTATAGTTCCTTCGGATAAAAGTATTTACGACTTCTGCCCCGTGCAACGCCCGGCAAATGACCAAAGCTCCAATATTATCACTACCCACTACGACTTTCACTCCTCCATAGAAGGACGGCTTTTGAAACTGGACTTGCTGGGGCACGACGTTCCCACCATTATTCGTATGCTTCATGATATTACGGGCATAGACCCAAGAACAGTGGATTTGTCCGACAAGGACGTTATCTCCCTTTTTACCTCAACAAAGGCACTGGGCGTAACCCCGGAAGACATAAATTCCAAAACCGGTACTTTGGGACTGCCCGAATTCGGAACAAGCTTTGTTCGAAATATGCTCTGCGATACCCTGCCAAACTCCTTTGCGGATTTGGTGCGTATATCCGGTCTGTCCCACGGTACGGACGTTTGGTTTAACAATGCCCAAGAATTAATAGCCCAAGGCGTTGCCACCTTGAAAGAAATTATCCCAACCCGTGACGATATTATGGTATTTCTTATTAACAAAGGTGTGGAAAAACTTGCTGCCTTTAAGATTATGGAACAGGTTCGTAAAGGCAAGGGAGTGTCCGAAGAACAGGCGGAAATTATGCTTGCGGCAAATGTTCCCATGTGGTATATTGAGTCTTGCAGACGTATAAAATATATGTTCCCTAAGGGTCATGCGGTAGCTTATGTTATGATGACCGTCAGAATAGGTTATTACAAAATACATTACCCTTACAGCTTTTATGCCGCAAGTTTTTCCGTTAAGCTGGAGGATTTTGACTATATTTTAATGTGCAACGGAAAAGAACCGGTGTTAAAGGAAATCGAAAGAATAAATTCTCTGGGCAAAACTGCCACGGCAAAAGACAAAGGCACTCTCACAACTCTGGAACTTGTATTGGAAATGTATTGCCGGGGGTTGAAATTTGTTCCCATTGATATATATAAGGCTGATGCTTCAAAATTTATAGTAACTCCCGAGGGTCTTATGCCTCCATTATCCTCAGTACAGGGATTGGGAGCCTCTGTTGCTCAAAACATAGTACAGGCTCGTGAAGGCGTGGAATTCTCTTCGGTAGAGGATTTTGCTAAACGTACAAAAACAAACAAGACAGTTATAGAACTCATGAAAAAAACCGGCATACTGGCAGGCATACCCGATTCGGAGCAATTGACTTTATTCTGAGTTTTTTCAAGGATGAAAAATTTTATAATAAATATAATGCAAATCAAACCGGCTTTATGGGCATTGGGGTTTTAAAATTGCTTTGCATTAAAAGGATTGAAACGTATGATTGATGTTGCAATTATAGGTGCCGGACCGGCGGGATTGTCCGCGGCGGTCAATGTTGCCAACAGAAACAAAAGCACAGTGGTTTTCGGCAGAAGCAAGGAAAGTTCCTGGCTTTACAAAGCCGAACTGGTTAATAACCACCTGGGTATGCCCAACAGCAAGGGTGATGCGATGCTGGATGTTTTTTACAAACACGCCGAAAATATGAACATAGAAGTAAAGACAGGCAGAGTACAGCAAATTCTGCCCACCGGCAAGCACTTCGCCATAAGCTTTGAATCCGAGTTTTATGAAGCCGGAGCCGTAATTTTGGCTATAGGGCTTTCCAAGGGTACTACCGTTTTGGGAGAATCGGAGTATCTGGGCAAAGGGGTCAGCTATTGTGCCACCTGCGACGGTATGCTTTATCGCAACAAAGACGTTGTTGTGGTGGGTGAAATACCGGAGGCAGAGGAAGACGCCAATTTCCTTGCGGAAGTATGCAACAAGGTATATTTCCTGCCCTATTACGGTGAAGTCAGTCATTTAAACCCAAAAATCGAAATCCTTAACGATAAAGTCAAAGAAGTTAAGGGTAAAAGTTTCGTTGAGGCCGTCCGATTAACAGACAGCGAAGTACCCTGCTCCGGAATATTTTTTGTAAAAGAAAAAGTCTCACCGGAAACCATAATTCCGGGATTACTTGTGGAGAAAAACTCCATAGTGGTTAACAGACTTGCAGAAACATCCGTAACCGGGGTTTTTGCCGCCGGAGATTGCACCGGCTGGCCCTTCCAGCTTTCCAACGCCATAGGAGAAGGTCTGGTTGCCGGTTTGTCCGCTGTTCGTTATTTGCATAAGCTTATTGAAAATAAATAGTATTCGAAGGTTTTTGCATAAAAACTATGCAAAAACCTACTCAAAACGTGAAAATTCCTACGGAATTTAATTTGCTGCGCAAATTGTTCGACTACGTCGAACTCATTAAAATTCGTGGTACTTCAAAATATTCGCACGTTTTTGCATAAAAACCATGCAAAAACGTACTCATAACGTGAAAATTCCTACGGAATTTAATTTGCTGCGCAAATTGTTCGACTACGTCGAACTCACGTTAAATAATATCAACATAATTTTATTAACATTTCCTCATGTGTTTGTTCTGATTTTTTAATATTAAACCGGTTTTCTGCCGGTTTTATCAGAAATAGCCGGTTTTAAATCATATGGTTTGCCTAAACTTGTGGGGATTTATGGTTAGGGCTGTTTCCGGCCCTTTTTTCAGATTAATAATATAAAAAAATTCCTCGTCTTTTATGGTTGTACAAGACGAGGTTTTTTAATATAATTACAAACAATACAAAATTTTTTATAATAGAGCCTGTCCCCATAAAAGTGTTTTCTTATCCCAAGATTTCCACATGGGTAGGAAAATTCCGGAAGCCGGGGTATGCTCAAAGTTAGGAGAACGCCTATGAATCGCCACGTATTATCCATATTAGTTGAAAACCAATCAGGCGTACTTAGCCGAATATCCGGCCTGTTCAGCCGCAGAGGTTACAATATTGACAGTTTGAGCGTCGGCGTGACCGAAAACCCTTTAATTTCAAGGATTACGGTTGTCGCCTGCGGTGACGACCTGATTATTGACCAAATTCGTAAACAGGTAGAAAAATTAGAAGATGTGGTAAAATGTGTACAGTTGGAATCCTCAAGCTCCGTATGCAGAGAATTGGCTTTAATCAAAATTTCCGCAAACGCCACCACCAGACCCGAAATAGTAGGTATAGTTGATATATTCAGAGCAAACATTATAGACGTATCACCAAATTCCATGACTGTGGAAATAACCGGTGCCCAAAACAAAATAGGGGCTTTTATTGAATTGGTAGAGCCTTATGAAATTATGGAAATAGTCAGAACCGGTCTTACAGCCATCCAACGAGGAACTACCATTACCGCCGAAATTCAGGAATAATATTAAAGAGATAAGCATACTACTCATTTTTTTCTATGTTTTTATGACTATCTCTCCAAAGCCAAAGGAGTATAATTTTGAGAACTGTAAAAATATTTGACTCAACCCTGAGAGACGGGGCACAGGCAGAAGGAATCTCCTTCTCCGTTGAAGATAAACTCAGAATAGTAACAGCCTTGGACGAGCTGGGTGTAAGCTACATAGAAGCGGGCAACCCCTTCTCAAACCCCAAAGACATAATATTCTTTGAACAATTAAAGAAATTAAAACTGAAACATTCCAAAATCGCCGCTTTCGGCAGCACAAGACGTTGCAATACCAAGGCAGAGGAGGACAAAAACCTCCAATCCCTTATGAATGCCGGAACTGAAACGGTGGTTATTTTCGGTAAAACATGGGATTTTCATGTAACAGACATAATTCAAACTACCTTGGACGAAAATCTCCGCATGATTTACGATACAATTCATTTCTTAAAGGAAAACGGCAAAGAGGTATTTTTCGATGCGGAGCATTTCTATGACGGTTATTTGAATAATCCTCAATACGCCATGCTTTGCCTGGACGTGGCTCGTGAAGCCGGAGCGGATTGCATTATCCTTTGCGATACCAACGGCGGAACGTTCCCCAACCAAATTTTCGAGATAACTCAAAGTATCGTAAACCGTTTCCCTGTGGAAATCGGTATACATTGCCACAATGACTGCGGTATGGCAGTGGCAAACTCCATAATGGGTGTTATGGCGGGAGCCGCTCAAGTACAGGGAACTTTCTTGGGTTATGGGGAACGTTGCGGAAACGCAAATCTTTCTACAATAATTCCTTGCTTACAGGTTAAAAAAGGATTAAAATGTATATCAGAGGAACAAATTGCTAACTTAACCGACACGGCTCACTATATTGCCGAAGTTTCCAATATCAGCTTGAGCGACAATATGCCCTTCGTAGGCAGGGCTGCCTTTGCTCATAAGGGCGGTATGCATATAGACGGGGTAAGTAAATCCCCGGCTAGCTTCGAACATATAGAACCCACTAGCGTAGGAAACGAACGCCGTTTCTTAACCTCCGAGGTTGCCGGACGAAGCACCATTTTATCCAAAATTCAAAAAATTGACCCTACAATCACAAAAGATTCCCAAGAAACTCAAGGCATCATAAATTATATGAAGACTCTTGAACACGAAGGCTACCAATTCGAGGCGGCTGAAGAAAGCTTTGAGCTTATTATTCGTAAACAGCTGGGTAAATACAAACCCTTCTTTGAATTGGAAAATTTCAAAATCATCGGTGAAAAACCTTATTCCGAGGAGTATTCCGCTTCTGCCATGATTAAAATAAATGTAGACGGCAAACCCGAAATCACCGCCGCCGAAGGAAACGGACCCGTTAACGCACTGGACAAAGCCTTGCGTAAGGCTCTGGAAGTATTCTATCCGGTAATATCCAAGGTTCATCTTGTGGATTACAAGGTTAGGGTTTTGGACAGTACTTCCGCTACAGCTTCAAAGGTTAGAGTTCTTATAGAATCAACCGACGGTACAAGCAACTGGTCCACTGTCGGGGTTTCCAAAGACATTATAGAAGCCAGCCGTATTGCCTTGGTAGATTCCTTGGAATACAAGCTTATTAAAGAACAGGAAAAGAAAAAGTAAATCTAACAAAAATTCCAAAAGAGGGTGAATGAATATGCAAATCGAAAAACGACTATCAACCAATCCCAAAACCAAACCTCAAGATAACACTTTGGTATTCGGCAAAGAATTTACAGATCATATGTTCATTATGGATTATACCCACGGTAAAGGTTGGCACAGTGCAAGAATAGTACCCTACGCACCTTTCGAAATAGAACCGTCCGCCATGGTTTTGCACTATGGTCAAGCGGTTTTCGAAGGCTTAAAAGCATATAACTCCGTAGACGGAAAAGTTTTGCTTTTCAGACCCCGTGCAAATTTCGAAAGATTGAATGTTTCCGACGAAAGACTTTGCATACCGGAATTGGACGTTGATTTTTGTGTTCAAGCCTTAAAAGAGCTTATTAAAACAGACAAAGACTGGATACCCAAATCCGAAGGAACTTCTCTCTATCTTCGTCCCTTTGTTATTGCTACAGAAGCATCTTTGGGCGTTCACCCTGCTTACGAATATAAATTTATGATTATAATGTCACCGGTAGGAGCTTACTATCCCGAGGGTATTAATCCCGTCAGAATTTATATTGAGGACGAATATGTTAGAGCCGTAAAAGGCGGTATCGGGTTCACAAAAGCCACAGCAAACTATGCCAGCAGCTTAAAAGGTCAACAAAAGGCAAAGGATATGGGTTACACTCAAGTTCTTTGGTTGGACGGCATTCACCGTAAGTATATTGAAGAAGTAGGCACAATGAACGTTTTCTTTAAAATCAACGGTGAACTTGTTACTCCGGCTTTGGGCGGAAGCATACTTCCGGGCATTACCCGCGATTCAGTAATTACCTTGGCTAAACACTGGGGTATCCCGGTTTCTGAAAGACTTATTGAAATAGACGAAATCGTTGCCGCTTATAAAGACGGCACTTTGGAAGAAGCCTTCGGTACAGGCACAGCCGCAGTTGTAAGCCCCATCGGAAGCTTAACCTACAACGGAACCGAAATGACCGTTGCCGACGGAAAAACAGGTCCTATTTGCCAAAAAATCTACGATTGCCTCACCTCTATCCAATACGGCAAGGCTAAAGACGATTTCGGCTGGATAGAAGAAGTAATTTAAGGAAACCGTATAATCAACTACATTTGAAGCTACCCATTAAATTACGGCAATTGCATTATAGAATGTAATTGCCTACTTTTTAATTTATTGCGAGTAATTTACACTATACTTAATTGCATAAGGAATAGTAACAAAAGCTATTCTTCGTAAACGGTTCGCTCTTGCGTTTTTTATTAAAAAAACACCGGTCGCTCACCACTACGAATATACGCTTTTGTTACTACACTCGAAATTAAGTATATATACTTAATTGCATAAGAAATTGTAACTAAAGCTTTTAAGTATAATCACACGTTGCCCAACAAAACAGACCATGAATACTTGACCCAAAATACCCCGGACTAAACAAGAGTCTTTTTGAAGGGAAAGAGAAACCGAAGAATTGATCTCAAATTTTATTTTAATAAAACTCTTAATTAGGGTGTATTTTGAAACCTGTTAATCCTGTATAAGTTAGGGGATTATTATGAAGACGGACAAAGTATTCCAAAAAATATTTACCTATGGCGGAATTATTTTGCTGACGGCTGTTGTGCTGACGGCGATTATATACGTAACCGGTTCTTATTTTACCTTTACGGATATTGCTAAAGGCCTGTCAGAGGGCAAAAATCCCGCTGAGGTTAGTATCTCACTGAAAAACGCCGCAAATTGGATGATAACCGTTTTGGTCTGTGCTGTACTTGCATTGACCTATTCCTTTTTCTTTGCGGCACGTATCGCCAAAAAGCAGAGTAATGACAAGAAAAGAAGCTTTGATGCAATTAAAGCCGGCAATCTGGTTCTGCTCTCCGTAAACAAATACGGCACCGTAATTTACGCAAACAGCAATCTTCTTGATGCCACAGGTTACGAAAGCCATGAATTGCTGGGAAAAAAGATAGATCTGTTAATCAATCCTTCAGCAGAAGAAATCTTTTTGAAAGACTTCGGTGAGATGCTGAAAGAGCCAAGCGTTTGCCGATATATTATACCCTTGCAACGAAGAGACGGGACTGAGATTCACTATCTTTGGAGCAGTAACCCCATACAAAACGAAACCGGTTCAACCATTGTGGAAATGCTTGGTGTTAACATAAGCCTTTTAAGAAACCGTCAAGAGAAAATTCATAAGCTTGCTTATTACGATAACCTTACCGGCCTGCCCAATGTAATCTTTTTTGAAGAGCATACGGACAGCTTAATAAAGTGCAATACGGAATTTGCAGTGTTGTACATTGATTTGGATAACTTTAAGTATATTAACGATACTTACGGGCGTGGCGTGGGCGATAAGTTGCTCTACGAAATTTGCTGTGAGCTGAACAAAAATCAGACCGGTAAAGAATTTATCAGCCGCTGTGGTGGCGACGAAATTATAATCGCCTACAGAAATTACGCCAATCCCAATGAAGTAGCCGAATATTCAAGTTTTGTGCTTAACAAAATAAAGCAAGAATATGAAGTAAACGGCATGACAATAAACACATCCGGCAGTATAGGCATAAGTTTCTTTCCCGAGGACGGAAGTACCTTTGCCGAATTATACAAAGCCTCTGTGGTTTCCATGAACAAGGCGAAGGAACTGGGCAAAACCCGAGCGGTATTCTACAGCCAAGCTATAAAGGAAGAAGTAAATTCAACCCAACTGCTGGAGGACGAACTGAAAGAAGCCGTTAAAAATAACGAGTTTATTCTCTATTATCAACCCCAATATCATATAAGAACCGGCGATATTTACGGCTTCGAAGCCTTAATACGTTGGATTAGCCCCAACAGAGGAAACGTTCAACCGGGTGTTTTCATTCCGGCTCTGGAAAAAAGCCAATTGGTGGTTCCCGTGGGTTATAAGGTCATGGAGGAAGCGGCGGAATTTTCAAAGAAAATAGAATCTATGGGTTATTCCAATCTTCGTGTCTCCATAAACGTTTCTGCTGTTCAGCTTACCAGAGATGATTTTGTGGAAAAAACCATAGAGATACTCAAGGCTTCCGGTGTAAACCTGAAAAATATCCGCCTGGAAATAACCGAGTCGGTAATGTTTGACTTTGCCGAGTCAAACATAGAAAAAATGCACCTGCTCACCAAATCCGGCATAACCATAGCCTTAGACGACTTTGGAACCGGATATTCGCCCTTGACCTACCTGAAAAAACTGCCTATGGGTCTGCTGAAAATCGACAAGACCTTAACGGACGAAATCGTGGACGACAAGGAAAATCGCGAGATTGTTTCCTCAATCATAGACCTGGCGCACAGTATTAATATTGAAGTGGTTGCCGAGGGCGTGGAATACGAGGAGCAATTAAATTGGCTGAGAAACAAAGGCTGTAATATTTGCCAGGGATACTACTCCGGCAAACCGGCTCCCATGAACGAAGCCTTTAAATTCCTTACAAAAAATATCTACCGTGATAGGTAATCGGCTTAATAGCCGAAACAAAAAAGAGGCGAAACCCAAACAGGGGTTTTCGCCTCTTTCTCCAATGTTTAATTCTAGCAGATTGATTTTGCAGTACTTAAACTTGCCTCCGCTTCAAAGCCCCGGACAAATCCTCTCGGGACAAACAACCCGTAACCAATATAAATACGCTGTACAGCAGTACCAACAGGGTTATGGATACTACCAACCCCATTACCTCTCCGAACATATTATAAATAAATTTATTGGCAAAATATTTTACCGTCAATCCCGTAGCCAAAGCTGAAATTACGGGCTTGAAAAACCAGTTGCCAAACTCGAAGTTCAGCTCCACAGATTCCCGTAGTTTAGCTACCTCTATAGCACATATTACTATCAAACTTACAAACCAACCGATTATAAACCCTTTTAACCCCTGTTTGGGCACAAGGAAATAGATAAAGCCTATGTTTATAACCGAAGAAATCAAGCTGTTTCTGAATATAAAAACCTGAAAACCCAGCCCGTTCAATATACCCGAAAGCACCAACTGCATATACAGAAAGGGGCACATTATTCCAAGCAGTATAAGCATCATACTAATATCTTGATGATATATTACTTGCCCCAACTCCGATGCAAAAACCACAAATATAGCCGCCGCTCCGAATCCGATTATAGATGAAAACAGGATGGATTTTGAAGCCGTGTATTTTATTTTTTGATAATTCTTTACAGCCGAAGCCTCAGAAACCGCCGGCACCAAGGATATTGCCAGCGACATTAAAAACGCGGAGGGAAAGTATATAAGCGGCATAGCCATACCGGTAATCTGCCCAAAGGCACTGATTGCCTCCTTGGCGTTCATTCCGTGTACCTGTAACCTAAGGGGTATCAAAATATTTTCAAAAGTGGCAAGCAAAGAACCCATTACCCTTGTTCCGGTCAAAGGTATAGCCATGGCAAGCAACATAGCCAAGGATTTACCGGGGGTAATGGAGGGTTTCTTATAAAGCTCTCGTACCTTAGACTTTTTATACGCCACAAAGGCAAACAAAAAGGAAAATGCCTCCTCTGCCACTATACCGATTAATGCCACAGCACAGGCAAATTCAAGACCCAGGGGCATAAAGGTTCCCGCAAGCAGGAATACAACCACCATACGCACAACTTGCTCTACCACTTGATTTATGGCGGGTATCATGGTTTCTTGCAAGCCGAAGAAATATCCGCGTATACAAGACCCGGCAGACATAAAGGGAATGGCAAAGGCTAGGATTTGCAAAGCAAGTGTAGTTCTGGTATCCTTAAATATAAGCACGGCTGTTAACTGGGCTGTATAAAACAATACCACTGAGATAACCAACCCTATGCCGGTTGTGAGCATTACGGATTGTCGCAAAAGCCGACGCATATTGCCGTATTCGCCCTTTGCCTTTTCCTGTGCCGTCAGCTTGGATATGGTTGTGGTAAAGCCGGAACAGGCCAAACTCCATGCCAAAGAATATATGGGTAATATCAATTGATATAGCCCCATACCCTCGGCACCCATCATATTAGACATATAAATACGGTAAACAAAACCGAGAATTCGAGTGATTATTCCGGCACAAGTCAGGATAATGGCAGAAGAAACTATGGATTTTTTTGTCATGACACACTCCCATCTTTCTCGTCTATAAAAACAAACGCTAGGACAATTAATGTATATTCAATAAAAACGAGCATTATACTAATTCCAAATAAGATGAAGGACAAAAATAATCGTTTTTTCCTTGAACCTTTGGAAAAAAATCAATTATTTTTGTCCTTTGTTTAAAATGGAATCAATATATAACAAAAATAAGACAGGGTGATATTATCAAAGTAAGTCTGGTGGCGGTAAACGCCAAATTTATACACAGTTCTCTTGCCATAAGAAGCTTAAAAGCTTACAGCTCATACAAAAATCATATAAAATTGCAGGAATTTACCATAAATCAACAAGAAAACCTTATTCTCTCGGAAATATACAAAATAAAACCCCAAATTATAGGCTTCAGTTGTTATATTTGGAATATAGAAATTATTCTCTCGATTATAAATAATCTTAAAAAGATCCTGCCGGAAACCGTAATAATTTTGGGCGGTCCGGAGGTTTCTTTCGAGACGGAAGAATTATTTAAAGATAACGCCGTAGATATAGTTATAAAAGGCGAGGGCGAGCATAGCTTTCACAGCCTTATGAAATATTTTATAGACAAAGAAGGCACCATGGAGGAAATCAAGGGAATAGCCTTTAAAAAAGACGGCGAAATAATTCAAACTGAACCCCAACCGCCTTTAAAATCCCAAGACATTCCTTTTCCTTATGAAGACGAACCGGAATTTCCCGAAAATAAAATTTTATATTACGAATCCTCAAGGGGTTGCCCTTATAATTGCGGTTACTGCCTTTCTTCCACAGACAAGACCCTACGTTTTTTAAGAATAGAAAGGGTCTGCCAAGAACTGCAAAAATTTCTGGATGCAAAAGTACCCCAAGTAAAATTTATAGACAGAACCTTTAACGCCAATAAAAGCCACGCCATGCAAGTCTGGAAATACTTAAAAGATCACGACAACGGCATAACTAATTTTCATTTTGAAATTTGTGCGGATATTCTTACAGACGACATGATAGATTTTTTGAAAACCGTCCGCAAAGGTCAATTCCAATTCGAGATAGGCGTACAATCCACCAATAAAAACACCTTGGAATACATTAACCGCAGAACAAATTTGGACAGACTATTCCAAAGAACCCGTGAAATAGCCTCTTTCGGCAATATACATCAACATCTGGATTTAATAGCCGGTCTGCCTTTTGAGGACTTGGAATCCTTCAGAAATTCCTTTAACCGAGTCTACTCCGCAAAGCCGGAAATGCTGCAACTGGGGTTTTTGAAACTGCTGAAAGGTTCCCAATTAAGAAACGAAGCCCAAAATCTGGGTATAGTTTACAAAGACAAGGCAGATTACGAAGTTCTCTACACCAAGGAGCTTTCCCATGAGGACTTGCTTCTTTTGAAATCTGTGGAAAATGTACTGGAATTGTTTTATAATTCACAAAAGTTTACATCTGCGTTATCATATATAATGCAATACGAAATTCCCTTTGAGTTTTACGAAAAACTGGCTAAATTTTGGGATAAAAACGAATACAATCTGGTTTCCCACGGCAGGATTGCCCTGTATACGCTTTTTAGGGACTTTGTAGAAATTTATTATCAAAAATATCTTCCCCAAGTAACTGCCCTGCTTAAATTTGACCTTTGTTCATCTGAACTCACAAAAAATCTACCGGCTTGGGCAATAACCGAACCAACCCAAGAAGAACGCAAAAAAGTCAACGAAATTTATTCGGATGACTGCCAAAGGAATCTCTATTTTCCAAACTCTCCAATTAAAGATCGCAAAGCACTTTATCGTAAAAGCACAGCGGAAGTCTTTGAACACAACGTTCTATGTTGGACAGAAAACCAACTTGAACCTATGAAAGATCGCACCCTTATTTTATTTGACCACAGCAACAAAGATAGGGGTTGCTTGTACAGCAAAATTAAATTATAAAGACCTTGGGGAGAAAAACCCCACTTTTCCCAAGGTTTTAATCTAATCACACACAAACGAAAGCGTAGGAGGAATATGACAGAAAAAGTTGAATACATACTGGACAAACTGGACGAGCTTTACCCAAACTTAACTAAATGCTACTTAAATTACACCAAGCCTTACGAGCTTCTTATCGCCACCATTCTTTCCGCTCAATGTACAGACGACAGGGTAAACCTTGTCACGGAAACTCTGTTCCGCAAATACACCACCCTTGAAGCCTTTGCAAACGCCGACCTTGCCCAAATGGAAGAAGACATCCGCAGCACCGGTTTTTATAAAACCAAAGCGAAACACATAATACAATCGGCGAATATATTAATAGACAAACACAAGTCCCAAATGCCCTCGGCTATTGAGGACCTTACCGCCATGCCCGGGGTCGGTCGCAAAACCGCAAATGTGGTCAGAGGACATATTTTTTTGATTCCGTCCATAGTGGTGGATACCCATGTAAAACGCGTCTCAAACCGGCTGGGGCTTACCCCTAACACCGACCCCGAAAAAATAGAATTCGACTTGATGAAGGTATTGCCGGAAAGTGCCTGGATTAGATATAATACTCAAATAATAGCCCACGGCAGAAAAGTCTGTAAGGCAAGAAAACCCGACTGCAACGAGTGTCAACTAAGCATACATTGCACCGCCGGGACTGCTGTGATATAATTGTACATTAATATTAATTTCGGTAACTTTATTAAAGTCTTTTTGATGGGAGAGTGATAAAACTTTTTTCTTACAAAAAAGTTTTTATCACAGTCTTTACGCCTTTACCCGGAAAAGTTAGGAGTGAGCATGAGACGATTTAAACTGTTTATCGCTTTATTAATAATTTGCCTTCCGTTTTTCGGCACGGCAGCCTACGGTGCAACTTTGGAATTAACCGCCAAATCCGCAATATTGGTTGAAGAAACCACCGGCAAAGTCCTCTTTGCAAAGGCGGAAAACGAGCGTATGTATCCCGCCTCCATGACCAAACTGCTGACCGCAATGATAGTTTTGGACTATTTCAAGCCCGAGGAAATAATCACAGCCGGACCGGAAATATTCAAAGCACCGCGCGGCTCCAGCCTTGCAAAACACCGTGAGGGCGAAGCTTTAAGTATTATAAATCTGGTGAGAGCCTTAATTATAGTCTCCGGAAATGACAGCTCCTGTTTGGCGGCAAAGGTTGTTATCACAAAAATCGAAGGTGAACAACCGGACTATGCAACTATAGAGAAAAAATTCAGCGACCTAATGAACGCCAAGGCAAAAGAACTGGGTGCAAACAACAGCAATTTTGTCAATCCCCACGGCTTCCACGACCCCAACCATTACACCACCGCAAACGATATGTCCCTAATCGCCCGTGCCGCCATGAAATACGACCTTATCCGTCAAGTTGCCGGCGAAAAAAGTTACAAGGGCAAAAGCGTGGAAAACAACAGCGACCCAAACCTTAAAATCCGCGATTATGACTGGCAAAGCCATAATTTGCTTATAAACTCGGAAGAATATGGGTATGCTTATGCAACGGGAATAAAAACCGGCTTCCATGATGAGGCTTCCCATTGCGTAGCCGCTTCCGCCAATAAAGGCGACATAAATCTGATTTCCGTGGTCTTTTATTCTCCGGAACCGGAACGCTGGTTTGATACCAAAAAATTGTTTGATTACGGCTTCAATAATTTCGGTTATGTAACCATAGGCAAGAAAGGCGTTTTGGATGAAAGTATTCGTATGGTCAACAGTCGCCTGGGCGAACCGGACACGCTTACCGTCAGCACTGACGATACCTTTACCGAATTTTTAAACCTTGAAGAGTCCAAAACCATTACCCAAAAAGTTACCTATAACTCCGAATTCATTCCCACAGCCGAAGACTTGGAAAAATTACGGGAAGCCGACAAAGGCGAAAAAGAACCCAAACCCGAACCCTCGGCGTACCTAAAAGCACCCATAGAAGAAGCGCAAAACGTAGGTACCATAGAATATATCCTAAACGGTGAAGTGCTTTTCACGGGTAAAGTCATGGCACAAAGCCAAATTCAAGAGCGTACCTTTGAAAGCGATTTGAATTATTACTTTACCCAAGCAAAGAATTTTATTTTTTCCGTAAACTCGTTGCCTTATTTCGCCGTTTTGATTATAATAATCTTTGGTGTAATTTTTGCTGTAAAACGACGTAAATCTCGGTACAGATATTCATACTCCCGAAGATTGCGTTCACCCCGAAAAAGAAGATACAGATAAGCAAATATTTCAGCTTAAAAAACTTACCCCGGTCGAACACCCTTCCTTCGTCCGGTTTATATTCCCACTAGGAGGCTACTATGTATAACGTAAACGAAATCAAACGCATTGACCCGGAAATAGCACACTTGATTAACCAAGAATCCGACCGTCAGCGAGACAGAATAGAACTTATAGCATCGGAAAACTTTGTTTCCAAAGCGGTAATGGCTGCCATGGGTTCTTGCCTTACCAATAAATATGCAGAAGGTCTGCCCGGCAAACGCTACTACGGCGGCTGCCAATATGTGGACGTAGTTGAAGAATTGGCGATTGAACGTACAAAACAACTTTTCTCCGTAGACCATGCCAACGTTCAACCCCATTCCGGCGCCCAAGCCAACATGGCTGTTTTCTTTTCCGTACTTAAACCCGGAGATACCATCCTCGGTATGAACTTGGCTCACGGCGGACATTTAACCCACGGAAGCCCTGTAAATATGTCCGGCAAATACTTTAACGTTGTTTCCTACGGCGTTAAAAAAGAAACCGGTCGCATAGATTATGACCAAGTTCGTGAACTTGCTCTTGAACATCGCCCGAAAATGATAGTGGTTGGTGCCAGTGCATACCCCAGAGAAATAGATTACAAACCCTTCGGAGAAATCGCAAAAGAAATCGGAGCATATTTAATGGCAGATATAGCCCATATCAGCGGTCTTATCGCCACAGGTCACCATCAAAGCCCGGTACCTTACGCAGACTTTGTAACCACCACTACCCACAAAACCTTACGCGGACCCAGAGGCGGTCTTATTATGTGCAAGGCTGAATTTGCCAAAGCCGTAGATAAAGCCGTATTCCCCGGTATCCAAGGCGGCCCCTTAATGCACGTAATTGCCGCAAAAGCCGTTGCCTTAAAAGAAGCCGCAACAACAGCATACACTGATTATTGCGGTAAAGTTTTGGCAAACGCAAAAGCCTTGTCCGAAAGACTTATTGAAAACGGTTTTGACTTGGTTTCCGGCGGTACAGACAATCACTTAATGTTGGTGGACACTCGTAAATTTAACGTTACCGGTAAAGAAATGGAAAACAGACTGGGCGAAGTGGGCATTACCTGCAACAAAAACGCCATTCCTTTCGACCCTCAACCGCCGAACACAACCAGCGGTATCCGTTTGGGTACACCCGCAATGACCACTCGTGGTTTAAATACAGCTCAAATGACCGAAATTGCAGACATAATCACACTGGTAGCTTCCGATTTTGAGGCGAACAAAGAAAAAGCGGCGGCAAAAGTAAAAGAACTGCTCAGCAGTTGCGACGAGGTGGGATTTAGTATTGCCAACTAAAAAATCCAAGCTTATAGCCAACAATAAAAAAGCCTTTCACGACTATTTTATTGAGGACACATATCAAGCCGGTATAGAACTGGTGGGAACGGAAGTAAAATCCTTAAGAGCCGGCAGATGCAATTTAAAGGACAGCTATGTAAAAATTTATAACGGACAGGCGTATATTGAAAATATGCATATCAGCCCTTACGAGCAAGGCAATATTTTCAACAAAGACCCATTGCGTACCAGACGCCTGCTTCTGCATCGATCCGAAATAAACAAACTTTTCGGTGCCGTTATGAAAGACGGCTTTGCCCTTATTCCTACTAAAATCTATTTCGAAGGTTCTTGGGTAAAACTGGACATAGCCATTGCAAAGGGTAAGAAACTCTACGACAAACGAGACACTCTTGCAAAGAAAGACCAACGCAGAGAAGCCGAAAAAGAATTTAAAGTGAGAAATCTATATTAAATAAAAAAACGCCTTTACGAATATCGTAAGGGCGTTTTTTGGCTGTCTACAACCTGAAAGCTTTACATAAAGGCTCATGCTTTACAATAAATTGACAAACAATTTATCCGGTATTTACATCAATAAGGTATAATCCATAACAACAATGAAAATTAAAAGGAGAATGGGTATGAAGAGAAATCTGATATGTATTGCTTCAACACTTATTTGTGTTTTGTTATCCGGCAATATAAAAGCTTTTGCAGCTAATGAAGCTGTTAAAAATGTTTCAAAATATGAAATTAACGTGAACGAAAAGCTTTATGTTCCTTTCGAAAAATCTGCACCGGGATATTTTGAAAAAGGCTTTACAACAGGATATGGCTCCGGTATTACGTTTAAAGGTCTTGATTCTAACGGTAATCCGCAGTTTTATGCAATAAGTGACAGAGGCCCAAATGCCGATGCTCCAAACTATACTCTTAACGATCAAACCTTACCTGCAAAATTCTTTCCAAGCCCCGGCTTCACACCAAGCATAGGTATAATTACGATTAAGAACGGACAGGCGATTGTTGACAGTGACATTAAAATTAAGGATAAAAGCGGCAAAAATATTTCAGGGCTTCCCCTTGAAAGCGGCTTAGTCGGATCCACAGGCGAAGTTGCTTTAAACGTTGATTTAAAGGTTATGGGTTATGACCGTGAAGGACTTGATACAGAAGGAATTGCTGTTGATAAACAAGGCAACTTTTGGATTTGCGATGAGTACGGTCCGTTTATTTCAAAGTTAGACAAGGATGGAAAGATATTAAAAAAATACGCACCCACACAAGGTTTGCCGGAAGTCTTGAAACACAGGATACCAAACAGAGGATTTGAGGGATTAACTATAACCCCATCAGGAAAGGTTTTGGCTGTAGTACAAAGCGTATTGGATATTGACGGAAAAACCGGCAAAACAGCTACATTCACAAGAATAATTGAGTTAGACCCTGCCACAGAAAAGGTTAAGACTTATGCTTATCCGATTAATTCTGACGACTACTCATCTCCAAAAAACTGTAAAATCGGAGACATCTATGCAATTACTGACAAAACTGTTCTTTTAATCGAGCAAGGCGAGCTTAAAGACAAGAGTATGAGCAACTTAATTTACAAGGTTGATTTGTCCGATGCAACAGATATTACAAACCTAAAGCATGAAGAAAAAGAGCTTGAGTTTGTTTCTGACGCTGCACTTTTAAAGGATGTTAAGTTCGCAAAGAAGGAAAAGTTTATCGACCTAAGGGCTTTGGGCTGGACTGCTGAAAAGGCAGAAGGTCTTTGCTTGTTCAACAACAGCAGTTCTCTTGCTGTAATTTGCGATAACGACTTTGGTTTAGCCTTGTCCGTTAGTGACAAAAAAACAGCAAAGCCAAGCATAACCGATTACATCTATAACCCGGAGAAGAAGGAATATACATACAAAACCACCTCAACACCCGAATACAAAATTGTTGAGAACAACGAACCTACAGCTTTGTGGATTATAGATTTAAATAATCCTTTAAAGAATTAATAAAATTAAGATTGATTCTCTTACAAGATATAATGATTCTATTTTAAACAGAGGACAAAAATAATTGATTTTTTCCAACGGTTCAAGGTAAAAACAATTATTTTTGTCCTTCATTTAATTTGGAATTAGTATAAAATGCAGAACGCCTTTACGATTATCGTAAGGGCGTTTTTTTGTATAATAATCATATACAATTAAATATGCCTAAACAAAAGAAAAATTAGAAGCATACAGGCCGGTGACCTTGCCTAAGGATTGAAACTGTGTTTGGCGGTACAGATTTTTTATATCTTCGTCAATAGCAAAGGGTGAATTTAAGCGGGACGGTATGTTTATGTATTTTTTTTCAGGGGTATGACGTTGGGTTGATTCAAGCATTTGTTTTGTTGCTCACACTGCTCCTTCAGCCCGTCAAGCATTTCTTTCTTGAACTCGGGGTCTGTTGCCATACGTTTTAAAAATGTGGCACCCAAGGAAAAATAACCGCTTTCCTCCGTTATAGAGCCGATGAAACCGAAAACCTCGATAGTTCTGCCCGTTTCTTGCAACTTTCCTTTGTTTAGACAGAGTTTATCCTCAAACCCGTATTGGGACAGAATATCCTTTACTTCGCTGTAAACTTGGGTTTCCTCGTAAGTCAGTTTGTCGTTGGCGGGTATTAGGGACTCTTTAGTCATGCTTGAATGATAATCGGTATTATACATGCCGGGACTTATTCCGGATATACTTGGCAAATCTATCACCTCCCGGAATTAATATCGGCAAATAATTTTGCGAATATTATTAAAAAATATTTACTTTATGACAAGTTTTCATATAATACAATTAATTATATAACATAAATCAACCGGAGGTGTATCTTTTTGAGGGCTAAAATTGTATCTTTTTTGATGGGCGTTATTTTTACCGTTACTGTCTTGACGGTAGCCTTAACAGCTGTAGCAAAGCAAGGCTCGGAATACGTTAAAATTAATTATAACAACATTAAGGCAACATTCAACGGAGAGGTACTGAATCTAACAGATTCAACGGGAAAACAGGTAGAGCCTTTCATTTTAAACGGAAGTACTTATATTCCCATGAGAGCGTTTGCTCAAGCCTTGGGTATAAATGTGGATTGGGATGAAAAAACAAAGACTGTAGCTTTTTATGATGACGACTATGAACCGGATGCCATCCAAGATTCTTTCAATGACAGTTACGACAATACCCCTGAGGATTACTCTACATACCAAGATAGTGAGGATGTGAGTAATATGGTAGCGGAAGAATTGAGGCTGGTAAACGAGGAACGGACAAAAGCGGGTTTAAAACCACTGACAATCAACGAAAAGTTACAGCCGGCGGCTATGACCAGAGCAGAAGAAATCACACGGCTTTTTGAACATGAAAGACCCGACGGCAGAGAAGTTTGGTCTGTATACAAAGATTACGGAGTAAGTTACAGGGCTGTGGGAGAAAACATAGCCTACGGACAGACTTCTCCTAAAGATGTTATGAACAGCTGGATGAACTCTCCCGGGCACAGAGCCAATATATTAAGCCGGGATTACTCTCAAATAGCCATAGGGATTTATAATAAGGGCGGTACGCTGTACTGGGTACAGTTGTTTTTGGGGTAAACGAAATATACTGTTAAATAAAAAAAGAAACCTGTTTTATATAGGTTTCTTTTTTTATTTTCCACGGTTTTTTCAACTCGGTAATCTGTTTTCTATAAGTACGGCATGAGCTATACCCGGGATGCTTTCGCCTTGTTGGGTGCTTGTGGGGCTCATTAGGGCACCGGTGGGTATGAATAGCAGTTTGTTTATACTGCCCTTTTTCATGCAGTCCAACAAATACCCGGCAAAGGTTACCGCCGAACAACCGCAGCCACTGCCGCCGGCATGGGTGTCTTGTGTTTCCCTATCGAAAATAAGTATTCCGCAATCTGTGTAGTTTTCGCCAAGAGTGTAGCCCTGTTGGGCAGCCATTCTTACCACCAATTCACGACCTATATGCCCCAAATCTCCGGTAACTATAAGGTCGTAGTCTTGGGCTGTGGTGTTCATGTCTTTAAAGTGGGATATAAGGGTATCCACAGCGGCAGGAGCCATGGCGGCACCCATATTGTTAGCATCGGATATACCCATATCAACGATTTTTCCCGTGGTTACGGCAGTGATAAAAGGCCCTTCACCTTCTTTTGACAATACGGCGGAACCGTCTCCCGTAACCGTCCAAGAGGCAGTAGGCGGTCTTTGTGTGCCCAATTCCAAGGGAAAACGAAACTGCTTTTCGGCGGCACAGAAATGGCTTGAAGCACCCACCAATACTTTATCCGCAAAACCGCCGTCTATAAGTATTGCTCCCAGGCTCATGCCTTCACCCATGGTAGAACAGGCACCGAATATGCCGAAAAAAGGTATGTTCAAATCACGTATACCAAAGGTAGAGCCTACGGATTGATTCAGCAAATCGCCGGCTAACACATAGTCTATATCCTTAGAACTGCAACCGGCTTTACTGATAGCTGTTTCAAAGCATTGTTTGACTATTTTGCTCTCGGCGGCTTCCCAGCTTTTCTCCCCGGCATAGTTATCCTCCAGCACGGTATCGAAATAATCCGCAAGCGGTCCTTCGCCTTCTTTGGTTCCTACAACCGATGCAGCTGATAAAATATTTACGGGTTTCTCAAATACTATGGTTCTTTCGCCTCTGCGTTTTTGCATTAGACTTCCCTCGCTTATTAAACTCAAGTATAGTCAAGTTTCTGTAAAATACTTATACTAATTCCATATCAAAAATAATCGTTTTTTCCTTGAACCGTTGGAAAAAACCATCACTGTTTAAAATGAAATCAGTATTACTACTTACTTTTTAACCAATAATAAATCAGCCCGCTTACAACCGAAGCCAAAGTACCGTACAAAATAACAGGTCCGGCAACTATAAACATCTTGGCTCCAACGCCTAAAATATAGCCCTCTTTTTTAAACTCTATTGAAGGAGCCGCAACAGAATTTGCAAAACCCGTTATGGGAACAACAGACCCGGCACCGGCAAATTTGCCCAATTTATTGTAAAGCCCCAAGCCGGTGAGAAATACTCCCAAGAATATAAGTATTACAGAGCAATACATACTTGCATCGTCCTTAGACAGGTTGGATTTCATAAGCCAATTAGTTATATACTGACCCAAACAGCAAATCAGCCCGCCTACGATAAAAGCCTTAACCATATCAACGAATAATTTGCTGTTTGGGGAAACTTCCTCTACCAATTTGCCGTAACGCTCTTTAGCTGCTTTATTTTGATCCATTAATCAAGCCCCTGTTCTTTAGTTATTGATATTAAAAGCCGAATTTACATCAGGTATTTAATTTAAGAATAAGTAAATATATTTGTTCCTACATTGTGAATTTTTATGAGGGTTTAAAGAAGCCCGAAACCGTAAAGTACAGTATAGAACCGGTCAATTTTCCCAGGGCAAGAGCCATAACAAAATAAAACATGCCCTTTTGTATCCTTGCCCTTCTTGTGAGAATTGGTATGGCATTTAGGATTTCCGCCAGGGACAGTGCCAAAAGTCCGTAAAACACGCCTATACAGGCACTGAACAAGGCACCGAAAAATAATCCCACGGGAATGTAATAATTATAAATAATGGCGGTTAAGCCTATAATTCCGCCAAAGGCAATGGCTTCTTCATAAAGCTTGATGTAGCTTGTGGTTTGGGTTTTTTGAGCCAGACGCTGTATTACACCCACTACGGAGATAAAGGCAAACACAGCTCCCGATATGACCAATCCCGTACTGAAACCGAAAAATGCAAGGAAGATGGTTTTAAGATTCATTTCCGCTCTCCTTTTTATCACGGTGTTGTTGGGTAGCCAAGTTGTCTATCATAGTATCGTTGATTTCGGTTTCGTATACAGACATTTCAACCTCTATGGGAGTAGGGTCATCGGTAATTTTTTTGCCGAAAAGGTGATTAAAGAACGCTATAATTCCAACGCCCAATCCTATGGAATAAGATAGGGTCAAAACCAGCGGCTTTTCTGTACGTGTGCCGGTCAAAATGTAGTAAAAATTTTCGAATACCTTGTCCATTTGAGCGTCGGTATGAAAAGCCATAATAGCCGTCATAGAACCGAAAAACAGTACCAAAACCACAAAGACTATTTTGGACCACTTAAATAAGGAGTTATCCTTGCTATTTTCGGTTTTATACTCTACCCATGTATCCTGTTCGCCCAGATTATTCACCGAATGTTGGGGATAGGATTTGTTTATCAGCTTTACTATATCTGAAACGGAAATCAAATAATCGGCTTTGTTTTTGGGCATACGGTTGTTTAAGTCTATCAACACCATATCCCCGATTTTTGATTTTACGGCAGGCTCCGCTATAACCTCCGTTATATCCTTTACGGTAATCTGTCGCTTTGAAGTGATAATAACTTTTCTGGGCGGTTTTATATACACATTCATACAAAATCACCGCTGTAAACAAAGGTTCCGTTATACCCACGATTCTGCTGCTCCGAACCGAACAACCAAATACAAATCACGATTAAGCAAACTACAGCTATGCATAGCAAGGTAAAAGTCATCAATTTTCCAAACAAACTTATTCCTCCCCACAGTTACTTTTTTTGGCGGCAATGCCGGGTCTCGGCATTACAGTCTTTTGGAAATTTAAAAAGTTACGGTTTTTATAAATCAACCCATGAAGGCAATCCATGAAATAAAAAAAATTATTGCAGTCGGTTATTTAAACCGCATATCATTGATATTTTATCTTTTTTCAAGAAAATTTATACACCGCCCAAAACCAAAACCGGGTTTCGTCCCAATAAAAAATTCTAAAAACCGACCGGACCTCTGAATATTTCGTTCTAAATTCTTACTAATTTGACATATATATAAGACTGAACGATGTAATAAGGAGGGCAACTCATGAAAGCATATATCGAGGAACGCGCCGTGGAAGTTGCGAAATTCATAATCGATAGTAATGCTACGGTCAGGGAGACTGCCAAGAAGTTCGGTATCAGTAAATCCACAGTACATAAGGACGTGACTGAAAGACTTATCAAAATCAATCCAAAGCTTGCCGGCGAGGCAAGACAGGTATTGGAAGTAAACAAGTCCGAACGCCATATTCGCGGCGGGTTGGCAACAAAAGAGAAATATTTGACAATAACCGGTCATGTACCGTTGGTAAAGATGTAGGCAACAGAAAAGCAGGCTGAATATCAGTCTTGTTGAGATTGCAGTCAAAAAGCTTCTGAGGATTTGAACTCAGAAGCTTTTTCATATAATCAATAAAATAAAAATTTATATTAACTTTGCTGTTTTGACATAAATTACGTTATATTTTTAATAGATAATTAAACATGATATTAATATAATCTTTATTTAAGGAATTTAATCCGATAAAAATTTGTGTAACAAAAAATTTACAGAAAAATTATAAAAATATAAAAACAAGCTATTAATTTATGCTATAATAATGTGAGTGCAATAAAATTAAAATTTCACGGAACTTCTGAAAATATTCGCAGGTTTTGCAAAATACCAAGCAAAAGCGTAATTATAACGTGAAAATTACCGGGGAATTTAATTTGCTGTGCAAATTGCGGGGCTTCGCAGAACTCATTTTATAATACTAAAAGGACGGTATCTTTAACAAAAGATGCTGCCGGGAAACGGTTTTTATTCGGGGGAATAAAGCCGGGTTAACCGCAAGGCAAAAAATCGTATTCAGTCCGAGCGGTGACGTTTTGTATCAATCCTTAAACAAAATGGATATATATGCTTTCAAGGATTGGTTTTATATATGTGGAGGGTGAATAAATTGTTAACCCAAGTAACTTTACTGGTTGTTTTGATTTTGCTCAGTGCTTTCTTTTCCGGTTCGGAAATGGCTCTTATAAGCTTGAATGACTATAAAATCCGCTCTATGGCTGAGGACGGCAATAAAAAAGCGGGTATGGTTAAAAAACTGCTTTCGGAGCCGGGCAAATTTCTGGCAACCATTCAAATAGGCAATACCTTTTCGGGCTTTTTGGCAAGTGCCTTTGCTGCTCAAAATTTCACCGGAATATTTGTGGAGTTTATGAGAAATTTGGGATTGGGTTTGTCCGAGGATGTTTTAAGCGGCATTGCAGCCTTTTCCATAACCATTTTGCTGTCCTTTTTTAACTTGCTTTTCGGTGAATTACTTCCCAAACGGGTTGCAATGAAAAAGGCAGAGTCTTTTTCTATGGCTATAATTACGCCCTTAAATTTGGTTTCAAAAATAACATCACCCTTTGTTAAATTATTGAATATTACAACCAACGCTTTTGTACGGCTATTCGGAATAGACCCAAACCAAGACGAGGAGCACGTTACAGAGGAGGAAATATTGTTAATGGTGGATGTAGGTGAGGAAAAGGGCACCATACACGAAACCGAAAAGGAAATGATTAACAATATTTTTGAATTTAACAATAAAACCATAGACGAAATCATGACCCACAGAACAGAAATTGCGGCTCTGCCCATAGATGCGGAGTTTGATGAAGTGATAAATTTTGTAAACGACGAAAAATACTCTCGTATTCCCGTCTACGAAGACAATATAGACAACATAGTGGGTATATTGCATTCCAAACAGCTTATACAGTACATGATAGGTAAGACCCAAAAAGACGAATTTAAATTAAGCGAAATCATTCGCCAGCCCTATTGCGTGCCCACTTCAAAACGCACGGATATTTTGTTTAAAGAACTGCAAAGAAACAATACCCATATGGCAGTAGTAATAGACGAATACGGCGGAACGGCAGGTATAGTAACTCTGGAGGACTTGCTGGAGGAAATCGTGGGCAATATTTTTGACGAATACGACGAAATAGAAAAAGAAATAGAAAAACTTGACGAAAGTACTTTTATAATAAACGGAATCACAGACCTGGACTTTGTTTCGGATTATTTCAGCGTAGATCTTCCTACAGACAATTACGATACCTTAGGTGGCTTTATTATGGGTCAACTGGGTAGAATCCCGGCACAAAACGATGAATCCGTGGTGGAATATAACGGATTATTGTTTAAGGTAATAGAAGTGGATGAAAAAAGAGTTGCAAAAGTCAAAGTTTGTAAAATTTAACGGAAACCCCAAGGAAACCTAAAGGGGTTTCCTATACTTTTATTTTCGGCTTTTTGGAAAGAGGAAGTTTGAGGGGAAAAGCCCAAGGTAAAAAGGTTTTCTCCCTGAAGGTCTCAGTTTTTACAAAATACCCCGGTCAAATAAAAAACGTTTCCGAGTTTATTCGGAAACGCACTTGTAAAATTATGCAATTTACATAAAATATCTCGACAAATATTGCCCCAAAAAGGAAAAAATGTCTAATATTATATTAAAAAGCAGGTAAAATTCAATTGACAAACACCCGGATTGGATTTATATTAATAAAACTTATTATAATAAGAAATGCTTGCGTTTAAGTAATTCATTTACGTACCTTTGTATGTAAAAAATATGCATTCCCAACCGGAAATATTCCGGTTAAATTCATGATTAAGTCATGATAAGTATACATATTTTTCTTAACCGCC
>CAYXWM010000026.1:0-35272 GCA_964468805.1 uncultured Defluviitaleaceae bacterium
CGCTCACCACTACGAATATACGCTTTTGTTACTGCTTAACTCGAAATTAAGTATAGAAGTTAAAATGCTTGATTACCGAGCAACTTGAGGAGTGCAGATAATGTTTGATATAAACAACATTACTTCAAAGGAAAATGAAGGGGATAACCGGATTAAAATTTTTAGAGAAAACCCCGATATTCCCGTTATAATATTCACAACCGGCTTTGTCGCTCAATGGACATATAAAACTTTGACAAAATGCGGCGTAAAAGTGACCTGCTTCGCAGATAATTCAGCTAAAAAAATCGGTAAGAAATTATTTGATCTTGATATTGTAAGCTTTGATTATCTAAACGAGCATTATTCCAATGCTTACGTTTTAATAGCAACAAGAATTTATCAAAAAGAAATACTCCGACAATTTTCAGAAGTTAATTTTCCAAGGGAAAATCTGATTTGTACGGACTTTGTTTTTTATGACCCTGAATTTAACGTTTTGAAATGTATTAACGAAAATATTGAGTTATATAAGTCCGCGTATAATTTATTCGAAGATGATATTTCTAGAGAAGTATTTTTGGGAAGACTGAATTTTCAAAAAACTCTTGACCCTACATACTTGGATAAGATCAGGGACAGTAACACCATGTATTTCGACCAAAATATTATTAAATTAAGCAGGAATGAAGTGTTTGTGGATTGCGGCGGCTTTACAGGTGATACCTATGAAGAGTTTGTTAAAATTGCGGGAGACTTTAAAACCTACTACTTATGCGAACCGGACAGCATGAACTTGGATAAGGCAAGGGATAAGTTTAAGGATAACGAAAAGATAAAATTTATTTCCAAAGGCCTTTGGAATAAAAACGATATACTGTCCTTCGCCGCAATTGAAAACAGCGGAAGCTGTATTGATGCAGAAAACGGCACTCATAGAATAGAGGTAACAACAGTTGATGAATTAACAGCCGGTGACTACCCCACTTTTATTAAGATGGATATAGAAGGGGCAGAAAAGGAAGCGCTTATGGGTTCGGAGCAGACCATTAAAAAACATAAGCCTAAGCTGGCAATTTGCGTTTATCACAAACCTATGGATTTGATAGAGTTGCCTTTACTTATAAATGAGCTGAATCCTTCATATAAACTGTATTTACGGCATTATGGTCTCAGCGGTACAGACACGGTATGTTATGCAATCTAAAAATTGAAAGCAGGAATTAAAATGACGGGATTTTATATTAGTAATATAAATAAATCCTTTAATATTACCCAAACCTTGTCCCAATATGATGAAAGAGTGAATCCAACAAAGAGCATTCGTGAGGCAAATGACAGATTGCATATTTCGGAAGGGTTTGAAAACGATACTTATTTAATTTGGAGACGTACAAACTGCAAGTTTACAGCCGACAAAGTTTTTGCGGAAGATGCAGAGCATATTATAATTCTTGAGGGCGTAATACTTAACTTTACGGAATTAAAGGAAAAGTATAATTGTAATACTATGCTGGATTTGTGTAAAAATCTAATCAGAGAAAAAGGCGAGGTTTTTCATGACGAATTTATAGGAAACTTTGCCGGTGCATTATATTATAAATCCGAAGATACCTGGATAATTTATGCCAACAAGTACAGCAGTAAGGCTGTTTTTTATTATTGTGACAAAGATAAATTTGCGGTTGCACCAACTACGTCTTTAATTAAGGATACCTTGAAAAGTGCAGAAATAGGCTATAATTTCAATAAGGATGCCGCTTATCTCTTAATGACTTACGGCTATATGGGTACAAACGATACCTTTATCAAGGAAATCAAAAAGTTGGAAGCAGGAGAATATCTTAAAATAAAGTCCGGTAGGGCAGAAGTAATAGTCTATCATAGATTTAACAACCATACCTATGACTTGTCCTCTGCTACCGAACGGGAAATTATAGACGGGCTGGATTTGCGGTTTAGAAGGGCTATACAGCGTGAATATAATAAGGATTTGGAATATGGTTACACAGGGCATTTAAGAACTCTTACAGCCGGGATGGATTCTCGTTCCGCTGCCTTTGTTTCTCATGATTTGGGCTTTACAAATGCGATAAATATGACTTTCGGTCAACCGGGCAGTCCAGACGAAACAATCGCAAGAGAAATTTCAAGGGACTTAAAAAATCAAATTATTTTTATGTCCACAACCGTAGAAAATGAAGACAGTAAATTCCTAAGGGAAATAGACAAGGCTACCTTTTTAAATCAAGGGCTTGGGTATTATGCAAACCTGGCTGCGTCTTTCAACAGATTTATCACTGTGGATAATACTTGTTACGGTTTATTGCATAACGGAAACTTTTCCGAAACTGTTCTGACAACATATTTAAAATCGCCGGCTCCTGTGCCGCCGGCAAAACCTCTGCATGAAGATTGTAGTCTGCTTATGCATAAAACTCCTACCGAACATCTGAATTTATATGAAAATGAAGATATTTATACCCTATATTCAATGTTCTTTAATAAGTATTTGCTGATTATGTCTATGGGAGATGTTTCACATGTTTATCCCACATTGGACAGTGACTTGGTGGATTATTGTTTAAGCGTACCTTTGGAGTTGAGAAAAAGCTATAATCTATATTATAAATGGCTGTTTTCCAAATATCCGCAAGCGGAAAAATATAAGCTTGAAAAGCTAAATGCACGTTTCTCCCATAATCGTTTAAGGAAATGGTGGGGTAAAATAACCAGATACGGCTCAATAGCTCAATACTTCCGTTGCAGCAAAGACCCTTTACCCACAAGAATCAGAAATAGATTCAAGCTGCATTTACGCATGAAACCAAGCCCCATAGCCTTGTTTCCCTTTGATTACTGGTACGCAACCGACAAAGAATCAAGAGAATACATGGATAACTATTTCAAGAATAACTTAAATCATCCGGCTATAGATGAAGAGCTGAAAGCCGATTTGCTATATGTTTATGAAAACAGTACGGCTCGCCCAAAATCAATGGCGATTACCGTTCTTGCAGCGGCTAAATTGTTTTTTGATTAATCCACTATTAAACAAGAAATGTGTGGAAAGGAGATAAATAATGTCCGCTGTGAAATCACCCATAATAGGCAATCTGACAAAACTTTCCCATGTAGTACCCTTAAATACACCGTATGGTATATCTGTTTCTGTTGGAAATATTTGCGATTTCAGATGCTCTTATTGTTTTATCAAAGATACATTGGATGAGCAGAAGTTTAAACCATCATTAACTTCTCTTGAAGATTTTAATATATTTGTTTCCCAACTGAAAGAATTTGATGAGCCCATAAGGCAGGTTTCAATAGTCTCATCCGGAGAAACTATATTGAACAGAAATTTGCCCCAAATGATAAAGAACTTAAAAGCCGAAGGTGTAGCACAAAAAGTAAAAATAACCACGAATGCAAACAAACTCACCAATGAATTTACCGATAAGTTATTGGATGCAGGTTTGGATATACTAAAAATATCCTTACAAGGCTTATCTGAAGAAAAGTACAGGAAAATCTGCTCGCCGCCCAAGAGCTTTTCATATGAAAGATTCGTTAATCAAATTCAATACTTTTATGAAAATCGAGGCGATTGCAAGGTACACATTAAGATAGTTAACGTAGCTCTTGACGAGGGAGAAGAAGAAAAGTTCTATGACTTTTTTGGGAAGATATCAGATTATGTTTTTGTAGAGGAATGTTGTGAACATACCGGCGGTAATAATGCAAACAGATTTAACATGGACTTCCGAAATTATGACATCTGCCCTTCACCATTTTATATGATGGTTTTGGATCATAAGGGAAATGTTTATCCCTGTTGTTACGGAAAAGAGGTCGTAAATAATCCAAAGGTTTCTTTGGGTAATATTAAAGAACATTCTCTAAAATATTTCTGGGACAATAATTTCAGAAAATTGCAATACGCCTTACTGAAAAATCAAGTAAGAGAAGATTCTGTCTGCTGTAACTGTACGCTGTTTAAAGAATGTGAAAAGTCTGATAATGTATTGGATTTAGAAAGAGATAAAATTATAGAAAGATTTGAATTACGTGGTTTGGGGAGTAGTCATGAGTAAAATAACTGTGGTTACATATACATACAACAGACCCCATTACTTAAAAAGAGCCGTTGAAAGTGTACTGAACCAGACCTTCGAAGATTTTGAATATTTAATTATAAATAACGGTTCCACGGACCCGGAAACAGACCGAATTTTAAGCTCCTTTGCAAGAGAGGACAGCAGGGTGTTTTTTTGCTCATATAAAGA
The DNA here is from genome assembly GCA_964468805.1 of uncultured Defluviitaleaceae bacterium. Taxonomy (GTDB): domain Bacteria; phylum Bacillota; class Clostridia; order Lachnospirales; family WRBF01; genus CAYXWM01. Next base: position 4,266 of record CAYXWM010000026.1, read on the forward strand.
TAATTCTCTGGTGAGCGGCGGAAACAGGTTCGAGGATATTTTGCATAATGTAGCCAAAGGAAGTTCATCAAGCGAATATTTCTTCAATATGGACGACGACGATTTTATGGATAAGGATACCTTTCGTGAACTGTATAATATGGCTACGGAAACCGGCTCGGGAATTGTTGGGGTCGGTTCACGATTTGCTTATCCGGACGGAAGTTTTAAGGATAAATATGTATACGAGGGTACATTCACCTTTAACCGAATTGAAGGTATGAAAGAGTTGCTGAAGCGGGAGAAGTTTAACTCTGCCAGAGGCGGTAAGCTTTATAAAAAGACAGTGCTTGATTTTGAATTTCCCAAGAATGTACGTATGAGAGACATATACAGAGAATATCGGGTGATGAATAATATCAGCGGCATAACTGTCTGCGGAAAACCCATGTACTATTTCTACAGGCACGATGATAATTTAAGCGGTCTGGAAACCGCAGAAAGTATTACTCCCGAAAAAATGAAGGAACATTTACACGCCAACAGCGTAAGAACACAATGGCTCACAAAAAACATGCCGGAAATAAAGGATTTTGTGCATTATTGCGAAGCATCATTTATGATTTCCTTATGGGAACGAATATACAGACTAAATGTGAGCGATTGTTTTAATATAGCGGAAGTCATGAAAAACCGGCTTTCGGACAACAAAGAGTGTCTTTCCGGTTACGATTATTTTACGGACAGAGAAAAAAATATTCTAACTCAAATGCAGATTAATTTGTTCTGATGCAACGGTTTTAGACGAATTAGTAGTGATTTTTTTCTTTACCACAAATGTTTCACAAAGGATGTGCTTGGATTGATTGCTGTAATAGGTTTGGGTTTTGTTGGACTTACCACAGCCTTGGGGTTTTGTGAAAAAAGCGAATTTACGGTAAAGGGATATGATAGCGACAGCCTTAAATCAGCTATGATTAAAGGCGGCAAGGTTCCGTTTTTTGAGCCTTATTTGCCCGAAGCCTTAGGCAAATACTTAAACAATAAATTCTTTGTATGCAATTCTTTGGCGGAGGCTGTAGAGCAGGCAAGCATAGTAATTTTATGCGTGGGTACTCCTTGCAATGAGGAAGGAACGGCGGATTTAAGCTGTTTAACAGCGGCAATTCAAGATATTTTAAGCTGTAAAACAACCGGCGGAAAATTTACGCTGGTTATAAAATCAACCGTACCTCCGGGTACGGTTTCCGGTGATATAGCGGATTTCTGCAAAAGCAAAGGATTTAATCCCGGTGAAAATATATTAATTTGCAACAATCCGGAATTTTTGCGTGAGGGTCATTCCTGGAAGGACTTTGTTTACGGTGACAGAATTGTAATAGGCGAACTGACCGAAAACAGCGGTGAAATGTTATGCCGGGCTTACAGTGGCTTTAATATACCCATTTATAGAGTTAACGCAAATACGGCAGAATTTATTAAGTACTTATCAAATACCTTATTGGCAACCATGATTAGTTTCTCAAACGAAATGTCTGTTATAGCCGATCGTATAGGAGAGGTAAATGTTAAGGATGCTTTCAACATTTTACATAAGGACAGCCGCTGGATTTCTGCTGCTGACAAGCCTGCCAATATGGCTACATATGTTTACCCCGGCTGCGGTTTTGGAGGATATTGCTTGCCCAAGGATACCTTGGCATTGTATTCAAGAGCAAAGGAATTTGGGCATAATTCCGAACTGTTGCAAAGTGTCCTGGATATAAACCGGGATATTAAAAAAGTTACTGCCGAAAAAATAATAAAATCAGCAGTAAACGGAAAAGTTGGGATACTGGGCTTGTCCTTTAAACCGGATAGCGATGATGTCAGGTTTTCACCGGCTGCGGATATTATTAAGTATATTTTAGATGCAAATATAGAAGTCTTTGCATACGATCCAATGGCAAATGACAATTTCAAACAAAGCTACAATCTAAAAATTACATACAAAGAAAATGCCCGGGATATCTTGGCGGAATGTGATACTATAGCGATTCTTACCATGTGGAAAGAATTTAAAGATTTTGACTACAGCAATAAAATTCTGTTGGATTGCAGATATACTAATTCCATATAATTTAAAAAAATCTACTGCAGTTTTCTGCAAACATAATGTGTGCAAAAAAAGAGTAAAGCCCAGCCCTAAATTAAAAATCGTGTTTGAAACACTTTGTTTTAATTTAGGGTTAGGCTTTAATTTATCTCTATTTCGTTTTAATCTTGCAATAATGCAAAGGAAGAAAAATTATTTGCTTTTACCCAAATAGGCTTCCTTAACCTCTGCATTAGCCAAAAGCTCTTTTCCGGTACCTTCGGTTTTGATTTTGCCTGTCTCAAGAACATAGCCGTAATCGGCGGCTCGAAGAGCCAGGTTGGCGTTTTGTTCTATAAGAAGTATGGTTTTGCCTTGTTTGGCTATTTCTTTGATAATATCGAATATTCCCCGGACAATAATAGGTGCAAGACCCAGGGACGGTTCATCCATCATCAAAAGTTTGGGGCGGCTCATAAGGGCACGACCTACAGCCAACATTTGCTGTTCACCGCCGGAAAGTGTGCCGGCGTGTTGCCAGTTACGCTCTTTTAATCTGGGAAAAAGGTCGTAAACCATGTGTATATCCTCGGTTAAATCATCCTTGCGAAGAAAAGCACCGATTTTTAAGTTTTCCAAAACGGTCATATCCGGGAAGATTCGGCGACCTTCCGGTACAAGAGTGATACCTTTTTTTACGATTTCTTGGGTAGGAAGCCCGGTAATGTCTTCGCCTTCAAAGGAAATTGTACCGCTTTGGGCGGTTACCAAGTTAACGATAGAACGTAAAGTGGTGCTTTTTCCGGCACCGTTTGCACCGATAAGGGTTACTATTCCGGTCTCGGGAACAGAAAGGGAGATGCCCTTTACCGCTTCTATACCGCCGTAAGACACACGCAAGTCTTTAATCTCAAGCATCTTCTTCCTCACCTCCCAAATAGGCATCGATAACTCGCTGATTGCTTTGGATTTCTTCGGGTAAGCCCTCTGCTATGGGTTCGCCGAAATCCAGCACGTAAATTCTGTCTGAAATTCCCATAACCAATTCCATATGATGCTCTATCATAAAAACGGTAAGCTTAAACTCGTCTTTAATATTCTTTATAAAATCAGAAAGCTCAAGAGTTTCTTGAGGATTCATGCCGGCGGCGGGTTCGTCCAGCAAAAGCAATTCGGGATTGGTTGCCAAGGCACGGGCTATTTCCAACTGCCTTTGTTTACCGTAGGGCAAGGATGATGAAATTTCATTACGGCATTCCCATAAATCCAGCCTACGTAACAAGGCCTCAGTATCCTTACGCATGGCGGCTTCTTCTTTTACGGCTGAAGGAAGCCTGAATACAGAGGATAAAAAGTTGGATTTGATATGCAAATGCTTACCTATGATAACGTTTTCAAATACGGTCAGCTGTTTAAATAACCTGATGTTTTGAAAGGTTCTGGCGACGCCCATGCGAGTAATTATGTCGGGCTTTGCAGAGGTTATTTCTCGTTCTTTTTTACCGTCGGGAGTAAAAAATACCTTGCCGGAGGTTGGTTTGTAAACCCCGGTAATAACGTTAAACGCAGTGGTTTTTCCGGCACCGTTAGGTCCGATTAAAGCCACAATTTCGTTTTTGTTAACCGTTATATTCAAATTATTAACGGCTGTTACGCCGCCGAATCGCATAACTATATTTTCCGTTCGTAAGACACTCATCTGTTTAAGCCCCCTTTGGGCTCTTTTGTTTTAATAAAGAAATTTTTAATACTCTTTAATTTATCCGACAAAAGCTTCCATGAAAATTCTTTTTGGCCCATAAGACCGTTTCTGTAGTAAAGAACCAAAAGCATAAGTATAGCTGAGAATACAACCATTCTGAAACCGGGCCTGAATAAAGGTACGGAAATACCGAATAATTCCAGAGGTTCATCGAATACACGCAGCCATTCCAGACCGGCAGTTACTATAAAGGACGAAATAACGGTACCGGTAACGCTGCCCATACCGCCCAAAACTATAATCAAAAGGAAGTTGTATGTAAAGGTAAAGTAAAAACCTTTAGGCTCTATAGCGCCCAAAAGAGAAGCATACAAACCGCCGCCTATAGCCGCAAAGAATGCACCTATGGCAAAGGACATAACCTTATGTTTAACCAGGTTTATACCCATAGCTTCCGCCGCAATGTCGTCTTCACGAATGGCTTTAAAGGCACGTCCGTAGCTGGAACGAATCAGCAGTATAACTAAGATAACCACTATTGCACAAGCAGTAAAGGGTAGGAACATTGTATTGATCGTAGGTATACTTTTCAAGCCCAAGGAACCGTTTGTTATGGTTTGGGTATTGGAAAAAATAATACGTAAAATTTCGGAAAAGCCCAAGGTTGCAATTGCAAGGTAGTCGCTTTTAAGACGGAGAACGGGTGTGCCTATTATTATGGCTACAAATGCCGCTATCAGACCGCCCAGCAACAAGGCTACAAAAAATGGCAACTCAATATTTCGTATAAACGGAGCCATAGGCTCTATATAAAAGATCGCATCACGTACTTTTAAGGGCATAGTAAATATTCCCACGGTAAAGGCACCTATAGCCATAAATCCCGCTTGCCCCAAGGAGAACAACCCGGTAAAACCGTTAACCAAATTCATGGACACAGCTACTATACAATACACCGCTCCAAGATTAAGCACACGTCTTACGTAAGCATCGCCTATAATGCCCTTGTCCAACAAAAACAATAATATTACTCCTATTGCCGCAAGGGATAAACTCATAAATAATTTCTTATCGGTTTTTTTGACCTTACTCATACCTTATCCACCGCCTTCTCACCCAGCAAGCCTGTCGGTTTTACAAGCAGCATAACGATTAATACCACAAAGGCAAAGGCATCTCTGAAGCCGGTCAATTCTTGAACGAATGCCACCAAGAAAGTTTCGCCCAATCCAAGAATCAAGCCGCCCAACACCGCACCTTTGATATTGCCTATACCACCCAAAACAGCGGCAACAAAGCATTTTAACCCGGGCATTACACCCATTAAAGGCATTACGGACGGATAACGAACTCCCCAAAGGATTGCTCCTATGGCAGCCAAAAAGGAACCTATTGCAAAGGTAAAAGAAATGGTAGCGTTTAATTTAATACCCATAAGCCTTGCCGTTTCGTAATCCTTGGAAGCGGCTCGCATGGATAAACCGAGCTTGGTATGATTAACCAAGTAAAGAAGCGACGTCATTAATAACAGCATTACTATAGGTATAACTATAGTGGCAACAGGTAGGGTTATCTGACCCATTTGAATGTTGCCCGTAAGAAATTCTAAATCAGGGAAACCTTTGGGTACACCCGTGAATAGGTAGGTTGCCAAGTTTTCCAACAAAAAGGATACGCCGATGGCAGAAATCATAATTGACATCCTGGGTGCATTACGTAAGGGACGGTATGCAATGCGTTCAATTACCAATCCCAAAAGTATGGTAAGTACCACAACCATAGGAATGGATAAAAACCAAGGCAAACCAAAGTTTACCATAGAAAACACCATGAAATACGATGCCATCATAAAAATATCGCCGTGAGCAAAGTTAATCAAACGCAAAATGCCGTAAACCATGGTATAACCTACGGCTATCAATGCATAAAGGCTTGCCAGGGCGATGCCGTTGGCAGTATGCTGAATAAAAGTATCTAAAGACATATGTAATCCACCTTCGTCAAATGAACACGCCGGTAAGGCAGTAATATAACCCAAACTGAATTTAATGCAACCCTGTTTGCTCGAAATGCAATTGCAGATATTTCGGGCAAACAGGCTTATTTTAAATTCGTTGAGTAATATTGATGCAAGGTATACTATCCTGTTTTTAAAACATTCTTTTGAATAGGGATAGCATAGATGAATATAATTTCATCGTACTTGCACTTAAACGTGAAAATTCCTACGGAATTTAATTTGTTTCACAAATTGTTCACCTCCGGTGAACTCACGTTATATTATAACTCTTAGAAAGACCTTTCGGTATAGGTAATTAAACCCAAACTTAGTTCTTACAAGAGCCGATTGCCGTCAAAAGAGGGCAAAATGCCCTCTTGATTAACAACAATTTATTGATATTGTTTATTGTACAATAACGGTGTCTACATAAACAAATTTACCGTCTTTGATGGTTTTGATTACCGCCAGGTTCTTGTCGGCATCGCCTTCTTCGGTAAAGTTGATTATACCGGTTACACCCTCAAAATCTTTTGTTGCTTTAAGGGCTTCTTTGATTTTTTCGCCGTCGGTGGAGCCGGCTCTTTTGATAGCGTCAAGCAATACAATGTATGCATCGTAGCCCAAAGCGGCAACTGCGGGGATAATTTCATCGGAATTGCCCATTCTTTTTCTGTAGCCATCAACGAATTTTTTGGCTTCTTCGGTTGCTGGGCTGGCTTCGTCAAAGAATGTGGAGATTACAACGCCTTCAGCGTCTTTGCCGGCTACTTCAACCAAGGAGGGATTTTCCCAAGTGTCGCCGCCCATTATGATGCTTGTTATACCCAAAGCACGAGCTTGTTTGATAATAAGCGGAGCGGTTGAAGGTGAAGAAGGAGCAAAGATAACGTCGGGATTTAAGGATTTGATGTTGGTTAATATAGCGTTAAAATCTTGGTCATTGGCTTGGAACTCAGAAACTGAAACGATGGAGCTGGGGTCGCCGGTTAATTCTTTGAAAGAGTTTTCAAAGAAATTTGCAAGACCAACAGAGTAGTCATCGCCGTTTTCTTTGATTATAGCGGCTGTTTTTGCTCCGCTTTTAATGGCGTAATTTGCCATTACTTGACCTTGGAAAGGATCAAGGAAGCAAGCACGGAAGTAGTATTCGTTACCCATGGTAACCATTGGGTTTGTACAAGAAGCACCCATAGCCGGGACTTTCGCGGTTTTGAAAATTTCGCCTGCTGCAATGGATACGCCGGAGCCGTAAGAACCTACTACGGCTACTACTTTATCTTTTTCCACAAGTTTTGTTGCTGCTGTGGTGGCCTCGCCTTTATCAGACTTGTTGTCAACAATAACAAGCTCAACTTTTTTGCCTAAAACTTCTCCATAGACTTCCCAGGCGTATTTGATACCATCGGTTTCTTGGGAACCGCCGCCGCCGTTTGTACCGGTTAGGGGTTGGAATACACCGATTTTAATGGTTTCCGGCTCGCTTGGGCTGCATGCAGACAAAAGAGCCATTGCTAAGCACAATAAAAGTGCAAGCATTTTTTTCATACTTTCTTACCTCCTAAAGTTTTTTAAAGAAACTTTTTTATACATATTAATATAATGCTTAGTTTTTTGCAACAAAAAGATTTTCTTTTAGACATAATGGACAAAATTATGTAACTAATTAATACGTCATTAACCCTATATTTTTCATATATCTTACAAATTTTTACTTATTGAATTTACTTAACCTATAGACCGTAAAGACGACGGTTAAATTAAAACACCAATTGTCCGATATATCTATGAAATATATATGCCTCTTACCAATAATAATATGTGAATTAAGTAAGATACGAAGATAGGGCAGTATAGGGTAATATGGGGCAATACATTAGGATTCAATTTGTATATTTTTTAAATATATTTATAAACAGTTGCATAATACATAAAAAAGGCATTTATGACCCAATAAAATTAAGCAAACGACTATTAAGGAGTGTCTAAACTATGAAGGTTGTTATTCTTGCAGGCGGAATGGGCACCAGAATCAGCGAAGAAAGTCATCTTCGTCCGAAACCCATGATTGAAATAGGAGAAAAGCCTATATTATGGCATATAATGAAGATTTATTCACATTACGGCTTTAACGAGTTTATTATCTGCTTGGGATACAAGGGTTATATGATAAAAGAATTTTTTGCGGATTACTATTTGCATATGTCGGATATTACGTTTGACTTTTCGGAAAATAACAATTTGACCATACACAATAACGTAGCGGAACCCTGGAAAGTAACCTTGGTCAATACCGGTCTGTATACGCCCACCGGGAGCAGAATCAAGAGAATACAAAACTATATTAATAACGAAAGATTTATGTTGACCTACGGTGACGGGGTATCGGATATTAATATAAGGGAGTTGGTAAAATTTCATGAGCAAAACAACCGGATAGCTACTCTTACAGCCATTCAACCGGGGGCTCGTTTTGGGGTACTGACCCTGTCTGAAAATTCCAACTTGATAGACGGATTTACAGAAAAAGCAAAGGAAGACGGCGGTTGGATTAACGGAGGCTTTATGGTGCTTGAGCCGGAAATATTTAATTATTTAACCCCGGACGGTTGTGCCTTTGAAAAAGCACCCTTGGAAACCCTAAGCAAAGAAGGCGAGCTCTGTGCATACAAACACTACGGCTTTTGGCAATGCATGGATACCCAAAGAGATAAATGGCACTTGGAAGATATGTGGAATCGAGACCAAGCAAAGTGGAAAATTTGGAATTGACGGTGAGCGGATATATGGCTATAGAATTTGATTTGGGTAAAATTATTGACTTGGAGAACAAGGCTGAAAAATGCATAGAGTTATTAAAATCAGCTAATAAGCCTGTTATTGTTTTTACAACCGGTTCTGTAGCACAAAATACTTATAAAGTATTCAGTGACAACGGAGTCAGTGTAAGGTGTTTTGTTGATAACTCGCCTGCAAAAGTGGGCAATACATTGTTTGGACTTGATATAATCAGCTTTGACCGGCTTATTTCCGAGTATTCCGATTCTTTTGTTGTATTGGCATCAAGAATTTACAGAACCGAAATTCTCAGTCAATTAAAAGTTGCGAAGTTTAATACAGATAACGTGATTTGTACGGATTTTACCTTTTATGACAGGGATTTTAAACTAACTGAAAATATTAAGAATAATATAGAAATATACAAAGAAGCATTTCTTGCTTTTGAAGACGATTATTCAAGAGAAGTTTTCATAAATATTCTTAATTTCAGAAATACCTTGGATGAAAAGTTTTTAGAACCTATTCGGTCATCAAAACCCATGTATTTTGATGATACAGTGATTAAGTTAAACGAAAATGAGGTTATCTTGGACGGAGGAGGTTATACGGGTGATACATATGAGGTATTTTCATCATTATGCAAGAATTACAGGAAATATTATTTATGCGAACCCGACAAGAAAAATCTTAATATAGCAATAAAAAAATTAAACGGAAGCCCCGATGTTGAGTTTATAAATAAGGGTCTTTGGAGCAAATCCGGAGTACTGACCTTTACAGAACTGGGTAACGGCAGCAGTCAAATAGAGGCAACCGGCAACACAAGCATAGAGGTAATCACCATAGACGAAATAATCCCCAATACGCCGGTTACGTTTATTAAAACGGATATAGAAGGTGCGGAAGAAGAGGCTCTTAAGGGAGCGGTAAATACGCTTAAAACACATAAACCGAAATTGGCGGTCTGTGTGTATCATAAGCCTATGGATTTGGTAACCCTACCCTTACTGATAAAAAAGATTAACCCTTCATATAAATTATATCTGCGTCATTACGGCTTCGGTTGGACGGATACGGTTTGTTATGGGGTTTAGTTATTAATGCTTAGGCATTTTGTAAAACTATTATCCGGTTGATGTTGTCCTTATTCTACGTTAAAATACATTAATATGCCCAATACTTCACGTAAAATAAGGACAGCTTTAAATTAATTGACTGAACTTGTACAAATTTCGAGCTTGCTACATATTATACCAATAGAGACCTTTATAGGCTCTTTAAGATTAACTTATACCAATTCTCATTAAGGACCGGAATTCGCTGTTGCGGCTTTTAAGAGAGGATTAAAGTATAATTAAAACTAAATAAAGGTTGTGTAGACTTTGAATGAACCCAAAGTTACTTTTTTTTGCCTGGCCTACAATGCAGAAAAATATATAGAAAAGACTATAGAGAGCGTTCTTAATCAAACAGAACGAAATATAAGATTTGTTATCAGAAACAACGGCTCTACAGACAGCACAGGTAAGATAATTAAAAGATATGCCAAGGCAGACAAAAGAATTATATACTTATCCAATAAAGTAAACGGTGTGCCGGACGAAGACGATAGCGGCAAGTATGGCACAAGACTTTACCCTATAAATTTACCCGGGGAATATATATCCTATTTGGATTCCGATGATTTTATTGACACAGAATATGTTGAGATTATGTACAAAGAGGCTAAGAAAATAGATGCTGACATGGTAATTTGCGGCAGCTTCTTTTTTAATGATGAAACCAAAAGGTTGTTGGGTGAGCGAAAATACAAGGATTTGTCTTTGAAAGATATTTCATTAATTTCGGAGCATTTTCCAAAGTTGTACAACCAGTTAAGTACCGTATGGGGTAAGCTTATAAAAAATGAGATATACCAAAATAACTTGTCCTATGCCTTGCCGGACTTTTCGTTTAACGGTATGGATACTTATATGCTTTTGGGCTTGCTCAAGCATTGCAAATCCTTTGTTTCTGTAAATAAGTCTTTGCATTTTTACAGAATGCGAGAAAATTCAGTCTCCAACACTCCCGTTTTAAATCCCAAACGGATTGAAGTAGGAGGTATAGTTTATGAAAGAGGGATGGACTGTATTACTTCCCTTAAAATAGACAGCCCGGAAAACAGAGAGTATTTATTGAATGCTCAGTTGGCACATATTTGCGGTTTGCTGAAAATGCTGAAAGAAAGTAAGGCAATGGATTCCTTGGCTAAGATTGAGTATTTGCATAAAATACTTATGGATGAACCGTTGGGAAGAAATGTTTTAAGTACCGGCAGATGTATGGTTATAGCAAAACATTTTTTTGTTGTTTTAAATGAGTTGATAAAGGATACTGTAAAAATATCAGCGGAGTTTTGGGAATTTTTTATTGTGCGTTTGTATTTTTCTTTATTACATTCACAGGAAAAAAATGACATTCTTGTTCCATTATCTTATTTTTCGGCTTTGTTGGACGATAATAACAAGGCAGGATTCGGTGCTTTTGAGAATAGGATTATGACCCAACTTTTATCAAAAGACACTGATTTTTCGCTGTTCTTAAATAATTTAAATAAAGTTCCAAAGGCTGAAAGCAGAGCCAATCTCATGCAATGCCTGTACCCTCACGAAAATCCACTGCTTTTGCGGTTGAAAGATGAAGCGGTTGCCTGCATAGAAGAAGGTAATTTGGAAGGAGCAATACAGGGATTAAACAAGATTGCCCTTATAAATCCTTTGGACAAAGATTCCTTGTACTTGAGAATATTCTTGGCGTGGAATATAAATGAAGTTGTGTTGGCGAAGCAGTTTGCACATGTGGCAAAGGCCTTTTATCCGGAGGACGAGGACATAGCTTTAATCTATGAGGATGTTTTTGCAAATACAGAAGTGTATACTTAATTTCGAGTTTAAGAAGTAACAAAAGCGTATAGTCGTAGTGGTGAGCTACAGGTGTTTTTATAAAAACGAAAGAGCTAACCGTTTACGAAGAATAGCTTTTGTTTCTATTCCTTATGCAATTAAGTGTAGTACCCTAAAAAACAAAAATAAATCGCATTGTCTCCAACGATTAAAGGAGTAAATGCGATTTATTTTTTTACACGTTCATATTACAGCCAGCCTGCGAAAATACCTGCGATAATAACCGATGTAATTGTTACGGTAACAAAACCGCCCACCAGCATCTGTGGCAACATTCGGTCCATAAGGTATTGTTTTTCTTCTTCATTGCCGGCAATGGCACGACAAGCTTCCTCTGTAATAATATAGTTTGGAGGGAAGCCGTAGAGAGAGGTTAGGCTGACAGCGATAGCCATAAAAGGACTGACCTTCAGAGCCTTGGCAATTACAAAGGAGAATACACCCATACCAATAACGCCTATAATTATTAAGATAACCAACGGTCCTATTGCTGCGCCTAAAATTTCAGGGGTTGCGCCCTTTAGGCCGTCAAAAATAAACAACATCAAACCTACAGCCATAAAGTTAAAACAGCCTGACTTACGTAAAATGTCTTTTTCCAAAAAGCCGATTTCACAGAAAACAACACCCAAAACCAAGCTTGAGATTGTACCGGCAATAACGCCGCCGCTCCAGCTGCTGATATACATAGCCAGCAAGGAAACCAAGGTTAACTTAAAAAGAGCAACGCCGGGCGTGAAATATTTGGCAGGAGTTTCCGGGATAAGCTTGCGTTTTTCCAAACCGGTCATAGGGTTTTCCATGTCACCGGAGATGGATTTTTGTGTGCCTTCTGATTTGCCTTCTCTTAGATTTTTAAGAAGTCGCTTGCCCTCATGTTTTAAACAGACAGCAGTCAGCGGATAGCCTGCAAAACCTTGAACCGAATACATAGCCACGGTTAAAATAGCGGCAATTTCCAAACCTTTGTCCAGTGCTGCCTTTTGCATATTAAGTGAGGCGATAAGACCACCGGTCAACGGCGGAATACCTGCAATAATCAACTGACGTTCTACAAAGAGTCCTGCAATGAACCAACCGAAAAGAATCATGCCCAAAAGACCCACAAGACAAATGATAACAACTTTCCATTGCTTAATAAATTCTTTAAGGCTGATGGTTGTACCCATATGTACCGTTATCAGATAGACAAAAATCACGTTGGTCAGCGGCTTTGCCATGCCGGACGCCGACACAAGCTCCGCAGGGAAAAATGTCCAATATCCGATAATGAAAAGAGCTGCCATAACAAAGGTTGAGGGTATCCAAGCTTTACTAAAAGTGCCGGTTAGCTCCCCGATGGCATAAACTGTAGCCAGTACCAAAAACGCCAACAATGGAGTTGAAGCGATTATTTCTTGCATACTAGATAACTCCTTTCGTTCAGTAAGTTATATTTTGAGTTATTATACTTTACATTGAACCGCTATTTTTAATCCGGTTGAAGCGTTTGTATCCTCATAAAAATAACGTACCGAATTAAAGTATAATGACTTTAGTAACATTCCTTGCGGAGCTTAATTTGCTCGCAAATTATCAGCAGTCGCCGATTTACTATTTAGACTCTCTGAGGCTTTCAAGCCAATCCAAAGCAAACTGTGCCGCTACGCCGGAACCCATGTGCAGGGCATTTTCATCTACGGTGAAGCATTGATGATGATTTGAAAGCTCCGAACCGGGTACATCCTTATGTGTTACACCAAGAAAACCAAATATTGATGGGATACTTTCCATAATATGACCATAATCCTCCGAAGCAGGAAGTTTATTCATATTAATAAGGAAGTTTGAACCATATAACTTTTCGGCAGCATTTCGGCATACTGTCACTAACTCAGCACTTTGGTTTACAACAGGACCCACCAGACGGTCATATTTAAAATCAATGCTGCAGCCAAAAGCCTCGGCGGTATGTCTTGCTATATTCTCCATCTGCTTTTCAATTGTGTCACGCAATTCATTTGAATACGCCCTTGCACTGCCTTCTAAAGTTACCTTATCCGCTAAGGTATTAAAGCGTGTACCGCCATGTATTGTGCTTATGGTAAGAACCTTGGGTGCCATAGGGTCGTTTAAGCGGCTTGTAATAGCTTGCCAGTTCATCACTATGGAGGCAGCTGCCAATAAAGCATCGCTTCCTTGATGAGGTGCCGAAGCATGAGCAGTTGCTCCGTTTACGGTCAGCTTTGGCCAATCGCTGGAGGCCATACGCTCGCCATATTCCATGTTAAAGCGACAGCTTTCCAATCCGCCCCAAACGTGCATGGCATAACAGGCACTGACACCCTCAGTCAATCCAAGTTCAACGGCCGTTTTGGCTCCTCGGGCAACTTCCTCCTCGGCTTGGAAATAAAAACGTACCGTGCCGGCTATTTTATGAGATAATTCTGTGAGGATTTTTGCCGCCCCAAGTTGCACGGCTATGTGACAATCATGACCGCAGGCGTGCATAACGCCCGGATATGCAGATGCAAAGGGCAGTCCTGTCTCCTCTGTTGCGGCGATGGCATCTATGTCGGCTCGAAGCATAACTATAGGACCATCTTTGTCGCCTACAAGGTCGGCATAACAGCCTTCAATCCCTTCAAGTCGCCGGGGTTTAAGCCCCATGCTCTCCAATTCCTTAATTATTTCGTTAGTGGTATTGACTTCATGCCCGCTTAACTCAGGATATTGATGAAACCATCGTCTTTTTTCAATAATATATTCGTTATACTTTTCCGCAAGATGTTTAATATCCATAATTGTCCACCTCGTAGTATTTTTTGGAGGTACAATTTCTTATTCAGTAAATTTGGGGTTGTCGGAGGCGAATGTGTTTTTGGGTTATCCGCTTCCGATTTATGCTTAATTCGGCTGTATTGCTGACAAAATCTCTCGCAAACATTTCAATTGCAGTTGTTTAATTATTCACCTGTAAATTTGCAAATGGCATCGCCCAATTTTTTCATGCCCTCTTGAATACGCTCCGGTGTATTGGACGAAAAATTCATCCTGATAAAGCCGTTGCCCTCATCGGGATTAATGAAGAACGGGGAACCCGGAATAAAAGCCACCTTATGCTCCTTTGTACAATACTCCAAAAGGTGATTGGCATTAATACCTTTAGGCAGTTGAACCCAAGTAAACAATCCGCCATCCGCTCGAGTGTATTTTATACCGGCAGGAAAGTATTTATCTATGCAGGAAAGCATAGTAAGCATTCGTTCTTTATATAGCCCGTTTATTTTCAACAAATGATCCGGCAAGAGCCCTCGGTTTAAAAATTGAGCACATATTTCCTGGGTCAAAATTGTGGTATGGGTATCGGCGAATTGCTTGGCAACAGTCATTTTTTTTATGATTTCCGGCTCTGCCACAACAGCACCCACACGCAGACCCGGGGCAATGTTCTTTGAAAAGCTGTTTAAGAGAATTACATTGCCTGTGCTGTCATATGACTTAATGGGCGATAAAAATTCACCAAAATACCTAAGGTCACAATAGGGGTCATCCTCCAAAACAATAAAATTGTTTTCGGAAGCCAGTTTTGCCACAGCTTTTCTCCTGTCAGCGGGAAGAGTTTTACCTGTGGGGTTTTGGAATGTGGGTACGCAATAAAGCATTTTGGGATTGTGTAACTTTATTTTTTCCTCAAGGTCTTGAATAATAATCCCCTGCTCGTCGGTCTCTATAGGCACACAACGGCAGTTAAGTTTGTTAAATACCATTAATGCACTTAAAAAGGTTGGTGACTCAACAAAAACCACGTCATTCTCGTTGAGAAAAACCTCTGATGCCAACATAATTCCCTGAGTAGAGCCTGTGGTGATGATAACGTTTTCTAAAGATGCCTCAACGCCTCGCGGCCGCACTATATGCTCCGTATAAGCTTCTCGTAGCGGCAGCCAGCCTTCGGTAATGCCGTATTGAAAAATTTTGGCACCGTGAGCTGCAATGCTTTCGTGGATTATTTCGTCCATAGTTTCTATGGGGAATGATTCATTGGCAGGGCTTCCGCCGCCAAAAGAGATTATTTCCGGGTCTGACATGAATTTGAGTATTTCTCGAATAATGCTGCCTTTAACACGGCTCATTCTATCAGCGAACATTGTCGGTTTACGCCCTTTCTTTTAGTATTTAGCATGAGTTACGCATAGTCGTAAAATTTACTAAGCAAATTAAATCCCCGGGAATTTTCACATTTTTATACGGTTAGATACCGCTCCTTATTTCATTAACCAGAGATTTAAAGGCGTTCATGAAAACAACGGTATCGATGTTTATAGCTGTGCCCGAGAAGCCGTCCGACAGATTTTTTATAGCAGCCTCTGCATTGGGTGAGAACACAACCGCAACTTTGCCTGCATTTTCGCAAGCAGTAAGGATTCTTTGGCGAGCTTTTAAATAATCGGGATGGTCAAATTGCCCCGGTATGCCCATGTCGGTGGTTAAGTCGTAGGGCCCCAGGAATATGCCGTCTATGCCGTAAAGGTTAATTATTTCTTCAATGTTTTCAAGACAACCCACGGTTTCACATTGCGGTATTACTATAACCTCGTCGTTTGCTTCCTTGAAAAAATCAGTCAGTCGTCCGTAACTTCTGTGAGACCAATCTGAATTTCTGGCATATGGGAAGCAATGCTTACCCATGGGGTAATATTTAACTTGTTCCAGTAGTTTTTTTATTTCGTCAACGTTCTCAATACAGGGTACTATAATGCCCTTTGCACCGCAGTTTATCATCCTGTGAAGTGATGGACGAGTATAATCCGGAACTCTGATTATAGGCACAATGCCCTTTGCTTCCGCCGCACGCACATAGTCCATGGCGTCTTGATAGCTAAAGGGACCGTGTTCGCCATCAATCACCACAAAATCCAACCCGGCAAGAGCCATGCATTCAATAGCTGTGCCGCTTCCCAGATGTGAAACGCTACCCAGAATTTTTTCTCCTCTTGCGACTTTTTCTTTCAGCTTGTTGGACATAACAACCTCCCGATTTTTTATCAATAAAGGCTTTTCAATAACCCGGCAATGTGTTATATTAACGTAAATTCCTACAGAATTTAATTAAATATGTAATTACTCGACATTTTGTAAAAATTTCATGAAACAGCACAAGTCGGGGTTATAAAAAGCTGAATATTTTGGGTTTAATTATACTATACCGGTTTTTTTAAAGTCAAAATTTGTGCATTTGGAATACTTTTTAACTCTTATGCCCAAAAAACCATGCTTAAATTGTGTTGATTACATACTTGTGCTTTTGTTTATATGCTCCTCATTTATTACGATTTCTAAAAACCGGATGGGGTGCATAAAATAATTGTTATTTTCCGGGTAATTTATTATGACAGCTTGACAGTAGGTTTAATCGCCGAGCTATTATCGATTACCTCCTGCTGTGCTTTAAAAGGGGCGACGACTTTGGACATAAACAATCTTAAGGAAAGGCTAAAGGCAAATCCTTTTTTGACCTTGAGTGATGTTATTTATCAATCTTTGTTTGAGGACATTGTAAAGCTTCAAATCTTGCCGGAAACAAAATTAAACGAAAAGCAGCTTGCCGATATGCTGGGGGTTAGCCGTTCGCCGGTTAATCATGCCCTTAAAAGTTTATGTGCCGACGGTCTGCTTAAAAAGGCAGGTAAAAGCCTTTGCGTTGTTCCAATGAAAAAACAAGAATGCCGAAAGCTTTATGAATCACGCTTTTGCTTAGAGGGCTATGCGGCTTATTTAAGTGCTTCCCGTATTAATAAAGAAGAAATTGAAGAGCTGGAAAAAAGCATTGAGGGCTTTGAAAAAATCATTGTTAATGATATAAGTGCCCAGGCGGACCACGACGCCTCTTTTCATTCAATAGTTATCAAATCGGCGAGAAATCCTTATATTTCTGCCATGTATAAAACAACGGAATATCAGCTTTTGCGTTATCGCAATTCCCTAAGCCTTGAAGTGCCCGGGGAGCTTTTACGCTCTTTCCTTCAAGAATCCTGCCGAAGCCACAAATCCATCCTAAACGCAATAAAACTGGGTTTTTCCGATACAGCCAGAAAGGAAATGGAGCTTCATATACAGACAATGCTGGATGCTATAGGAGAGTGGAAATAAATAATATTTGTGATAAGCTGTTACTTTAAATACGGCTTATTTTTTTGTAGAAATATATACAACAAAAAAGCAGAGTGTTTCACATTGTGTTTATCAATGAGAAATTACTCTGCTTTTGTTTATAAGTTATTTTTTAAAGCCTATCCCACGCCATACAGTCTTTTCGGAGCCGGTTTTAATTTCATCAACCTCCTCCGTCAATTATAAATAATTTTTATGAACCGGTTTGGAAATCGGTGCAAACTTATAATCTGTTTGATAATGGACGGCAATGCTTTTGGCGTATCTATTGTATGGTTATGGAATATCAGGTTAATTTCAAAATCCACATCTTATTCATCCAATCCAACTGTCCTCGCCTATATTTTGCCGAGTTTATTTCTAAAAATCCCAATACAGCACCCTGAATTTAAGAGTTCTGTATAGGCTTTGTAAAACTAAAGTAAAACGTATTGCCCGACTTTATGGGCTGTGATATAAAGGTGGTACATATTTTATTTATATAATTTGAGGAGTGTTTTATGCAACGTAAAGGTAGACTATTCAGAATGGCAGTATTGTTTATTTGTGCTTTAATGTTCTTAAACTCAAATGAATCATTATTAAATGTAATTGCTGCAACGACATCGTAC
This sequence comes from uncultured Defluviitaleaceae bacterium, assembly GCA_964468805.1. Classification (GTDB taxonomy): domain Bacteria; phylum Bacillota; class Clostridia; order Lachnospirales; family WRBF01; genus CAYXWM01. Next base: position 22,510 of record CAYXWM010000026.1, read on the forward strand.
GCAAATACTTCTTTTGCAAAACTTAACACTTCTACCGGACAAGCAACCAAAATGACCGGTGTCTTTGATCCCTTAAAGTTGGAAGACGGGGTCTACATTATAGACCACGGCCCCGGTTGGATTAGGGCAGAAGATAAAGACCTTATTGCCTCGGCAATATTGGAAGGCAATTCTTTTAAACAAAAAATATCTTTATCACAATCTGTCACAAAAACTGTTACTACCAACTCTACATTCGGCGCAAAAATTGATATAAGCATTCAGGTACTTAAACTGGGTATTACGGCTGCTTTTGAAAAAGGTTTTTCCGAAGGCGGTACCGTAAGTGCTTCAAGCAATGTAGATGTTCCCATGGGTAAAATGGGATATGCAAAGCTTTATACCACCAATCAAAAATATGAAATTTGCAAAGTGCAATCAAAGCAAGTAGTATCTCAGGAATTTAAGTATGAAACAAGCGGTTATACCTCTACATATCATATTTTTGAACCCGGTGAAAAATTAGATACGGGTTTGTTGTATGAAGCAACAGAAAGAAACCTCTACGATGCTCAATCAAGATCCGCCATGCCTACCGCAATGTCTGCGGAAGAACTGGGCAGAGTAAGAGCATATGCTGCCAACGACGATACTTTGGAAATCATAAAAATCAGAAAAAACGGCAGTGACGTGGAAATCTTGGAAAGATTCCGTGCAAAAGACCCTTTTGCACAAGGAAACCTTACTAGCTTTTCCAATGGTACATATATGATTAACAGGGGTGACGGTTGGCTTTCGGACGGAGAATCAAAGCTAATTTCAACCGAGGTTATTCCTTCAAGCACAAAAGGTAAGTTATCTTCAAGCGTAACCCATACAACGGAAATGGTACACGAAGCCAAATTAACCACTACCATCGATTTGGGTATAGTCAAGGCTGCTATCAGCAGTGGTTTCAGCATAAGCAACAAAGAAGGGGTTACTACCAAAACTTCTTTTGAATGTGAAACCGAATCCAACAAAAAGGCTTACATGAAGTCTTACCCCGTAAATAAGAGATTTACTACCTTTGTGGTTGAAGGCGGTGCTTTGAAAGAAAAGACCGAAACCTACACCACAAGCGGTATTTACGGCAAGATAAGATCGTTTTCCGAATCTGCCGCCATTAACACAAACGATTTAAAGGAAATGGGTATAAGAAATGTTTTCGAAACCTTTAACAATTATTCCTTAAATGATTTTTCCCATAACGTTATTGCAGATGCAGGCTTGGTAAACATCGCCAACAATCAAGGTTATATCTACTGGGACGATAATCAAAACGGTTTCAGAGTTTCTTCATCAATGACGGTAAACCTTTTATTTTCTGTTTCGGAAAACGGAATGTATACCCTAGACCCGGGTAGAGTATACGGTACAAGAACTCTGCCAAACCGTCGTCAAATCAAACACGGGCCTGATATGGTAAGGTTTTATGAGCTTTCCGGTGACGGTGTCTATTCTTTGATAGACTATGACTTGTCCTCCGGAAAGTACGTAATTTATCTGGATAAAACAAAGAAATATGCGGCTGTTATGGGGCCAACAACTTTGAAATCACCTTCGTCCAAGGTTATAGACGGGGTAACCGTAAACTATCAACCCTTAGAAATTTACGGGCTGGAATTAAAGTTAACCCTAGGCGGCAGTACAGTAATTAACAAAACCCTTTTAAAAGAGAAAATAGACTATGCAAGAACCTTAAAATCAAGCGATTATACTCAAGAAACTTTTGCGGCATTGCAGGCAGTCTTGGCAGCAGCGGAAGCTGTGTTTAATCAAAACAACAGTACTTTAACTCAATCCACCGTTAACAGAAAGCTGGCAGATTTACAAAATGCTATAGATAATCTCAAGTCAAAAAATTACATAGAACCCGGAGCTTCAAAAATATATCAAATAGAATTAACGGCTTCAAAACAATTAAAAGCCGTTAATCCGGTTAATCAAATATCAGCAAACGGGCACTTTGTTATAGACCATGGCGACGGCTGGATCAGAAGCGATAAAGATGATTTTGTTACATCCGTAGTTTACGATGCTTCCGAGAAGGGCTTAAACCACGAAATGTCTCTAAAGCGTTCTGTAACAAAAACCTTTACGGATAAGGTCAAGGCAGAGTCAACAACAAGCTTAAATCTGGGTATGGTTAAGGAGGCTTTGTCCTACGCCTTTACCTATGCCAAGGAAGATTCCAAAACTATAGAAGCTGAAATGGTGGTGGCTGCTCAGCCCGACAAAAAAACCTACGCAAAGTTATATACCATTTCTCAAAAATATGAATATGCTGAATATAAAAACGGAGTATTAACAAGCCAACGTTATGTTTACGAGCCTGTAGGTTATACAGCCAAATATACCTCTGTACCCCGAGACGAAAATATTGATTACGGGGAAATGATGATATTTGACGACATCTGCGTGTTGGGTCAACCTCGAATGCAATTTGAGGAAACATCCCAAGCCTTCTTTGCAGAGCCTTACGGTGAAAGTCGCATGGCAGATTCAAGCGGGAAAACCCAAGCCGGTCAAATATTCAAGGTAAATACCGATACTTCCGGCACACCTGTTTCTGCCTCAAAATATTCAACGGACTCCGGCAGGTCTACGGTAGCAAGTAATTTAGCCACCATGCCGGACGGAGTTTATGTTGTATACATAGGCGACGGCATAGTCAAGGGTAATGAAGGCAGTCTTTACGGCACACAAATGATTAATTCCGGCTCTGCCGGCAATATTTCAAGAACACATTCAAGTGCTTCTTCCAATGTTTTTAAAGTAAACCCTTCGGCAAATTTCTCCGGAAAGTTTGTTGAGGAGGCTATCTCCGTCACCGGTGAATACAAATGGTCCGATAAAGAAAGTATCTCTGCCTATGTGGGCCTAACCGCACCCGGTGACAGTAATGCTTATCTTAAAGGCTATCAAATATTCCGAAAATACACCACTTATCAAATTTCGGGAAAAACCATAGTTAACGAAGCAGATACCTATATACCCACGGGTATATACGGCAAGGCTTATACCTATCCAAAAACCGAAAGTTTTAATACTCTTATAAGCTTAGAGGCATTGGAACGCAGCGTTTTCGGAAAACAAGGTTTGTCCGGTCAGTTGAGCGGTTCGATTCTTGACCCCAATCTTAAATTTAAGGATATAGGAACGGTGCCGGTTATACAGACCGGAGGTAATTACTTGAATTATTGGGATAACGGTCGTTCCGTAAATCCTTTGGAGCAATACGGAGTAAAGTTTCAAGTAAGCAGAACCGGAGCATATACTTTCGAAGGCTCAAGAACATCTGCCTATATATCGGGCGTAGCTAAATTCGGTCCGAGAAACATTATTTTCTATGAGTTGGATAACTCCGGAAGAATCGCACGACAAATTTTCTCGGATATTACAAGCACTTATCAGCAAAATAATTACACTCAATATATACACAGCCTTTACCTGGAGCAAGGCAAAAAATACATAGCCATATTGGGGCCTTCTTCTCTTTCAAGCGGAGTTTGCACCATAAGGCAGGGCTTAACTTATATTACTTTTGAGCCGGAACATGTTACAAAGGTTCAGGTAGAAATGAAAAATACAACTCTGGCGGCACCCAATAAATCCGCTTTGCTTGAAGCCTTACAAAGAGCCGGGGCTTTATCACCCGATAATTATAAGGCAAGCTCATGGAGCAGCCTTGTTGCAGCTGTGGAAAACGGTCACTACGTTAAAAACCTGACCATACTTACTCAAAGTCAGGTAGATGATGCAATTACTCGTATTAACAACGCCATAAAAGGTCTTATTTCCGAACTTACTCCCGAGCAGGGTTATTACAGAATCAAAACGCCTTCAGGCAAGTATTTGACTGTTGCAAATTATGATGAAGGCGGTTCTGTAACGCTTTCAAGCACTAAATATAATCAGTATGAGCAGATCTTTAAAATAAAGATAACCTCTCCAAATATATTCGTTATTGAAGCCTTACAAAGCAACAAAATGCTTGAACCCTCTGGAACTGCTCTTAAACATAAATCGGCTACCGGTAATTGGATGCAAGAATTTGATGTGGCAGCACAGACAAAGGCTGATGCCGATGCCGGAAAATATCGTCTTACAAGCAGAGGAAACGGCAAAGCACTTAAAGAATCACTCATGGGAATAAGCTTTGTAAGCGTGGATAATAATGACAGCAGTCAATTGCTTACACTTGAAAAAGTAACCTCTCTTCCAAACGGAGGCAGCGAAGTAACCAATGTACGTCAAATTTTCTACGATTCAAAAAACAATCCCGTTAGGGCAGAAAACAGAGGTCAAAATTACGACCCAAATATCCTCTCCGACGGTGATTATATAATTAACTACGGCGACGGCTGGATATTATCCGAAGCAAATGATTTTGTAACCTCCGGGATGATGGAAGGCAACGGTCAATCAGGAAAATTAACTTTAAGCAGAGCGGTTACAAAAGAAAAAACTTCCCAAGCAATTGTGGGCGTTAATGCAAGCATTACCGCAGATTTTTCAGCCGGCAAATTTACCGGTGCCTTAAATCTGGCTTATCAAACTGCCAATACGGAAACAAGTACAATCAGTGCGGTTGCCACAATTCCCGTACCCGAAGGCAAAATAGCCTATGCCAAACTTTATACCATTAATAAAAAGTATAACATGGCAAGAGTTTCAGGCGGTCAAACCATACATATGGTTGAAAATTTAATACCCTCAGGCTCTACAGCAACCTATGTGTATTTTGACAGAGAAGGTTTTAAAGATTACAAGATACTGGAGGAAACCGCATCAAGACAGGTAAGCAATCCTCAAGTACCTGAAGAAAGGTCGCTTTCCTTTGGTTCAAATCGTACCGGGACAACCGGACAAATAAAGATCAAAAAGCTAAAAACCGATGCTTCCGGAAAACCTACCGGTGAGGTTGAATCCACTCATATAGTAGACACTCTAGACCCGGAAAATAAATTTCAAGGTGCCGGCAGCACCAATCCCAACAGAAACAACACCAATCTTATATCCGCAGCCAATCTTCCCAACGGTTTCTATGTGGCGGATTTGGGAGACGGATGGATTTATGAAAACGACGGAAGCCTAATAGGAAGTAATTTCATAACCTCAGGCTCTGAAGGTGAATTAAACCGAGCGAGATCTACCGGAATGAATCATAAAACAAATGTTATGATTTCCGCAGGTGTTGGCGTTTCTTTACCGGCTATTGATAAGGTCAGTGCCACTGTTGCTATTCAAGCCGGATTGGAAGTAAGTGTGAATGAAAGCGTTGAAAGTGGCGTGGGAATGACGGTGAAGGCTCATTCAGGCAGACGAGCCTTGCTTAACGCCTACGATTATTACCATAAATACGCTACATTTATTGTATATAACAACAAAATTGCCCAAGGCTCTTTCACCTACAGCCCATCAGGGGTTTACGGCAAGGTTAAGACTTATGACAACAACGTATCTATACCTTCAGACGCAATGAAAGAATACGTAGAGCGTTCTGTATTTGATACTGTAATCGAGTTTAAACCGGTTGCCATGATTAATCCGGCATTTAAGACCATGACCTTTGGCTCATACAAGCCCTTAGCAGGCAATTCATGGCTGTATAGATGGATAGGCAGAAACATCTCTCATACAGATTCTATAAATGTATTTTTCACTATGGAGAATTCAGGGTGGTATGAAATAGAACCCGGCAGGTACAATGATGGTTCCGCTACCGGATTACGTAAATACGGGCCAAGTTGGTTCTACGTTCAAAAAGTAGTTAACAAATCTTTAAACAAAGCAGAGTCTATGACTTCACGTACCTTAAACGGAAAAACATCATATTATCTGGAATCCGGTTGTGAATATGTAGTTGCTGTTGGAGCCTCCACCCTTACTCGAACAGAAGTAATAAGGCAGGGCTTGACAACAATATATATTTATCCGGAAAACGTTGATATGCTTGGGGTTTCTGTAAGATATGTAACCTATGCGGACAAGTCCGAATTGCTAAACACAATTAACAAAGCTTACACATTCAACCCCAGAGAATATAAAGACCCGGGTGCAACAGAGTTTAGAAATGCTCTCATGCGTGCCAATGCAGTGTATGGCGATTCATCAGCTTATCCCGGTCAACAATCGTATGTAAACCAAGCTTCGGAAAATCTTAAGCTAGCCATATCCGGTTTGCAAAGGCTTGACCCCAACCAATCCAAGGAAGGTTTTTACGGCTTGGTTATGCGAAACAATATACACCAACTGTATGCCGGTAACAGCGGTTCTACAAATTATCTGTTATCCGGCGGCTTATCTGCAGATAAAAGCCGGGTTTGGGCTTTGGAATACCAACTTGACGGAACATATAAAATTAAGAACCTTAAAGATAATACTTATGCAGATACTTTAAACTACGGTAGCGCCGATAGGGAAGAGATAGTATGCAGACCGGCATCAAACCTCAATTCCCAAAAATGGAGTTTGGTTCATGTTGAAGGTGATTACTACCGTTTAGTTAACGATAGAAGCGGTTTAACCTTAACAGCCCAAACCACAGGTGCTATGAATTGCTATCAAACAAGTTTCGGTGGCGTATCCAATTATAATCAGCAGTTTAAGCTTGTTTTGCCATCCAATACTCAATATCAAAAGGCTACGCCAGAGGCGTTAAACAGCCTCTTCATTTTAATTGCCAAGGCTTCTTCACTTAATTCTTGGGACTATAGGGATCCATCAACAAACGCAGCTGCCTTTGTAAATGCCTTAAACGCTGCCAAAGTCGTTAATGAAAAACGCTTGGTTACTTTAGAAGAGGTAACAACTGTTTACAACTATCTGAACAATCAAATTAACGCCTTAGTACCAAGAACTCTTGAAGAAGGATTATATAGGTTTAGATTTTTCAACAAGTACGAAAACTATAAATCGACCTACTCCGATTCTTTCGGTATTTATGACGTATGGGAACTGATAAGGACATCGGAAGGTAAATATTTTATTAGGGATATATACTCCAATACCTATTTGGAGCCAACAGATTATAGTACCATTACTCCGTCAAACATTGCCCAAAAGCCTTTTAACGGTTCAAAAAGGCAACAATGGAATGTTAACTATTCCGACGGTAATTACTATATACTTATGAATTGCGAGACTTTAAAGATATTTTATCCGGGAAATACCTACGATGATAACAGTAAAAAGATAGAAATAACGCCTATCTCCGGCAGTGAGGCTGCTCAAGCTTCGGCATCTAAACTTACGGAATTGCGTAATGCTGCAGACAAAGCAGAGGCATACATAAGAACTGATGTTGTTGATGCAAACCATGCCGGAATCCTTGAGACAGACATTGCCTTGGCAAATCGAATTCTGTCAAAACCTTCTCAAAGCGATTTGGAGGTAAGCTCTGCTATACGGACTTTGGCTAACGATTCAATAATAAGCGGCAACTATCTGATTAAGGTTAAGCAAAGAGAAAGATACCTGCAGGCTGACAATAAAAACCCCGGCTCGGTTGCTTTACTTCAGCCCTATGATATTAACCAATTATGGAAGTTATGCCGTAATACCGATGGTACTTATACCATATACGATGCCGAAACCATGTTATGCCTTGAAGCCCGGTACGGTTCCACGGACAATAATGTATCGGCGGTACTGAACTCATGTGATCAAATCTCGCATCAAAAATGGAGATTAGAGTTTGATAGTTCAAATCACTTGAAAATTATCAACGTAAAGAGCAATAAAGTGCTGAGTATTCTCAGTAATTCAAGAGAAACGGCAGTACAAGATACAGACGCTAATTCCAATAACCAAAGGTTTTCACTGATTTATCCGGAAAATCAAGGAATAAATGACCGGGTTTCTGATGATGACAAACACGAATTAAGTATGCGTTACGAAATTGCACTGGGCTTGCGACAAAACGGTTGGATTCCTTCCGCTAACCTAGCCGCTTATGAAGCTGTGTTGGGAACAGTCAGTCATGCACTGCAAAGAAATGTAATTTCCGCCTATGATTTAAGAAAACTAAATGCCAAGCTGGATGAAGTCCAATTTAACAAAGAGTTGGCAGCCGGAAATTATATTATTTCAACTGTAACTGTTTCTGCAAATACGCAATATTATCTTCAACCGGTTGAAGGAGAAATCAACTGTAAAGTGGCACAAATGCCGTTAGATGATATTAAGAGCTTATGGAAGGTAATTCCTCTGGGCAACTGCCGTTATAACTTTATGCATGTTGACTCAGGGTTGTATCTCAAGGCTAATGGAAATAATTTAGTATTGGATACTTACGATAAATTCGACAACAGCTTTAAGTGGAAGGCAGAATTTAATAAATCGGAACAGTATAGGGTTACAAATTCAAGCAACGGTTTAAGCTGGGAAATAGCCGGTGCCAACCAAAATCCCGGTGCTTTGATTCAAACTAACAGATATAACAACGAACCACATCAAGTCTTTGCTATAACTAAAGCGGGCGAAGACAAAAATACAGTTGCAAGCGAAAGTCAGAGAGAAAATTTGTGGGTGCTTCTGGCAAACGCAGAATATCTCATGGCAAGCGACATGATTCCCGAGGAGCAGCAAAGTGAGTTTTACAAGCTTTACAGCTTTGCTCAAAGAATTTTCCAAGACAAGACCTCTACTGTCTTTGAAATTCACCTTGCGGAAAATAAGCTTAACAATTACAAAGTTTCTGTAAAACCCGGTTATTACCTGATTTCCGGAGTTGACAGCGGACTATATGCACAGGCTGAAATCCGAGCTGCCCTTGGACGTATTTCTCAAAAGCCCTTAAACAGAGGTCAGCAGGTTTGGAAGTTTGAAAAACAAAACGACGGTACTTTCATCATAAAAGACCCCAAGTCCAATCTTCTTTTGGATATAGAGGCGGAAAGTACCGATAACGGGAAATTGACATGGCTTACTTATTTCAGTGCTCTAAACAAAAGCCAAAGATGGTTACCCCAACTTTCCTTGAAAGACTTAAACTTTGTTTTGGTTAACAATAAGAGCGGTCATGTACTTACCGTATCAAATAACAGTATGGAAAACGGAGCAAGGTATATTCAATCCACCTTTGAAAACCTAAACAGCCAAAAATTCAATCTTTTTGAATGTGATGTCAGCGGCAATATTATTCAAAGACCATTTTCGTTGTTTAATTTCATCTTTGATGCAGAAGATACAGAATATGTAGAAGATGCAGAAGATGTACCGGACGAAGAAATTCTTGTTCCCGATAACAGCGAAACAGACGATACGGATGCGGAAGAGGATGATAAGACAGAAGCTGATTCCGATGAAGAATCCGATATGGATGAAAATGATACGGGTAGCGATACCGGCGGTGATACGGATCCGGGTTCTGAGGATATATTTGATAGCGATACATCAGCTTTGCCCCAGAATACTCCCCATATTCAAACGTCAATTACCGAAAAATAGTATTTCAAGCTGAATTAATCTATATTCCAAATAAAGCCTGTAAACATGTGGTTTACAGGCTTTGACCTTTTTAAAGCAGTTTTGCTATTGAGTATTGGCCGGGGTATTTTCCGGAGCCTGTTTTAATTTTTGCCTACCCTCGCCGTCAATTATAAAATCCTTCCTGTGTATCAGTTTGGAAAGCGGTACAAACTCATAACCCTTTTCTTTTAGTTGTTTGATAATGGACGGCAATGCTTTTGGCGTATCTCTGGCATCGTTATGGAATAACAAAATGGAACCGTTTCGTAATATCTTATGATTAACCACTCGGTTTATCTCGAAATCAACGCCCTTATTCATCCAATCCCAACTGTCCACAACTACTATAATTTTACCGGTGTAAGCTTACGACGCTTCTTCAATTTTTTCTTTATCCATTAAACCTATGATTCTCCAATGCCGTTTAATGCTTAAGTTATTTTTTGAATAGTTTTCTTTTTGATTTTCCTTTTATGGTATTTGAATATTTTCCGACAATGCAATACCTTTTTTCTATGTACCATAAATCTGAATAGGCGGTAGTGACTTATTCATTAAATAGAGGAAACACGGGTACCGGAAAGATATTATGTTTCTTATATCTAAGCGGGTTATCCAGAAGGGAACTTCGGTCATATTCAAGAAATTTTCTATGTATAAAGACGTTATCAACATTTTCTATATATTCTATGTACTCCTCATCATTTGCGCTATAATTGCCGTTATAATAAGTATAGAATACCCCTACGGCCGGACTAATGTCACTGATAAAGTTATCTTCCAAAAAAAGCACAACCCCATGATTTGATGAAAGCAACGGCTTCAAGGGCGTAAGATCCGTGATTTGGTTATTGTTTAGAATAAGGGTTTTTAGGTTGTATAAACCCGCCAAAGGGCTTAAATCTTTTATTTTATTATCACAAAGTGATAAATTCTCTAATTTGCTTGTGACAGTTAAGGGTGATAGGTCAGTTATATTGCCTCCTCCGAATAAGTGGAGGTATTTCAAATGTGGGCAGTTTTCGAACAAACTCAAATCGTCAATACCTTGCTGCGGCATTCTTACCATTTCAAGCCGGCTCAATCCTTTTAGGAAAGTAGGATTAACGTTCTTATATGGTGCATTTTCATCTATATATAAAATTTTGAGTTCTTTACATTTTTCCAATCCTAATAGTCCGTCAATAGGGTAATTTAAATATAACACCTCCAATTTTTCAAACCCATAAAAAAAATCACTTGTTACCGGTTCACAGTCATCATTATACACAGAATATTCTAGGGCTCGAAGCTTTTTCAGCTTTTTAATCTCAAGGATATCTTTTAAAGTGTTGCTAAGATCAAGAACCTCTAAATTTGATAATTTCTCGGCAAATGAAAAGTCAAGTTCTAAACTGCCTGTACAATGATAGTCCAAAACCCTTAGTTTTTTAAAGTTTTTGAGTTCAGACCATATATCAATACCTTTTTCGTATACGCTTAACTGTTCTAACTCGCTTAATCGGCTAATTATTCGAATATTTTCCGGTAAATCAATATATCCCAATCTTAAGGACTTAAGGTTCTGGATTTGTGCAAGAGGAGCAAGATTAATTTCACGACTGTCATAAACTTTATTAAACTCATTAAATTTAAGCATATCGGAAACCTTCAAATGTTTCAGCTTTTTTAAGCCTGCAAGAGGGGTAATATCATTTACACATGTACCGGAGATATCCAAGTATTCTAAATTTGCCAAAGAAGCAAGGGGAGTAATATCATCTGTATATGTATTAGATATATCCAAATATTCTAATTGTGTCAAGGAAGAAAGGGGAGTGAGATCCAACGATTTGTGACCATGAGACTCATGACTGTTTAAATTATTGATTTTCAGCTCTTTAAGCTGTGTTAATTTTCCGATTGATGTTAAATCATAGTTATGATTACCGGATATATCTAATGCTTTTAAATTTGGAAGAGATTCCAAAAACGTATAATCATCAATAGTAAGACTAAAATGCAGGCCTTCCAATTGTTTCATAGATGATAGAATCTTAGTAACTTCTTTAGTATCTTTAAAGGAAAAATTACTAATATCCAAATATTTTAAATTTTTTAATTTCTTTATTTCCTCAAGCAGTATTTTATCTTCTTCATTATCCATGCCCCTCTCTATTTTTAACTTCTCTAAATTGGATAAATACCGAATTATATCATAATTTAAAGGCCCCTCATTGGATATATCATTTATAACCAGCTCCTTACTTTCAAGAAGAATATCCTCTATAAATTCAACATTCTCAATGTCTTTACAGTAGTTAAGCACTCCGTTTTTATAATACTTCCCCAAAGTGGTACGTTTAATTTCTTCGATCATGCTTTGTTTGTACTTCTCCGGGGCTATGAGGACTTTATTCTTATTCAAAAAACGGCTATACGGAAGAAAATTGCATTTTTCTATATTGTAATCAAGCACGATTCCTTTCTGCTGCTCTATAGGATTTTCTGCCGATAATCTGTTGTTTGTATCAGTAGACGCAGGGGTAAAACATGGTATTACAGTAATGGTAATAATACTTGCTAATATAAACAATACAATTAGTTTTTTGACCATGACATATACCCCCATCAGATTTTTAGATTTAAGTTCACGTCTAATTTGGCACAAGAATATGAAGCATATAAGTATCCGTTGCGTTACCGGAACAAAAAAAGTATCTTCTACAAAAATGATTTCATTCATTTGGCAGGGATAGTAAATTATCACAGGGCATTATTCACTTTATCATACAACGCTAACATAACTGCCGGTTAGTGTCAACAGATATACCTGTCACTCACCAAAACGTTTTATTATCATTTTAAGTCAAAATACCACAAAAAATCTGCAGTTAATCAATAAACGTTGAGCGAATCAGAGATTTCCGTAGCATATTTGTGAAACTATTCAGAGGATAAGAAATCCTTTTTTATTGTAAAACAGCAAAAGCAGAGTATTTCCCATTGTGTTTATCAATGAGAAATTACTCTGCTTTTGCGTTGAAGGTGATTTTACTTATCCAATTCCTAGATTATTCAGTCTTTTCCGGAGCCTGTTTTATTTTCTGCCTACCCTCACCGTCAATTATAAAATCCTTCCTGTGTATCAGCTTTGACAGCGGCACAAACTCATAACCCTTTGCCTTCAGTTGCTTAATAATAGACGGCAATGCTTTTGGTGTATCTCTGGCATCGTTATGGAACAGCAATATAGAGCCGTTCTGCAACTTCTTATGATTAACCACTC
>CAYXWM010000027.1:0-34831 GCA_964468805.1 uncultured Defluviitaleaceae bacterium
ATAAAGAAATATCCTTTTTCAAGGTTTCTCGAAGGCGAACAAGCCAAAAATATGGTAGAAGAAGCCGTATCTACCATTAAAAACGGCCGAAGTTTCCTTTCCGAACTTTTTGAATATATACCTATGGAAGGAAAAAGCGATACAGAAAAAAGAATGTTGCTGGAACGCCACATTATAAGTCCCGAATTTATGAAAAATACGAAAAACAAAGGTGTTTTGCTTCGAGACGATGAATCTGTATCCATTATGCTCAACGAAGAAGACCATATTCGTATACAAAGCATATTTGCCGCCGATAAAATAGACGAAGCCTGGCAATTGGCTGACAATATAGATAATCTCATAGAAGAAAGCATAGAATACGCTTTTGACAAAGACTACGGCTATCTGACCGCTTGCCCCACAAATACAGGCACCGGACTTAGGGCATCTTTTATGCTCCATCTTCCCATACTGGAGCAAACCGGGCAGTTAAAAAATATCATGCAAGCACTAAGCAAATTCGGTATGACCGTCCGAGGAATTTACGGCGAAGGCACAGAGCCTTTAGGCTCCATATACCAAATTTCAAACCAAATCACCATTGGTAAAACAGAAGAAGAAACAATAAATGCTTTAAAAAATGTAACAAACCAAATAATCGAAAAAGAAAACTTCTTGCGAGACCATGCATTTAACCTTAGAAAACTCGACCTTACAGACGAAATTTACCGTGCTTACGGAATATTAACCAACTGCAGAAAAATCAGTGCAAAAGAAGCCATGACTTTGCTGTCCGAAGTACGCTTGGGTTGCGTTGCCGGTGTGTTGGATACCATAAAACCCAAATTGAATATTTATAATATTATGATGAATATTCAAGCCGGTAATCTTCAAAAAATCGTAGGCTACGAATTGGATGAAAAGGGCAGAGATGTGGCAAGAGCTGAGTACATTAGATCAAATTTATCTTAAATAATTTAAAATACAGTTTAAATATTAGAAAGTTTCCTATACTCTACAGATATAACCTTGGGGTTATTCCGGTACTATTCCCATAACCCCATTCACAACAACAAATCGGATTTCATTAACGTTAGGAGGATACATATGCAAGGAAAATTCACGCAAAAAGCTCGTGAAGCCATACAATCATCCCAACAATTCGCAGCACGTTACGGCCATAACTATGTGGGAACAGAACACTTGCTTATGGGTCTGTTGTCGGTTACGGAAGGTGTGGCATCGAGAGCCTTGAACAATCAAGGGGTAACCGAATATAAAGTTGAAGAAAAATTGCTTGAAATATCAGAATCACAACCGTCCATAACCAATACGGACATGGATTTTACACCCAGAACCAAAAGAATTTTGGAGATGAGTTTGCAAGAAACCCTTAGAATGGGCACCGGTTATATAGGCACGGAACATCTCCTGTTGGCTTTGTTAAGAGAGCCGGACTGTATAGCTACCAGAATATTGCTTTCATTGAACGTTAATATTCAAAACCTTTTCGAAGAAATTTTAAGTATGCTGGGCGAAGGCGAAAAATCTCCCACAGTTGCTCCCATGGGTAAACAATCAAAAGCAAAAACACCTACCAATACCCCTACCTTGGATAAATACAGCCGAGACTTTACCCAAATGGCAGACGAGCAAAAATTTGATCCCATTATTGGCAGGAATAACGAAATCGAACGTGTAATTCAGATCCTAAGCCGCCGAACCAAGAACAACCCCTGTCTTGTGGGCGACCCGGGTGTAGGTAAAACCGCAATTGCAGAAGGTTTGGCTCAAAAAATAATCAGCGGCGACGTACCCGAAACCCTAAAGGAAAAAAGGGTTATGGCTTTGGATCTTTCAGCTATGGTTGCCGGCAGTAAATACAGAGGCGAATTTGAAGAAAGAATCAAAAAGGTTTTGGGCGAAGTAAAAAGTTCTTCCAATATAATTCTTTTTATAGACGAGCTTCACACTATTATTGGTGCAGGTGCGGCAGAAGGAGCTATAGACGCCTCCAATATTTTAAAACCGTCCCTTGCCAGAGGCGAGATTCAAGTAATCGGTGCAACCACTATGAACGAATATCGCAAGCACATTGAAAAAGATGCCGCTCTGGAACGCCGTTTCCAACCGGTAAAAGTAGAAGAACCTGCCGAAGAAGAAGCCATTGAAATGCTCAAAGGTGTAAGGGACAAATACGAAGCTCATCACAGCGTAAAAATCACCGATGAAGCCATAGTTGCGGCAGTTCGTTTATCCGCCAGATATATAGCCGACCGTTTCCTGCCCGACAAAGCCATAGACTTGTTGGACGAAGCCGCTTCAAAGGTACGCTTGACCACCTTTACCGCTCCGCCCAATATTAAAGAGCTGGAAGAAAAGCTTACCGAGCTTGAAAAGGAAAAAGAATCGGCAATAAAAACCGAAGAATACGAAAAAGCAGGCAGAATAAAAAATAACCAAAACGAAATAAAGGCTCAATTGGAACAAGCAAAACAGCAATGGAGCGACAACAATACAAGTACCACTCATATAGTTGACGAAGAACGCATAGCGGAAATTGTTGCCGGCTGGACGGGAATACCGGTTAAAAGCATACAGGAAGAAGAAAGCCAACGCCTTATGAATATGGAACAAATTCTCCATAACCGCGTAATCGGTCAGCACGAAGCCGTTAAGGCAGTCTCCAAAGCCATACGCAGAGGTCGTGTTGGTCTTAAAAATCCCAGACGACCCATTGGTTCCTTTTTATTCTTGGGACCCACCGGTGTAGGTAAGACAGAATTGTCCAAGGCTCTGTCCGAAGTGCTCTTTGGCAACGAGGATTCCATTATTCGCATAGATATGTCCGAGTATATGGAGAAACATTCTGTTTCCAAGCTTATCGGTTCGCCTCCGGGTTATGTGGGTTATGACGACGGCGGTCATGTAAGCGAAAAAGTACGCCGCAAGCCCTATTCCGTTGTTTTATTCGACGAAATAGAAAAAGCTCATCCCGACGTATTCAATATCTTACTCCAAATACTTGAAGACGGTCATATTACAGATTCACAGGGGCACAGAGTAGACTTTAAAAATACCGTCCTTATTATGACCTCCAACGCCGGAGCAAGAAACATCATCGCTCCCAAAAAACTGGGCTTCGTTTCAGAAGAGGACAGCCAAAAGACTTACGAAGACATGAAACGCGGGGTTATGGAAGAGGTAAAAAATATCTTCAGACCCGAATTTCTCAATCGTATAGACGACATTATCGTATTCCATCCCCTTGATAAAGAGGACGTTAAAGAAATCGTAAAATTAATGTCCAAAGAAGTGGTGGAACGTGTTAAATCCGCAATGAATATAGAAATAGAATTAACAGACAGCATCATAGAATTTATCTCCAAAGAAGGCTTCGACAAATCCTTTGGTGCAAGGCCCTTGCGTCGTGCAATACAAAACAAAATCGAGGATCAACTTGCCGAAAGCATACTTGAAGGTAAGGTTAAATCCGGCGATAAAGTAAAGGTCGATTATGACGGAGACAAAGTAAGTATTTCTTGATATTTACCGGTTCGATTTTAAACAGAGGACAAAAATACTTGATTTTTTCCAACGGTTCAAGGAAAAAAAATTATTTTTGTCCTTCAACCTATATTGAATTCAGTACAAAAAAGGGATGAAATTAAATCTTCATCCCTTTTTCTTGTTTTATTAAATAAAATTCACTCTTATACAAGTTAATGTTCGTTAATTTATAATGCTGTTTAAAACAGACCGGCTTCTTTCCCAAGAAACTTGACAGGATAAGCGTTTTGAGTTAGAATAACGGTAGATTATTGAATATGGGGGTAGATGGGTTCTGGTGTTCCCTCCGGTCTTCAAAACCGGTAAGAGCAGTGAAGAGCTGCTTAGGTGGGTTCGATTCCCACATACTCCCGCCAGATTTAAAATCATGTGAAGCTTAAGCTTTACTTTTTTTTTGCTCAATATACCTTTTATAGTCTTCGGGCGTGTTAATATTCAGAAGCGAACCTTCTTGCTCCTCCGGCCGGTACAACGCACATTCGTATTTGTCCAAAAACCGAAATACCGGAGCCGGCTTATGTTGTATCAGTTCATATATCTCTTTATAAACACGGGTGGGATAAATTCCTATCAAAGGCTGAATTTTAGAGTTTTGGCTTAATAATGTAATAGGCTTGTTATGTGTTTGATGAAATTTTATCATAGCGGAAACTGTATTATTATCCAAATGGGGTGCGTCAACGCTAACCACAAAGCAAAGCTCGCTTTTGGCTGCCTTAAACCCCGAATACATACCGCCCAAAGGGCCTCTTTGCTCCAATTCGTCCTTAACAAAGACTGTCCCCGGTTCGTTACAGGGGTAGCCGGAAACGATAATCTCTCCAAAACCCAATTTTCTCGCCTTTCCCGTCAGAGTTTCCAGAAAAGTTTTACCCTCAAAATCCAACTCTGCCTTTTGGGTTTCCATTCTGCTGCTCTTACCCCCGGCCAAAACCAAAAAAGACATTTGATTAACTTCCATACCTTCCATACCCTAACCTCTTTAACATGAAATAGGCGATGAGCAAAGCATTATTTAAGTATGACAGAACTCCCGCAAAATTAATTAATTATAAGACCCTAAGTCCTATCAAGTCAATAGACTTTTAAAACCCATGTGCGATAACTTTGAGCCGAAATACACCTTTTGCGGAAGCTGTTAAAATCAGACCTATGGCATTTTTATACGGAAAGTTTTACATAACTTAAAAACCAAAGCATTTAAGCACTTTTCAGCCACTGTAAGATTTGTTTTTTAAATCGGGAAACATAGTGAAAAATTTATCAAAAATACACAAATGAATTTTTACTTCTCAACATCAATGATAAAGAGTAAACTTTCAAAAGTATATACTCTTTATATATTGTTATCAATTTAACCAATGTTATGTATACTAAAACCGGTAATTATTTTAACATAATTATCATGGTTTGTTATTTTCCCGGCAATTATGTTAAATAAAGCTATGCAAAATTGACAAAGTCATCGGCATGATAAAATTTTAACCAATTATCCGAAATTGTTAACAAAATATTAACATTATGTAATCGTTAAATTAGTAATTTATTTAACAATCCATATATGGGTTGACATATACGTAGTAAATTATTATAATTTATATTGTATATTTTATATACAGTAACCAAATAACCTTCCAAACTTTAACAATATGAACAGTCCGCTCTTAGTAATTATGTAATTTAACCAAAGGCGGATTTTTCATAGGGACATTAACTTGGAGCCTATTGTTAAACTGTTGATGATGCCAATGGTATTATGATTTTTACTGTTTTTCAAGAAATACAGAAAAAAATACAACATACATAATGTGTACCCAGGGTCTGTTTACAGCATTATTACTCAAACAGACATAAGGCAAACGCCTATGAATCATAGCATTTTTTCTATATATATCAAGAAACAGTATTAATGGAGTTTTTCCGCAATTAGGCAGTGGATTCCCGTACATATAAAACACCGGGAAACATTATGTACTTTTGGTAACTTGCCGGAAAATTTTCCTCATAAGTATACCGTTGAATCATCAAAATACAATAAGCCCCGGAAAAGGAGGACGATTGATGGGCACAAAACAAGTTTTGACAACTTGCCCTTACTGCGGTGCCGGATGCCAACTTTATCTTAACGTTGAAAACGATAAAATTGTCAGTGCAACCCCGGCAAACGGCAGAACCAACGAAGGCAACCTTTGCCTTAAAGGTCATTACGGTTGGGATTTCTTAAACGACCCCCAAATTTTGACCAAAAGACTTACCAAGCCCATGATTCGCAAAGACGGCGTTTTAACAGAAGTAGAATGGGATGAAGCCGTTAAATACACTGCAAAACGTCTGAGCGAAATCAAGAAGAAATTCGGTGCCGATTCCATTATGGGTACCGGCTCTGCCCGCGGACCGGGTAACGAAGCCAACTATATCATGCAAAAATTTATGCGTGCATGTATAGGTACCAACAATGTGGACCACTGCGCCCGTGTTTGACACGCTCCATCAGTAGCGGGTCTACTGTATTCATTGGGAAGCGGTGCAATGTCCATGAGTCTGCCGGAAATTGAGGATGCGAAGCTTCTGTTTATATTCGGTTATAACGGAGCCGACTCTCATCCCATCGTTGCCGCCAGAATCGTAAAGGCAAAACAAAAAGGCGCAAAAATTATCGTTTGTGACCCCAGAGTTACGGAGTCCGCAAGGATTGCGGATATACATCTCCAACTCAAAGGCGGTTCAAACATGGCATTGGTCAATGCCATTGGAAACGTTATTATTTCAGAAGGTCTTCAAGACCAAAAATTTATTGATGACAATACTCTTAACTTTGAAGAATACAAACAAATCGTTGAAAAATATACACCCGAATATGCGGAAACCATTTGTAAAGTTCCGGCTGACGTAATTCGGGAAGCAGCAAGAGCCTATGCAAAATCCGAAACATCCATGATACTTTACGGCATGGGCGTTTGCCAGTTTGCTCAGGCTGTAGACGTGGTTAAAGGTCTTGCAAGTCTTGCTCTTATGACCGGTAACTTCGGTAAACCCAATTGCGGTATCGGACCGGTACGCGGTCAAAACAACGTACAGGGAGCCTGTGACATGGGTGCCTTGCCCAACTGTTATCCCGGTTATCAAAACGTAACCGACGATGCTGTCAGGGAAAAATTCGAAAAGGCTTGGGGAGTTCCCTTGTCCGACAAGGTAGGTAGCCCCATAACTCACGTTCCTCGCCGTGTACTTGAAGAAAAAGACGAAAACAAAAAAATCCATGCTTACTATATCTTCGGCGAAGACCCGGCTCAATCTGACCCGGACCTTCACGAAATCAGAGAAACTCTTGACAAAATTGACTTTGTCATTGTTCAAGACATATACATGAACAAAACCGCTTTACACGCAGACGTAATTCTGCCCTCCACCTCTTGGGGCGAACACGAAGGCATTTATTCCTGTGCCGATCGCGGCTTCCAAAGAGTACGCAAAGCAGTGGAACCCAAAGGTGATGTAAAGACCGACTGGGAAATCATCTGCGAAATTTCCACAGCCATGGGTTATCCCATGAAATACAACAATACCAAAGAAATTTGGGACGAAATGCGTAGTCTTACGCCTTCTTTCAAGGGTGCAACCTACGAAAAAATCGAAGAACAAGGCTGTGTACAATGGCCTTGCCGTGATGAATCCCCGGAAGACAAGGGTACAAAATATCTCCATAAGGACGGTAAATTTGCCACAGCAAACGGCAAAGCCAATTTCTTTGCCGCCGAATGGCGTCCTCCTTGTGAAACTGAAAATGACCAATATCCCTTTACCTTATCAACAGTAAGAGAAGTAGGTCACTATTCCGTTCGTACCATGACCGGCAACTGCCGTGCCTTGTCTAAACTCGAAGATGAACCCGGCTGGATTCAAATGAACCCCGAAGATTGCGAAAAACTGGGCGTGAAACACGGCGAACTTATAAAGGTTGTTTCCAAACGCGGAAGCACTATTACGAGAGTTATGCCTACAGAACGTGTTAAGCAAGGTGCTACATATATGACCTATCAATGGTGGATAGGTGCCTGCAACGAGCTTACCACAGCTTATTTGGATCCGATAAGTAACACTCCGGAATATAAATACTGTGCCGTAAGGCTTGAAAAACTCCAAGACCAAGCTTGGGCAGAGAAATATGTCAAGGAATCTTACGAGGAAATCAAGAAAAACATGGGCATTAAAAAGAACAAAGGGGGTGTAGAAGTATGACTCGCTTTGTAAAAGGTAATCCGGACTTATGCATAGGTTGCAGAACCTGTATGATCGGATGCGTTGTTGCACATGAGGGCACCAAAATCTTCTACATGGATCCCGAAGAATATGTTTTTAATCCCAAACTTGATATAGTTAAAACCCTTACTATTTCAGTTCCGGTACAATGCAAGCACTGCGAAAATGCCGCTTGTATGAACGCTTGTCCTACGGCTGCCATTTCAAAATACGAGGATGCAGTAATTATTAATACAGACAAATGCATCGGTTGCAAAACCTGTATGATAGCCTGTCCCTACGGTGCCATTGATATGGTTGCCTCAAGCAAGGGCGAAAAACAAGCCGATAACAGCGATCGCATAGTTGCCAACAAATGTGACCTTTGCAAGGGTGTTGAAGGCGGCCCTGCCTGTGTTAAAGTATGCCCAACCTCATGCTTAACTCTGGTTACGGAAGAAGCCATTCAAAACTCCGTTGCAAGCAAACGTACCGCAGCGGCGATTTCTTTATCTCAACTGAAATAATTCAAATAATATGGTTTTACATCTTTGAGGAAACTTCCAAAAAGTTTCCTCAACTTTTATACCGGTGACGGTATTGATTATTACTCTTTCCATTTAAAAAAACAGAGAGAATTTTGATATTTATCCTATGATTCAAGGATAAATATCAAAATTCTTTCTCCCATTAGATATGGAAACAGTATAAACGGTATTGACTAAGCAGTATTGACAAAGCGATTTAATACCCATTACCCAATACGGTCACAATTTTAATCGAAACTCCGGTAACGAAATATTACAACGACTGCTCTTTGTGACATACCGGATATACTTTGAGCTTATACCTAATTAATCAACAAGGCGATTCAGAAGATTTTTTCCCATAGATGAAGCATTTGCAACGAAGCATAATTCAGAAAATTATGTTAGTAGCAGTTAACGAAACATGCCCGGAAAATCTATAAAACGCCGAGAATTTTAATTTAATGATAGGCTCTTAAAAAAGGAGAGTAGATAATGGCTTCATTGGAACCGTTTACCAAGAAAAGACTGATAAAAGTAACCGGAGAACAAGTAAAATTTGAAGACGATATTTTAATAGTTGAGCATCAAATCAACGTTTATATAAACAATGAATTTTTTACATCACTCTATGCCACTCCTAAAAACTTAAAAGAATTATGCGTAGGACATTTGGTTAACAGGGAGAAAATTACCTGCAAAGAAGACATAGTCACCATAGAGTTAACCCGAGACCAAAAAAACGCATATATCCAACTTTCCCAAAGTCCCGTAAAAAAAGAATTACCGCCTATTGAAAAACCTATGCTCGTTAAAATACCTACCATTTACGCAATAATGGATAAGCATTTGCAACCCTCCGAATTGTTTACTCAAACCGGCGGAGTGCATTCCATAGGCATTTTTGATCACGATACACCTGTCGCAGTAATGCAGGACGTTGCCAGACATAACGCTGTAGACAAAGCCATAGGTCACTGCTTACTCTCCGGCATAGATTTCAGAGACAAAATATTGGTGGTAAGCGGCAGATTTTCCTACGATATGCTTTCCAAAGCCTGTACAGCGGGCATACCCATGATACTTTGCAAATCCGCACCCTCAAGCTTGAGTGTGGAAAAAGCAGATAAGGCCGGAATGACTTTGGTGGGCTTTATCAGAGGCGAAAGAATGAATGTCTATACACATCCGGAGCGAGTGGATTTGGGCGAGGAAGTATATAAGGACGAGGTAAAAAAAAACGACTTAGCCATTTGACGGCAATAAAACCTTACTTGCAAAAGGATAAATAACCCGTAATTAAACCTACTGTGTAAAGAATACATGGTTTTGTTCGGCTTTTTTGATGTTTTCTCCCTCAATTTTTATCATATTCAAGTACCGAATTTGTATTGGAGGAATAGTATGAATAACCAATTGGGTTCCTTTGTTGCGGCTTACAAAAGCGGTTGCACAGGATGCAGAGCTTGTGAGCTTGCTTGCTTTACGGTACATAACAAAGACAATAAAGTGGGTTATACTGTGGGCACCGTGGAAATACCGGTTACTCCCAGATTGTACCTTACAAGGCTGGAAGAGTCCTGTATGCCCGT
Organism: uncultured Defluviitaleaceae bacterium; assembly: GCA_964468805.1. Taxonomy (GTDB): domain Bacteria; phylum Bacillota; class Clostridia; order Lachnospirales; family WRBF01; genus CAYXWM01. The sequence goes on from CAYXWM010000027.1 coordinate 9,911, forward strand.
TCAATGCAAACAATGCGAAGATGCTCCATGCTTAAATTCCTGTTCGGCTAAAGTTATTTCCAAAATCGACGGCACAGTTACCGTTAACGAAGAATTGTGCATAGGATGCAAAAACTGTATGATGGCCTGTCCATTCGGTGCCATAGAACTCTTACCTATAGCAAAAAAAGGCAAAGCCGTCATGCAAATAAACTGTGACGAGGAAAGAAAAGCTGCCTTTAAATGCGACCTTTGTTCCGGAACGGAAGACGGCCCTGCCTGTGTAAAAGCCTGTCCTCATGAGATTCTTAAATTAATCGATCTTGCGGATGACCGCAAACAAAAGAATCTCAAGGCTGCCATGGCTTTAACGCTTACTGCCGGTGTGTAACGCCAATCCTTGATCAGTAACGTACAAACCTAACGTAAAGGTTCAAAGGAGGACTTATCCATGATTATTAACATAGACAAGGATATATGTACCGGTTGCAGAGAATGTGCCGAAATATGTCCGGCTTATGCAATAAACGGAGAACAGGGTAAACCCCAGGAAATAGATTACGACAAATGTGTAATGTGCGGTCAATGCGTGCAAAAATGCAAGTCTTATTTATCTTTGATAGAACAAGGACAGGAAGCATACAACAAAAAAAGAGCGGAAAGAAACCTTCCCGAATCCGTCAAAGAACCCTTGTTTGCCGCCTACAATAACTGCAATATAAACAAGGTAAGGGCAGCCTTGGCCGATAAAGACGTCTTTACCGTGGTTCAATGTGCCCCAGCGGTCAGAGTAGGTATAGCCGAAGATTTCGGAAATCAACTGGGTAGCTTGGCGGCAAAGAAACTTGCCGCTTCTTTAAGAAAACTTGGATTTGACAGAGTTTATGACACCAACTTCACAGCCGACCTTACCATTATGGAAGAAGGCACGGAATTAATCCAAAGAATCACAAAGAAAAAAGGCAAATTGCCTATGTTTACTTCCTGCTGTCCGGCTTGGGTTACATTTTTGGAAAGAAATTATCCCGAATTAAAAGACCACCTTTCCTCCTGCAAATCTCCTCAACAAATGGGTGCTGTTTTTAAAACTTACGGTGCCAAAATTGACAACGCAGATCCTTCAAAGATGTTTGTTGTATCCGTAATGCCCTGTACCTGCAAGGAATTTGAATGCAACAGGGAAGAAATGAAGGACAGCGGTTACAAAGACGTGGATGTTGCCATTACCACCAGAGAACTGGCTTATCTTCTTAAAGATATGAACATCGACTTTAATGCCCTGCCCGACGAAGACTATGACCAACCGCTGGGAGTATATACCGGAGCAGGAACCATTTTCGGAGCAACCGGGGGCGTTATGGAAGCGGCAATCAGAACCGGTTATGAACTTATTACAGGCAATCCGGTTCCGGAAATTGATATTGATGCCGTCAGAGGCGGAGAAGGTTTCCGTACCGCAACCTTAAAAGTAGGCGACTTGGAACTAAAAGTCGGTATAGTTTCAGGCTTGAAAAACGTAGTTCCTGTTTTGGATGACCTGCAATCCGGCAAATTGGATTTGCACTTTATAGAAGTTATGACCTGTCCTGTAGGTTGCGTCAGCGGCGGCGGACAACCCAAACTGCTTCTTGACAGCGATAAACCGGCGGCATACGCTTCCAGAACCAAGGCTACATATGACCATGACAAAGAATTGTCTCTCAGAAAGTCTCATGAAAATCCGGAAATAACCAAAATCTACGATGAATTCCTGGGTAAACCCAACGGAGAAGTCTCTCATCATTTGTTGCACACAAAATATTGTACCGGTGTAAATAATCATAAAAAATAAACCGTTAACAAACCGAAAAACGGTTCCCGGGGAAAACTGATTAAGTTTTCCCCAAAATCATATGCTCTAAAATAAAAACCATTAAAATACGGAGTATTATTCATGAAAATACTTGATGCAAAAGGCATGGCTTGTCCCAAACCCGTTATAGAAACAAAAAAATTACTTACTGCATATCCTGATGATTGTGTTGTTACAGCGGTAGATAACGAAACATCGGCAGAAAATCTTAAAAAACTGGCACAAAGCTTGGGATACCAAACCAAATGTACAGAGAAGGAAAAGGGAATATTTGAAGTGCTGTTTACAAAAGGCGATATTAAAGAGAATATTATTCAAAACATTAATGAAGATAAAGAAAATATACAACAAAACAAAGATACGCTTACTATTATAATCTCAACCAATAAATTGGGCACCGGTGACGACGAATTGGGTCTCAACCTTATGAAATCGTATATTTACGCCTTAACGGAGACAGGCAAAAACCCCGAAAGTCTAATATTTTTAAACAGCGGTGTATTTTTTACGGTAAAAGATTCTCCTGTGCTTACCTGTTTGGAGGAACTTTCTCAAAAGGGAACAGAAATATTATCCTGCGGAGCCTGTTTGAATTTTTATAATCTCACCGAAAGTTTGGCTGTGGGAAGCATTACGAATATGTATACAATAGCAGAGAAAATGAATAATTCAACAAATACAATAAAAATATAAATGAAAAATAAAGAATTTTATTTAATTACCTTTAACTCCACAAGTCACAGTATTTTTGCCCAAAAAGAAGCAGCGAAAAAATTCAATATTACTATAATACCCACACCCACAATTATTTCCGCAAATTGCGGATTGGCAATTAAATTCGATTCCGGTACAGAGCCGGAAATTTCAGATTTTTTTAAATCCCTAAACGTACCGGCAGAACTGTACTTATTTGAACGAGAAAATAACCGGAATAAAGCTACTCGAATAGATATATAGTAAATCTACTTTAAAATTAGATACACGATTTTATAATCGGCTTTTTTGGAAAGAGGTCGTTTGAGGGAGAAAACCTTTTTTACGTTTAAAAAAAGGTTTTCTCCCTCAAGGTTTTGTTTATTTTAATGTAGAACTACTATATAAGATTCCGGCTAAGTAATTTTCAATATATCCACCGGAGGAATTTTTGTTGATTTATCTGGACAATGCCGCAACTACTTTTAAAAAGCCCCAACAAGTCCTAAATAAAGTAACGGAATGTTTAACAGAGTATGGTGCAAACCCCGGCAGAGGTGGGCATAGGCTTGCAATAAGGGCGGCAAATGAGGTTTATGCCGTTCGTGAGACTGTGGCGGTTTTTTTTAATATTTCCGACCCCTTGAGAATAATTTTCACGTCAAACGCCACCGAAGCATTAAACCTTGCCATAAAAGGTGTTTTAAAATCGGGTGACCATGTGATAACAACCTCCATGGAGCATAACTCCGTTTTAAGACCCTTAACCGCCTTGAAAACAACAGGAGTAAGCACTACCGCAATTTACGCTGACAGCGATGGTTTTGTAGACCCTGAAAATATCTCTGCCGCAATTAAGCCAAACACCAAACTGGTAGCGGTTAACCATGCTTCAAACCTCACCGGCTCAATTCAGCCTATAAGTCAAATCGGTGAGATATGCAGAAAAAACCGAATTTTATTTCTGGTTGATGCCTCTCAAACCGCCGGAGTTTTACCTATAGACGTCAAAAAAATGAATATAGACCTGCTTGCAACTTCCGGACATAAGTCTCTGTTCGGAATTATGGGAACGGGTCTGCTGTACGTTGGCGAAGGCGTGGATTTAACTGAACTTAAACAAGGCGGAACCGGAAGTTTATCCGAAGAAATCACTCAACCCCTACTCCTTCCGGACAGATACGAAAGCGGAACATTAAATCTCCCGGGCATAGTCTCATTGGGTTCGGGGATAGAATTTATAAAAAACGTCACTCCGGAAGAAATTCATCACCGAGAGCAAAGATTGGCTAAAATTTTATTTGAGGGACTTTCGGAAATTAAGGGCTTAACAATCCACGGTTCCAAGTCTTTGCAACAACGACTTCCATTGTTTCCCGTGAACTTAAAAGATACAGATGCTTCTGAATTTGCCTTTGAATTGGACAACTCTTACCATATCTGTACCAGAGCCGGTTTGCATTGTGCTCCTCTGGCTCATAAGACTGTGGGTACACAAAAAACAGGTGCAGTACGCTTCAGTATAGGTTATTTTAACACGGAGGATGAAATTTACCGGACTTTAAAAGCGGTGAAAGAGATATCTGTTTTATAGAGTTTTATAAAAAGAAAAGGTATTCCGTAATTTATGGAATACCTTTTATCTTAGGATTATATGTTTTTCTGCTTTCGGAACCACTTGTCCCACCGGTTCAGCACAAATACAAGCTTCCTTTAATTGGGTCAGCAAATCTTTCGCTCGGTTTTCCGGCACTGAAATAAGCAAGCCGCCCGAAGTTTGAGGGTCGCAGAGTACGTCTGCCATATCAGCGGAAACTCTGCCCCAATCTACGTATTCCTTTAAATAAGCGTTATTGGCATAAGCCCCGGCCGGAACGTAACCCTGCTTTGCAAAATCCAAAGCCGAGTGGATTACGGGTATATTTCCGGTATACATTTCGAAGGTGCAACCGCTGCCCGCCGCCATTTCATATGCATGACCCAAAAATCCGAAGCCCGTAATATCCGTACAGGCATTGGGTTTATTTTTTTGCATTGATTCTGCCGCATTTTTGTTAAGGGTAGTCATTATTTCTAAGGCAAATTTATAGTCGGAGGAGTTGAGTTCCCCGGATTTGGCTGCCAAATTAATTATTCCTGTTCCCAAGGGTTTGGTCAAAATAAGTATATCTCCCTGTTTAGCCCCTGAATTGGTCAGAATTTTTTCGGGATGCACATGACCGTTAACCGACAAGCCGTATTTTAGGCTGTCGTCCTCTATAGTATGCCCACCGCAGAGAACAGCCCCTGCTTCACGAACCTTATCATGACCTCCTGCCAAAATTTCCTTAACAATTTCAAGGTCGGTGCATTTAGGGAAACAAAGCAGATTCATAGCCGTAACCGGATAACCTCCCATGGCGTAAACATCGCTGAGGGCATTAACCGCGGCAATCTGCCCGAAGGTGTAAGGGTCGTCAACCATAGGCGGAAAAAAATCCACCGTTTGGATTACAGCCAAGGATTCACTGACACGATAAACAGCCGCATCATCGTCTGTATCGTAGCCTACCAAAAGGTTGGGATCTTGGAGTTTTGGTAAATCCGAAAGAATATTTTTAAGGACACCCGGTCCTATTTTAGACGCTCATCCGCCGCCCTTAACAAATTCCGTAAGTTTTGTTTTATTATTCACGGACTCACCTTCTTTCGGAAGATATTTTAAAATAAGATAGACCTTAGATGAGAAAACGAAAAAAACGGTAGGACATTATTTCTTAGTAGTTAGCCTACTGCGAATTTAATATCCGTTTATCCGGTAATTTTTTGGTTACTTTTATCTTATCGAAATACTCCAGTAGGGCTACCGCATATTTTCTTGTAACGCCCAGCAGTTCTCTGTATTCCGAGGGAGTGATTCCGCCGTTTTTGGTGATAAATTCCTTGAGCATTTCCAATGCCTTTTGGCAATGAACCTTGTGCATACAATATTGACCGTCCAAGTCAATCAGCGTTTCCGACTTTTTCATTAGGGAAAGCACACCGTTAAACTGCTGTTTGCAGGAAGCATAATTTTTAGCCGTGTCGTCGGTTAAAGGCGGTGTTAACCCTGCGTCTAAATAAATCTTCTCCAACTCTTCCATAATTTTATTGTCGGATGTATTTTGAATAACCTTAAAATTCGGAAGACTGATAAACCCGTCTTCTATTTTAATAACCCTTTTGGTGACAAACAGGTTTATAAGACTGTCTGCCGCTTCCCCATTATCTTTTTTAGCCAGTTTATTACGAACCTCTTCACGGTTCATACCTTTTTTAAGAGGATAAAGTTTGTGAAACTCTCTAAGTGCGGAAACTAGGGTATTTTTCAAATTATCTGCATATTCTGCGGAAAGATATAAACTGTCATTAAGTTGTATTACGGATTTTTCTTGGGTTAATTCTTTAAGCGGAGCATCTATTTTTTCACAGCCTATGCTTCTTTTGATAAATTCAACATCTTTAAAAAATTTACTCCATTCTACTATAACCCGGAATACCTTTTCTTTCAATGTACCGCTTTCTCTGATTTCCAATCCTTTGATTACTTCCGGGCGGTTACGTTTGTGTTTAACGGGATTTGCATCTAAAACCTTGCCGCCGCCTATGGTTTCCAAAGGCGAATAAAAACGAATTACAAAGGGGTCGCCGGGTTTTACTGCGATTTGGTTTTCAAACCTAAGTTGTGCATACCCGTTTTCACCGGGCTTTAACTCGTCTCGGTCAAGGAGTATTATTTTGCATAGGGTTTGGCTTGTTCCGTGAAAAAAATGCACACGACAGGAGTTTTTTACGATTCGCTCCGTATCATTGGGTATTTTTAATTTAACATCCAAAAGCATGGTGTTTCTCATGCTGTCAACTTTTCCAAGGCAAAATCCCTTTACCACAGAGTGCTTTTTAATTCCCGAAATATTCACCGCAACTCTTTGCCCGGCGTATGCGGTTTGAGTTGATTCGCCGTGAACTTGCAAGCTTCTTACTTTCGCCGGCTCCAAAGAAGGATACAGCATAACTTCCTGCTTTTCTTTGATACACCCCTCTGTCAAGGTTCCCGTTACCACAGTGCCGAAACCGTCCACGGAAAAAACTCTGTCTATGGGTAACCGGAAAGGCGTGGTCGTCTTTTTTTTCTCCACTTTTAAAACCAAGGCGGAAAGAGCCTGTTTCAATTCCTCCAAACCGCTTCCGGTATAGGCAGAAACAGGAATAATGGGTGCATCCGCCAAAAAGCCCGACTTAATTCTTTCTCTAATCTCCTCCGTAAGCATTTCAAGCCAATCATCGTCTGCCAAGTCTGTTTTCGTAATTACGATTATTCCGTGTTTGACTTCCAACAAGGACAAAATACTTAAATGCTCTGTAGTTTGGGGCATTATTCCCTCATCGGCGGCTATTACCGCCATGGCTATATCTATTCCGTTGGCACCGCACAGCATATTGTGGATAAAACGTTCATGCCCCGGTACGTCAACTATACCCATCCTGTTTCCGCAGGGTAAATCAAGATATGCAAAACCGGGTTCTATGGTAATACCCCGTTTTTTCTCTTCCTTGAGCCTATCCGTATCTATACCTGTCAAAGCTTTGATTAAGCTTGTTTTTCCATGGTCAATATGTCCTGCCGTACCTAAAATTACGTTCATATCCACCTCTGTCTAGTTAATGTGAGTTCGATGCAGACGAACAATGCTGAATTAAATTCCTGAGGAATTTTCACGTTATGAGTACATTTTTGCATGGTTTTTATGCAAAAAGCTGCGAATAATTTCAAAGCTCCATTAAGTTTAATTTCATCCAACTCACATTATTCAAAAATCTTCATTAACATTTCCGAGATATATTCAAAATCCTTGTCATCCACACATCTTACATCCAAAAGATATCGTTCCTTGTTAATTCTTCCTATTATGGGTATTGGACTTAATCGTAATTTTTCGTCTATCTTATTCAGCGACATAATGGGGCTTGTTACGGCAACGCAGACAGCCGGTATCTCTTGGGTAGGCATGGAACCGCCGCCTACTTGGCTTGTTTCTTCTATAATTTCAGTTCTGATTGCCGGTTTTTTGGAAAGCAATAAGTTCAATGTTTCGGCTTTCTTATAAAGCTCCTCTATGCTGAGATTCAGCATATTTAGGGTAGGTATTTGCTTTAATGCAGATTCCGGGTTAAGGTACAAAAGTAAGGTTGCCTCCAACGCCGCCAAGGTCATTTTGTCCACTCTTAATACCCTTGCCAGAGGATGACTTTTCATGGCATCTACATATTTTTTCTTACCTGCAATTATTCCGGCCTGAGGACCGCCCAACAGTTTATCTCCGCTGAAACAAACAATATCCGCTCCGCAGGCTATGCTGTCCCGAATATTCGGCTCATACTCCAAACCGAAATCCTCCGAATTAAAAAATGCTCCGCTACCCAAGTCATAAATAACGGGCATGTTTTGTTCTTTTCCTATTTCAACTAATTGTTCTAGGTTTACTTCTTCCGTAAAGCCCATGATTTTGTAATTGCTGGTGTGTACCTTTAATAAAGCAGCTGTTTTCTCCGGGTTTATCCTGTTAATATAATCGTAGGCATGAGTTTTGTTGGTGGTTCCCACTTCAGCCAAATATGCTCCGCTTAAACTCATAATTTCGGGGATTCGAAAAGAACCGCCTATTTCAACCAATTCACCTCGAGAAACTATAACTTCCTTATCCTTAGCAAGGGCACTGAGTACCAAAAGCATAGCCGCCGCATTGTTGTTTACCACGTAAACGCTTTCACAACCGCATAGCCTTTTTAAAACCTCTGCTATATGACTTAAACGACTGCCACGCTCACCTTTTTTACAATCGTATTCCAAGGTGCTGTAACTTCTCGCAACATCATAAGCCGCTTTTGCAGCCCGTTCGCTTAACACAGCTCGTCCCAAATTTGTATGCAAAACTATACCCGTAGCATTAATAACCGGTCTCAAGTTCATTTTTGTTCGTTCTTTTACGGTTTCTATAACCTTGTCTGCAACATGGTCTATATGACACTTTTGAGTAATTCTACCCTCCAAAATGCCCTTTCGCAATTCTCCGGTAACCTCTCCGGCACATTCCGCAACAATCTTACTGCCGTATTCTTCTTTACACAAACTCAGTTTGAGGTGATTTATAATCAGGTCTGTTTTGGGTATGCTTCTTAATAACTCATTCTGCATTTTTTACCCCGTCTCACGTAAAAAAATTATTGTTCCGTATTCTTTAATAACAAAATCTTATCCGTATTTATTGAAATATTAATTATATCTTCTTTTCTTATTTGAAATGTATCATTAACTTCCATGCGTAAACTGCATTTTTCCGTACCCGTTTTTTGCAGCATCAAAATCTTGCATGATAAATCCTCAAATATTTCTTTCACAACAAAGGCAAATGTATTTTTCTGCTCATTGTTGTGAGAAATCTCAATGCTTCCTGAAGCTATTCCTATATGGGTAATTTCCGCACCCACCGGCGTGTCCAAATCCAACTCTATACCCCAATCAACAGCAAAGACACGGGTTCCGGATATTTTCTTAATAGCCGAGATATTTTTACATTGCGTAAGTTTGGCAGTGGGCAGCATTTTTGGATTCTTAAATATATTATCTTTTAAGCCTTTTTCAACGACTTTTCCTTGATCCAACACCGTAACCTCATTGCAAAACCTGTAAATTTCGCTTTGGTTGTGAGATACGAAAAGCACAGTATTTACAAAACCCTTCAAGGTTTCAAAAAGCTCCTGCTCAACCTGCCATTTCAAATAAGTATCCAAAGCCGAAAGCGGTTCGTCCAATAATAAGATTTCCGGCTTTGTCAACAGTATCCTAAGCAAGGCAACCCTTTGTTGTTGACCTCCGGACAATTGAGAAGGGTATTTATGCAAAATATCCTCCGGCAAAAGGGCATTTATTTTTTTCTCTGCCATATCCCTGTTTTCGGCAGCAATTAAAAGATTTTGTTTGGCTGTCATATTGGGAAAAAGTGCGTAATTTTGAAACAGATAGCCCACATTACGTCTTTGGGGCGGCAAGTTTATTCCTTTGGCAGAATCGTAAACAATTCTGTCATTAATACGAATTACACCCGAATCAGGCTTTTCTATGCCGGCTATGCATTTAAGCGTTAGACTTTTGCCACAGCCGGAGGCCCCCAAAATCCCCATAATATCGTCGCCCGTTTCAAAAGCCACATTCAATAAGAACCTACCAAAACCCTTTTTTATATCTACATAAACAGACACCGGCAAAACACCCATAAATTTATTTTAGTGTGCACATATAATTCCGAATTGCATCAAACTCACATTCTTTTAAGGAGTCCCGTAAACGAATTTGTTCCTTTGTATACATAAATTCATTAAAATAACCGAAATCAGAGAAATCCCTACCGCTACAGCCACCCATTTCAACGCCAAAGCTTGGTTGCCGGATTGTACAGCGGAGTAAACTGCCATGGCTATGGTTTGAGTTTTTTTCGGGATATTTCCCGAAATCATTATACTTGCTCCAAATTCGCCCAAGGCTCTGGTAAAGGTCAAAACCGTTCCTGCCAAAATTCCGCTTCGACTGTTGGGCAAAATAATTTTAAAGAAGATTTTCCGCCGGGACAATCCCAAGGTTTCGGCAGCATAGATAATATTTTTATCAATTTGCTCAAAGGCAGCCAGTGAAGTACGATACATTAAAGGATAAGCAACTACCACAGAAGCTAAAATACCGCCCTGAACGGTAAATACCAAGGAATATCCAAGACCCTCCAAAATTCTTCCCAAAGGACCGTTCCTACCGAAAAGTAACAGCAAAAAAAATCCCACTACCGTGGGCGGTAATACCAAAGGAACGGTAAAAACAGCATCAATCAGCCATTTCATGCGTTTAGCACCGTAGGCAAACCAAGCACCCAAAATTCCCAAAATAAATACTGCCGCAGTGGCTGTAAGTGCAGATTGCAAAGAAATATACAAAGGCGACAAATCCATAATCCGCACTCCTTGCAAGAGTAATTCCGTAACAGCAAAAGCCTATTTTTCAGATAGCCTTCTATGCATCTTAACCTATTCAAAGCCGTACTTTTTAAAAATTTCCCGGGCTTCTTTCGATTTCAAAAAATTCAGAAAGGTTTTAGCATCCGGGATATTTTTTGATGCGGTCACAACAGACCCCAAATATTCAACAGAACTGTGGCTGCCATCAGGTGCTTGGCAAATTATTTGTATTTTTTCGTTTGATAAAGCGTCCGTTTGATACACAATTCCGCAATCCGCTTCTCCGGAAGATACCCAGTTTAATACGGCTCTTGCATCAGTTCCCATAATTAATTTATCTGCCACTTCTTCTGTTATACCCAAGTTTTCAAATATTTCCCGGCTGTATACTCCAACGGGAGCGGTAGCCGGGTCACCCACGGCAATTCTCTCTACGGAAGCTTTCGCAAGGTCGTTAAAACTCTTAACAATATTTTCTTCACCTGAGGGAGTAATCAAAATAATTTTGTTCTTTGCGACGGTTTCTATTGTGTCGCTTATTAACAAACCCCGGGCATCCAAATCTTGAACCGGCCGGTTTGCCGCCGAAACAAACACATCAACAGGAGCACCCTCTTTGATTTGAGTGACCACTGAACCTGATCCTGCAAAATTCAAGAGAATTTCAGTATTATTATTTGCATTTTCATAAAGTTGGGCTATTTCCGTCAAAACATCGGTCATACTTGCGGCGGCGGAAACTGTCAGGCTCTTTTTTTGGTAATTATCGCAACCGCTTAAAATAAAAATTACGGCTAAAACAAAGATTGCCTTAAAACAATCAATTTTCAGCATGAATATAGTCGCCTTCGGTAAGTATACCGCCCATCAGCACCTTACAAAACACTATTTTATCGGACAAAAGACAAGTTCCCTCTTGTTGGGAATCGTTACATTCCGCACCGATTTGTGTCAATTCAAGCAGCACATCACCGCTGCGAAATTGAGTTCCCATCGGAAATTTTTCAGGCATCAATCCGTCTATAATAATGTTTTCCCCAAAATACCCTTGGGTAATATTTTGGTTCTTTTCCTTTAAGCCGGTTATATGCTCTGCGGCAAGCAAACTGACCTGTTTGTGAGTTTGTGTACTTGCATGAATATCGCCCTCAATGCCAAAGTTTTTAACAAAGCTTGCTTGATGAACGTTTCGTTTTTGCTTTCCTTTTTCCGAACCGCTGCATATAGCAAGAATTTTTCCCTTTTCAGACATTCCCTGCCTCCTTTTCTTTTTCCTTTATAACCCTGTCGTATAAAAATTTGCTCAAAGTTTCTACGTCATTTAACCCGAATACCGGCACGCTTTCCGATTCCATGGGCAAATCCGTAACCAAGCCCAAAAGAGTATCCCTGTCACAAACTCCGGCTTCGGATATTCCTTTTCGAACTATCTCCAGCTTGGGATAAGAAGAGTGCTTAAATCCCTCCAACAAAATCAAGTCCGCTTCCGGAAAAAGCTCTGCCAGAAACTCCGCCGAACAATTATCCGTATCCTTTACTATCATAAATTTTGTGGCCGAAAAGACCGCCGTTCCGTATGCCCCGGCGGATTTATGCAAATAAGAGTCCGTATCCGGAACATCTGCTCGAAAATCATGCCCATCGTGCTTTATGGTCGCTACTTTTAAGCCTAACCCGGTTAATTGGGCTATCAATTTTACAATTAAGGTAGTTTTCCCGGAGTTTTTTACTCCGCTGATTGCTACAAATTTTTGTTTCACGGAATTTACTCCTTTTCGGTTATTGGATTATACTAAAATTCAGGATAAGTAAAGCTAATCGTTTGGAGAATAGCTTTTGTTACCGGATATAAATTAAATTACAGGAGCAACAACCTGACTTCATCACCGGGGCTTAAACCCTTATTTCCCGGTTCTATTTTCACCAAACAGTTGCAACCCTTCATAGAACCCAAAACCCCGGAGGAATGTCCGGTTTCGGGAATTAAAACTTTTCCTTTGTCATAATAACCCCGAATAAACCTTAACCCTTTACTTTCTTTGGGAAAAGAGTTATCCATTCTTCCCGTTACTTCTTCCGGTATTAATGTGAAATCTCCGGACAGTTTTGCCAGAACCGGTCTTGCAAAAAGCTCTAAAGTTGCAGAAGCCGCAAAGGGATTTCCGGAAAGGCTGAGTATAGGAGTGTCTTTGTATACGGAAAAAATAAGCGGTGTACCCGGTTTTAAATTAACACGCCAGAAAATTCGCTCCGCTTCCATTAAAGGCAATACCTGATGAAACAAATCCTTTTGACCCACAGACACTCCGCCGGTGGTTATTACAAAATCCGAAACGGATACAGCCTCTTTCAATTTCCGGCAAATCTCATTTACATCATCACCGGCATTTTCAAAAAAAACGGGAGTGAAAGAAAGTTCCTTTAACCTTGCTCCTACTAAATACAAATTGCTGTTGAAAATCTTGCCCTCGGTTAGTTTTTCACCCGGATTAATAAGTTCGTCTCCGGTAACCAAAACCGCAACCCTCGGTTTCTTATACACGCTAACTTTAGAAATGCCCATGGAAGCCAACAAAGCTATATGTATATAGTTAAGTTTTTCGCCTTTGCCAATAAGCAAATCGCCCTTTTTGTAATCCTCGCCTTGAAAACAAAAGTTTTCAAAGGGTTTTAAACTCGCGTAAATATTTACGTAATCCTCTCCGCTGTCGGTTAGCTCCTGCCTTATTACGCAGTCCGCACCCTCGGGTATAGGTGCTCCGGTCATTATTCTTACGGCACAGCCTTTTTCAAGGATTAAGCCTGTGCTGTCACCGGCAAAAAGGCGTGTTACCACCTTTAACTTAACAGGATGATTCTTTGAAGCACCAAAGGATTCTTCCGCACGCAAAGCATATCCGTCCAAAGGAGACTTATTAAAAGGAGGGTTGTCCAGCGGAGAAAATATATCGCTTGAAGCCACTCGTCCCAAAGCATCAAGTATATCCTTATTTTCGCTTTGACCGGGCGACTTAACCTTGCTTTGCAAAATTTCCAATGCCTGCTCAACAGAAATATCCGTCAGCATAGGACACCTCCTTTACCGAAACCGCAGTTGGGATATGTACATCGGTTACAGCTTAAACACAAACCACCATGCCCCAATTGAGAAATATCCGATTTATTTATAACTAACCCGGCAGCAATCCTCGGCAGTATTAAGTCCAAAACCGTGATCTTTGAAAACATTACACAACCCGGAAGACCCATAATAGGTGTATTATCTTCAAAATATCCCAACATAAACATCGAACCGGGCAAAACCGGTGCCCCGTAGGAAACTATCCTTGCACCGCTGTCCCGTATGGCTCCGGGAGTTCGATCATCCGGATCCACGCTCATTCCTCCGGTACATAAAATCATTTCTACGCCCCGTAATTTAAGCTCTGAAACAGCCTTTACAATGTTTTCCTTATTATCATCCACTGTAAAATGCTCGGTAACCGAAATATTAAATTGAGCCAATTTTTCTTCCACTACAGGAGTAAAAGTATCCTTAATTCTGTTATGAAAAACCTCCGAGCCGGTTGTTACTATTCCTGCTTTCATAGTTCTATAAGGCAACAGAGAAAGTATGGGTTTCGAACCTGCATATTCTTTAGCTCTGTGTAAATTCTTTTCCTCCGTTAATAAAGGAATAACTCTGGTTCCGGCAAGTTTATCTCCCTTTTTTACGGGCGTATTGCTGTGTCTTGTGGCTATGATTATGTCGTCTATGGAGTTAATCAAATTTAATCGAGTTATGTCAACCGTAAATAATCCGTCAATGTCGGCAATTAATTCAATTTTTCCTTCATTAACCGCTGTGGTACTCATATTACTGTTAATACACAAACCGTATAAAAACTCCGCGGCTTCATTTTCATGAACATACCCGGGCTTGTTTTCCCAAACGTACAAATGCTCCTTGCCCAGTGATAAAAGCACCGGTATATCTTCTTCACGTACAATATGTCCTTTTTTAAAAGGCGTGTCTTTTCTGTCGTCCTTAATAATCCTTGTTATATCATGGCAAATAACATGACCGACAGCTTCCGTGGTGGGAATTTGTTTCATAGGTTCCTCCTAAATCAGATGTATAGCCAAACAACTTTAGTTATCAAGTCTCTTAACCGTAATTCCCAACAAATACCCTGTGTTATCCCGGGTATAAAACAAAATGCCCCTGCCTTAAATCCCTTGGGGAAAGAAGACAGGGTGCAAAAAAACACGCACTTTAATACACATATTCAAAAAATATTCCGTTTGCAGACAAAATACTCCCTAATATACGCATAATTGAACAGTTAAGCGTTAATCTCTTTAAGGGCATGAGAAACCTTTTTCCGAAAAGTTTCCCTAAGTTTGTTATCTTCAAACCGGTACATTTTCTGAAAATATGTTGCTCTTTCCTCCTTCTCAAACATGGAGGGCTATGCCGTTTCCCGCATAACCTGAAAGCTCTGGGCTTTAGCGCAGCACCATAGATATTGTTCCTTAGGCACTTTTGCTCCGGAGATTTATTGTCCGCCGGGACATTTATAATGATTCCATTTTAAACAGAGGACAAAAATAATTGATTTGTTCCAACGGTTCAAGGAAAAAACATTTATTTTTGTACTTCATCTTATTTGGAATTAGTATATAAAATTATAACAATGATTGCCTTCACTGTCAATTTATAAATGATTTGGAGGTATTTCGAAATAAGCAGTTTTATTAAATGTTCGCCCGGGCTAAGTGTTCTTACAACCCTCTTACGTCAACAAAGTTCTTCACAGTAATACTCGTTTCCGTAACCATACAATCCAAGGCAATTATATTTACCCCCGCATCTTTTGCTGCTCGCAGGGCATCACCGAATGCTTTGTGGGTTATATCGTTTGGAATAAATCGTTCTACTCCGCTCATTTGTATTATAAATACCGCATATGCCTCGTAACCCAAAGAAATGCACCCGGAAAGTTCATTCAAATGCTTTATACCCCTTAGGGTAGGAGCATCCGGAAACATGGCGACTCCGTTTTCCTCGAGAGTTACGCCCTTAACTTCCGCGAATATCTTTCTGCCCTTCGCCTCCATATAAAAGTCAAAACGGGAATTTTCCCACTTTACTTCCGGTTTCAACAATTCCGGCTTGCCGATTAAATTACCCTCTGTCACCCATTCCGCAAAAACCTTGTTTGGTACTTGGCTGTCCATATTTATAAGTTTATCGCCTTTGTATACGGAGATTAAGTCAAACTTGGTCTTTCGGTGTGGAGAATCAAATTCTTGAACAAATACCGTTGCTCCGGGTATAAGCAGTTCTTTACAACGACCGGTATTTTTTACATGGGCAATGTGTTCCTTGCCGTCTATTTCTATATGGGCAATAAAACGGTTTGGTCTGGATATAAATTTGGCTTCTGTTATTCTGTCGTAATTCATATGAAATCCTTATTAGTTATAACTATTCCATTTTAAACAGAGGACAAAAATTATTTTTTTCCAACGATTCAAGGAAATAACGATTATTTTTGTCCTTCATCTTATTTGGAATTCGTATAGTTTTTTAAGATTAAAACTTTCAGGGCAAGAAGGGTTTAATTCCGAAACTCTTTCCCAAAAAGCCGATACAAAAGTTCTAAACTAACTATATCACACAAACAAAAAAAGCAACAGCACCGAAAATTAAATTCGGAAATCTGTTGCTTTATATTATAGTCTTCCTGTGTTTGTATCCTGTTTATACAAATGTTTTTCAAGCTCATGTATTGGCATGGGTCTGGCATACAAAAATCCCTGAACCATATCGCAACCCAAATCTTTAAGCAATTTCTCCTGTGCCTTTGTCTCCACACCTTCGGTTACGGTAAGCATATTAAGCTCCTTTGCCAATCTTATAATATTGGCAAGTACCGAAATACCCCGTTGGTTTTCTTCTGAATGTTGAAGAAATTCCCGATCTATCTTCAAAACATTTGCATGAATTTCCTTTAACATATTCAGAGAAGAATAACCGCTGCCGAAATCGTCTATGGAAATAACAAAGCCGTAGTCGTTTAATTCCTTGATTATATGTATTAAGACCTCTATATTGTCGTGCATAACAGTTTCGGTTAACTCCAGCTCGATTAAATCCGGAGGCAGGTTATATTTTTGTACTATACCCTTAACATGCTTAACATAATTTTCGTCGCTTATATGTAGCTTGGATTGATTTACGGAAATAGGAACCGGTTTTATTCCCTTATCCAGAAGATAACGCTGAAATTTACAGGTTTCTTCCAACATATAGTTATCTATATTGATAACAAAACCGTTCTTTTCGAAGATAGGAATAAACTCCGTGGGAGAAATGGCACCCATATCCACATTTTTCCATCTTACCAGAGATTCCGCTCCTCCGATTCTCATATCCTTTAAAAAATACTTTGGCTGAACATAAACAATAAATTCGCCCAACTCCAAGGCTTTTACCATGGTGTTTTCTATTTCCTTGGTTCGAATTTCCTTATCTCGGATACTGTCGTTGTAAAAAACGTAGGAATTACTTGTGAGTAACTTTGCAGTCTTATGGGCAAGGGTTACTCTGTCTATTATCTTTGTAATATCCCTGTCTTCCTCGGTTATTCTGTAAATCCCCATAGAAAAATCCAATTTATAGCCCAATTTATTAAGGCCGTGTATATCATTGAATTTTCTTAGGAACATATCCTTTCTGCTGATTAATTCCGCATCCGTTATATAATTTAACATGACGATAAAGTCATCCTTCATCATTCTTGCTATAATTTCGCCTTCAAACAGGGTATCCGTCATGGCAGACACTATACTTTTCAAAATTTTATTTCCCGTATCAAAACCGAACATTTCATTTATAATACGAAACTTATCCACGTCAAATCTTATCAAAGCCCATTTTCTGTCGCTATAGGTTCTTAAAATTTTGGCGGCATCCAGCTTAAATTTGTTTAGGTTTCTGACATTGGTTAACTGGTCATAAAAAGCCAATCTCTCGATTTTCTTGATGTTTCGATAATCGGCACAGGTTAAATAAACAGAAAAAATCAACATTCCCACTATCATAAAAAAGAACAAATATAGCATGGAATTTAAAATAGCCCCGGCGTTGGCAGAGCGTACATATTCCGGGATTATCATGCACAAATAGCGGTCTCTGACGTTGGCTATGGGTGCATAGCTTACAACAGTGGTTTTTTTGTTGTTTATAAAAGAAATAATATTGCTTTTGTCGTTGTTAAAATCCAAATTAATTAATTCCGCTTCGGATTCGGGAATCAAAGAAGTAAATATGTTGTCATTAACATTTTCATATGCCGAATCTGAGGATACCAACACTCTTCCGTCATGGCATACTACCAGGGAATATCCCTTACCTTCGTAAAAATAATCCGTAAGTTGAGAGGTAAGTTTATTAATATTAATACAGCCCGTAATGGCATAAGCAGGTTTGTTATCTTTAAAAACCGGTGCGGAAAAGCTTAACAAACATTCGTCTGTACTACGGCTGCCCGTATGTAATTCGGAAATATCAGCGTAACCCAATTTTAATTTCACATAAGTAAAAGTATCTTTTATATCTGTGGTTACGTTTTCTGTGGTATATGCTATTCCTGTTTTTAAGTCACAGTACATATACATCAAAAAATTACCGGTCTGATACGACTTTAATAAGGTTAAAACTTCGTCCTTATCATAATCTACCAAATTAAGAGTTTTTGCCAATGTTTTAATTTCGGTTACATATTCATTGAGCCTTAACTCTATAATTTTTGAATTACTTTTGGTATCGTTGATTATTCTGGTGATTACTTCATCAAATAAGCGCGCCGACATACCGTTCATATAGTTAGTTGCCAAAACCATACCGGTAGCTAAAATTATCAAGAAGATTATGGCACTGGACATAATCCGGTTACTCATTTTTACTTTCATCAACAACACCCTATCCAATTAAAAAAGACGTCAAGGTTGGCAAATTTCCATTGACGCCTACCCGGGTCTTGGCAATCGTAGAACAAGGTAAATTTAAAATACTTGTGGGAATATCCCTAAACAAAATCCACCTTCTGTTTAAATAATCGGTATAAATATAACATAGTTTAAATCCTCTGTCAACACTGTGGGTAAAAAATCATAAAAACACTCATAAAACTACGACATTAATTATAAACAGTCAATAATAAACACCTTCCGATAATTACTAAAAGCATGTAACTGTTATCATTTAATACCTGTTTTTATTCGTTTATGTATTATATTCAGACAAAATAACCAAAAAGTATTATATCTGCAAATTGCAGTAAGTCATGAAGTATATATATGCTGCCGTGAGCCAAATAAAAACTTGTCAGCACTCTTTTAATATAGTATTTCTATGGGAATAAACAAAACCCGGATACCTCTTTCAAAAGAGATTTTATACCTAAATTTTAACTTTTGTTTATAACAACACATAGTCATTATTCATAAAATAATACAAGCGAACTTAAGGGGTATGACTATGAAAATCGGTGATATAGTAGGAAGAAAATCTTACGGAAGCGATATACTTTTTAAAGTCAGTGAAATTTTCGAGGACGGGAAATATTGCTTAACCGGAGTGAATTTTCGATTAAAAATATATACAACCCTCGACGACTTGGAACCTGCCGCCATAGAAAGGGTTTTGGAATTGCGAAAGGAATTTTTGGTTGAAGCCAATAAGAAAATTAACAAAATTCTTTCAAAAAGAGTTTTTAACGATAAACATTACAGGCCCGGTAAGGTCTTGCATATAGATTCCGACCCGGAATATTTGACCATTTGCTTGGGATATTATAAAAAGCTGGCTATTCCCGCTGTGGGCATAAAAATACGCGAAAAAGAACAGCCTAAAATCATTACCCAATTGCTGCAAGACCATTTACCGGACATATTAATAATAACCGGACACGATTCCCTTACAAATTCATGCAATCCCGGCTGTGTATCCAATTATCGCAGCTCCGAACACTTTATAGAAACCGTCAAAGCCGCCAGACGTACCAACCCGTCTAAGGACAGCTTGGTTATTATAGCCGGTGCCTGCCAGTCCTACTTTGAAGGTATAATAATGGCTGAGGCTAACATAGCCGCCAGCCCTGCCCGTATATTAATTCATGCTCTTGACCCGGTATTTGCCGCCGAACGCATAGCCTATACCGGAATAGATAAAGTATTGTCCATAGAAGAAATACTGGAAAACAATATTACGGGAACCATGGGTATGGGCGGTTACGAAACCAGAGGAGTTTTGAGAAAAGGTTTCGGAACGAGTACTTTCTGAACCGGCAGAAAAAACGGTGTTATTTCAAAAAACTTAAACAGTATAGCTAAGATTAAAAAAATATGTTAAACTATAGTCAAACAAATTTGTACGGAAATATCGCACGCTTAGACGATTTTTCCGTACAAAAAAAGACTTCATTTAAATTAATTACTACATTGTTTTGATTTTAATAACATAATAAATTGAAGTAGGAAGGTAATATGAGAGACAACTTAAAAAATTGCAAAAGACTTATTATTAAAGTAGGAACTTCAACCCTGACCTATCCTAACGGACGTTTAAATTTAAAACGTATCGATGAAATAGCCTGGGTATTGGCGGACTTACATAACAGGGGTAAGGAAGTTATTTTGGTATCCTCCGGTGCTATAGCCGTAGGTACGGTAAGACTGAATTTAGAGGCAAGACCCAAAAGTACAGCCATGAAACAGGCTGTTTCCGCTGTAGGACAGGCTGCCTTAATGCAAATTTACGAAAACTTCTTCGGAAACTACAATCAAACCATTGCACAAGTACTGTTGACCAAAGACGTAGTAGACATTTCCGACAGAGCTTTAAACGCCCGAAATACATTTTTCGAATTGCTTAATATGGGTGTAATCCCTGTAGTAAACGAAAACGATACCGTATCCACAGACGAGTTGGAATTCAGTGATAATGATACCTTGTCGGCTTACGTTGCTTGTTTGCTGGAGGCAGATTGTTTGATAATTTTATCGGATATAGAAGGTCTTTTTGACAGCGACCCCAATGTAAACCCCAATGCGGAAATTATTCAAACGGTATCTGAATTTAACGAAGATTTACATGCCATGGCAGGCGGTTCTTTAAGCGGTCTGGGTACCGGCGGTATGTCCACTAAGATAACCGCAGCGGAAATGGCAACCCAAAAAGGAATACACACGGTAATAGCCTCCGGAGAAAAACCGGAAATATTGTTTGATATTATAGAAGGAAAGGAAGTCGGCACAATATTTATAGGAAAACGGGATTAGTTATTTTAATAGTATTAACTTTATTTTTATCTTCCTGCAAGGGAAACGAACTAAAAGAGTACGCCAAAAAAGAATTCATGCTAAACACGCTTATATCCATAACCCTTTATACGGAAAACGACGCCGAACAGCTCTTTAAAGAAGTATTCCAAGAATGTCAAAGATACGAAAATCTGTTCAGTGTAAATATTGAGAATTCGGATGTTTGGAGGATTAATAATTCCGGAGGAAGCCCTGTAGAAGTAGCAGAAGAAACTCTGGAACTTATTCAATATGCCAAAGAATATTCGGAATTGTCCCAAGGGGTCTTTGATATTACGGTAAAACCCCTTAGCGACCTCTGGGATTACAACAATCCCAATCCCAAAATACCCCAACGAGATGAAATCCAAGATGCCTTAAAATCAGTTGGTTACCAAAATATTGAAATTCAAGGCAATAAAATTATCGTCAGAAACAACGCCAAGTTGGAACTTGGGGGTATAGCAAAGGGTTATATAGCCGATAAATTGGTTGAACTGTTGAAAAACAAAGGTATCAAACACGGTTTGATAAACTTGGGCGGTAATATAGCCGTTATAGGAACAAAACCCGACGGATCGCCTTGGAAACTGGGTATACAAAAACCCTTCGGCACCAATTCCGAAATCATGGATGTTTTGGAATTAACGAAAGGATCTTTGGTGACTTCCGGCGTTTATCAGCGTAATTTTATAATTGACAATAAAATCTACCACCATATTATTGACCCTTTTACCGGCTACCCCACAGACAACGGTTTGTACAGCGTGACTATACTTTCCGATGATTCTTTCCGCTGTGACGCTTTAAGCACTGTTTGTCTAATACTGGGCTTGGAAAAAGGTATGGAATTGGTGGAATCACTGGCTGAAACAGAGGCTGTGTTTGTAACCGATACCTATGAGGTTTTTAAATCAAGCGGTTTGAAATAACTATGATGATTCCATTTTAAAGAGAGGACAAAAATAATTGATTTTTCCAACGTTTCAAGGAAAAAACGATTATTTTTGTCTTTCATCTTATTTAGAATAAGTATATACTTAATTTCCGTTTAAGTAGTAACAAAAACGTATATTCGTAGTGTTGAGCTACCGGTGTTTTTTATAAAAACGCAAAAGCGAACCGTTTACGAAGAATAGCTTTTGTTACTAACCCTTATGAAATTGAGTATATCGTTAGGGAATTCTCAAACTTATGTATATCACACAATTAAATCAATGATTTTCGGAAGGTGGTTATTAAAACTGCCTTCTTTTATTTTGCACAAGTTTGTCTGTCTTATTTAGTGCATTATTAACAAAGAGTAGCTGCTATAAGACTTTTCCTTTGGATTGGGATTTTTTTTGTAAGAAGTTTCTTGAATAAACTTTGCCCCTACTTAAACCCTATGATTACAGCATTAAGTTTTGTCAAAATTACATTTGTAATTAATTATTATGACATGAATCCCGCAAAAGTAGTGATATTAAGAATTTGTAGATTTCTGTCCTCATTGCTAAAATGTATTAAACTTAATACCGAATCAATAATAAAAATTAACTAACCCAAAGCTTTACCATACAGACAAATTATATATCTTGTATTTTTGTTAAGGTTGCTTAGGGTCTTATAAAGTCTTTGTTTCGCGGTTTAATTTATACTTAATTACCGGCTAAGCAGTAGCAAAAGCGTATATTCATAGTGCTGTGCGGAAGAATAGTTTTTGTTACTGTTCCTTATTAAATTAAGTAAAATCTATTAAACCACTATATTACAGCGGGGTGTAAAAATGCATGTCCTAATGAAGGATATTTGTAAGTCTTTCGGAACGGTTCAGGTTTTGAAAAAAGCAGGATTGGAAGTAAAAGAAGGGCATGTTATTGCCTTGGTTGGCGAAAACGGAGCCGGCAAATCAACTTTAATGAAAATTCTTACAGGTGTTTACACCAAAGACTCCGGAGAAATCATTATAAACGGAGAAACCAAGAATTTTACAAAAATCAGTGAAAGCGAACAGACCGGTATTGCCTTTATTCACCAGGAACTCAACCTTCTTCCCGAAATGAGTATTGCCGACAATATGTTCTTGGGCAAAGAAGTTAAAAATAATATGGGTGTTTTGGATAAGGCATTTATGTATAAAAAAGCAAAAGAAACATTAAAAATGCTTAATTTAGACATAGACCCAAACATCAATATAAAAGAAATCTCCGTAGGTTGCAGACAGCTGGTGGAAATCGGCAAGGCTCTTATGATGGATGCCGAGCTGATAATAATGGATGAACCAACAGCCGCCTTAACGGAAAGAGAAATCGAATCACTCTTTAAAATTATCAGCGATTTAAAACAAAAAGGCGTGTCCTTTGTTTATATATCTCATCGCATGGAAGAAATATTTGCCATGTGTGACGAAATTACCGTATTGCGTGACGGTACATTTATCAATACCGTTCCCGTAGCCGAAACCAATCTGGATGCTGTAATCAGCATGATGGTCGGTTATGACATAGACGAACGTTTCCCCAGAACGGAAACCACCCCGGGCGATGTTGTTTTGTCCGCAAGAAATTTATCCCGTAAAGGCGAATTTGAAAACGTTTCCTTTGAAGTAAGAAAGGGAGAAGTTCTTGGGTTTTCCGGTCTTATGGGTTCCGGCAGAACCGAAATCATGCATGCTGTTTTCGGAAGCACCCGTTTGGACAGCGGCGAAATCTATATCAACAACAAAAAAGTTACTATAAATTCACCCATAGACGGCAAAAAAATGGGTATAGGATTTGTAACCGAAGACCGTAAGGGCGAAGGCTTGATTTTGGATTTTGACGTTAGAGAGAATTTTTCCATACCATCCTTACTGAAGTATGTTAAAAGTCTGTTTCTGGATCGTAAGCAAATCATTAAAGATACAGGCGAATATATAAACAAATTAAACATTAAAACCTCATCTCAAGAGTTGCACGTTAAAAAACTCAGCGGCGGAAACCAACAAAAAATCGTTATCGCCAGATGGTTGGCAACAAAACCGAAAATACTTATTTTGGACGAACCTACCAGAGGCGTAGACGTTGGTGCAAAAAAGGAAATTTACGAAATAATCAACTTCCTTAAAAAAGAAGGCGTGGCGGTTATTGTTGTTTCCAGCGAATTAACAGAAGTAATGGGTATTTGCGACCGTATAGCTGTTATGAACAACGGCTGTTTAACCGGCACCTTTCACAGAGAAGAGGCAACTCAAGAATTGATTATGAAACATGCAACAGTAGGAGGAAATGCATAGATGAATACGATTGGCGGTTTTTTTAAGAAATATGCAACCTTAATCAGCTTGATTGTTTTGGTTGGCGTTGTAACAAGTATAGCACCTTCGTTTTTGGAATTGAAAAACATACTAAACGTGTTTAAGCAAATTTCCATTAACGGTTTGATAGCCTTCGGTATGACCTTTGTTATCTTGCTGGGCGGTATAGACCTGTCTGTAG
Source organism: uncultured Defluviitaleaceae bacterium (assembly GCA_964468805.1). Taxonomy (GTDB): domain Bacteria; phylum Bacillota; class Clostridia; order Lachnospirales; family WRBF01; genus CAYXWM01. The sequence goes on from CAYXWM010000027.1 coordinate 34,265, forward strand.
GTTCTGTGCTGGGTCTGACCGGTATCATTATGGGTTGGTTAATAGCCAACGGTGTTTCCGATATTGTGGCTATATTAATCGCATTGGTACTTGGAACTGTTTTGGGTATGATTAACGGTATGCTCATTTCCAGAGTAAGACTTCAACCCTTTATCGCAACACTTTCCACCATGACCATGTTCCGTGGTTTGACCATGATTATTTCCAACGGTATTCCTTACATGGGTTTAACAAAAAATTCACCCATACTTGACGGTTTCAGCCAAGGTTCGGTTATCGGTATACCTATTCCCGTAATAATTACTCTTATAGTTCTCGGCATCTTGTTTGTCGTATTACAAATGACTCCTTTCGGTAAATGGATTTACGCCATAGGCGGTAACGAAGAAGTTGCAAGATTATCTTCCGTTCCCGTTGTTAAAGTAAAAACAGCAGTTTACGCAATCAGCGGTTTGCTCTGTGCCTTATCCGGGGTTATTCTTACTTCCCGTTTAAGCTCCGCTCAACCCACTGCCGGCGAAAGCTTTGAAATGGATGCAATCGCAGCGGTTGTTATCGGCGGAACAA
>CAYXWM010000028.1:0-33833 GCA_964468805.1 uncultured Defluviitaleaceae bacterium
TTAAGGCATTTTTCGTCAAAGGGTTCTATGTAGATGTCTTTTCCCAGGCGTTTTTTTATTTCCAGTCCCGATAATATCATTGGCTTCACCTTTTATTATTAAAATTGAGAATTTAAAACCTTGGGGAGAAAACCTTTTCTTAAACGGCAAAAAAGGTTTTCTCCCCAAACCCCTCTTTCCAAAAAACCGATAAATAAATCTCCGATTGCTTTGAGGTTAACCGGTTACTTATTCAAATTCCTTGAAGTTAAGGAGTGCGTTTACTGTTTGCTCATGAACTTAATAGACAGACTCCGGGTTGGGATTCTTCCAGTATTTTTTGCAGATACTGACCGGTGTATGATTTTGGGTTACGTGCTACCTCTTCCGGTGTACCGGATGCTACTATTTCGCCGCCTTTGTTGCCGCCGTCGGGTCCCAGGTCTATGATGTAATCGGCTGTTTTAATGACGTCTAGGTTATGCTCGATTACTACGACGGAATTGCCGCCTTCTGTAAGGCGTTGCAGTATGCCTATGAGTTTATGGACGTCTGCCATATGCAAACCGGTGGTAGGTTCGTCCATAACATAGAGGGTTTTGCCGGTGTTGCGGCGACTTAATTCCGTTGCAAGTTTCACACGTTGGGCTTCACCGCCGGAAAGAGTAGTCGAAGGCTGACCCAGCTTGATATAACACAGTCCCACGTCGCAGAGAGTTTGCAGTTTGTCACGGATTTTGGGCAGATGTTCAAAGAATTCCAGGGCTTCTTCTATGGTCATGTCCAAAACGTCGGATATGGTTTTTCCTTTGAAATGTACCTCCAAGGTTTCTCTATTGTAGCGTTTACCGTGGCATACTTCGCAGGGTACGTAAATATCCGGCAAAAAGTGCATTTCAATCTTTATGATACCGTCTCCGGAACAGGCTTCGCAACGTCCGCCTTTGACGTTAAAGCTAAAACGTCCTTTTTGGTAACCCCGAACCTTTGCTTCTGTGGTTTGGGCAAACACGTCTCGAATAAGGTCAAACAAACCGGTGTAGGTGGCAGGGTTGGAGCGTGGGGTTCGACCGATGGGGCTTTGGTCTATGTTGATGATTTTGTCCAGATGCTCTATGCCCTCTATAACTTCATGGTCGCCGGGCTTGGTTTTTGCACGGTTCAGATCTCTGGCAAGGCTCTTATACAATATTTCGTTTATAAGAGAACTTTTACCGGAGCCGGAAACCCCTGTTATACAGGTAAATACTGATAAGGGAATTTCTACGGTTACATCCTTTAGGTTGTTTTCCTTTGCTCCTCTGATTACAAGCTTGTTTGCACCCACCGGGCGACGATTGGCAGGGATTTCTATGCATTCTCTTCCGCTAAGGTAGGCACCGGTTATGGAGTTTTCGCAATTCAGAATATCCATAGGCTTACCGGTAAAGATTACCTCGCCGCCGTGACTACCGGCATGAGGCCCTATATCCACAAGGAAATCCGATTGAAGCATGGTATCGGTATCATGTTCTACGACTATAAGGGAGTTTCCTATGTCTGTGAGATGACGCAGGGTTTTAATCAGCTTAGAGTTGTCCTTTTGATGCAAGCCTATGCTTGGCTCGTCCAAAATATACACCACGCCCACCAAACCTGAACCGATTTGGGTTGCCAGCCTTATACGCTGGGCTTCACCGCCGGATAAGGTTCCGGCACTGCGTGCCAAAGTAAGATAATCCAGACCCACATCCACCAAGAACCCGGTTCTTGCCCGTATTTCTTTTAGAATTTGGTTGGCTATCATTTTTTGTGTTGGGTTAAGGGCGAGATTTTCGAAGAAGTCTCTTACCCCTCTGATGGTCATGTCGCAAACTTGAGCTATGTTTTTGTCTGCTACGGTAATAGCCAAAACTTCTTTTTTAAGTCGTTTTCCTCCGCATTCCGGGCATTTTATATGGGTCATGTAGGATTCGTATTCCTGCTTCATATAATCGGAGTTTGTTTCGTGGTAACGACGTTGCAAGTTGTTTAGCAGACCTTCAAAGGCGTAGCTGTAGGTTTTCACCATGTCTCCGCTCATGTATTCTATGTTTAACTTTTTGGAACCGGTTCCGTTAAGAATAATATCTTGGATTTTTTCAGGCAATTTACAGAAAGGAACGTTTAATTCAAATTTATATTCCTTAGACAATGCCTTTAACAGTGAATGGCTGATACTGTTTTCCGAAGAAACGGAATTCCAACCCGGAACGGTTATTGCTCCTTCAAGCAGGGTAAGGTTGGGATTGGGAATAACCAAATCCTTGTCAAACTTCATCTGTATACCCAAACCGGAACAACAGCTGCAAGCTCCTCTGGGATTGTTAAAGGAAAAAAGTCTTGGCTCTATTTCTTCAAGACTGAAACCGCATTCCGCACAGGAAAAGTTTTGGCTGAACAATTGCTCTTGGTCGCCGTTAATGTCCACAACCAACAGACCGCCGGAAAGCCCCATTACGGCTTCTACGGATTCTGTGAGGCGTTTTTGTATTCCGTCCTTAATTATAAGACGGTCCACCACTATTTCTATGGTGTGTTTTTTGTTTTTATCCAGTTTGATTTCTTCAGCCAATTCAAAAACACTGCCGTCTATGCGGCAACGTATATAACCGCTTTTTTTCGCTTCATCCAGCAGTTTTATATGCTCGCCTTTTCTGTCCCTTACTACCGGTGCAAGAAGCTGAACTCTGGAGTTTTCGGGTAGGGTCAGAATTTGGTCTACTATTTGGTCTACGGTTTGTTTCTTTATTTCCAAGCCGCATTTTGGGCAATGGGGTATGCCTACTCTTGCGTATAGAAGACGTAAATAGTCGTAAATTTCAGTAACCGTTCCAACGGTGGAACGAGGATTATGACTGGTGGATTTTTGATCTATTGATATGGCGGGTGAAAGCCCTGCTATGAAGTCCACGTCCGGTTTTTCCATCTGCCCCAGGAATTGTCTTGCGTATGCAGACAAGCTTTCAACGTAACGTCTTTGCCCTTCGGCGTAAATGGTGTCAAAAGCCAAAGAAGACTTTCCCGAACCACTCAGACCGGTAAAGACCACAAATTGATTACGGGGTATTTCCAAGTCTATATTTTTCAGGTTATTTTCCCTGGCACCTTTGATTATTATTTTATCTTGTGTCATTATTTGCTGCTCCTTTAAAAAACAAAACCTTGGGTAAACAACTCCTGAGATATGTTTTCCCAAAACCTCTTTCAAAAAGAGGAGTTATCTTGTAGTTAAAACTGAATGTAGTTTAATGCTTAATGCAGTTTAAAAATTGAGGAAACTCCGAGAAGTTTCCTCAAATAATATCCAATTATAATGATTCCATTCTAAACAGGGACAAATATAATTGATTTTTCCAACGGTTCAAGGAAAAAACGATTATTTTAGTCCTTCATCTTATTTGGAATTAGTTTAAATTATACTTCCGCCAAAATTACAGAGCTTTTTGGTGGTACATTGATACTGAGCATACCGCCCGTACAGTTGTAGTTAACTTTTTCAACGGAATATTGGTTGTTGTATGTGGAAATTAAGGATTGCATGGTTCCGTTGGGGTTGCACATTATTTTCCAAACGGGAATATTCAGTTTCTTTGAAACGGTGTTGTTGTTGATAATAACGGCAATTTTGTTTTCCTTATCAAATCGACCGTAGGATAAAACCCCGTAATCCAAGAACAAATACTCCAAAGAGCCTTTTTTAAGGGCACTGTAGGACTTGTGTACTGCAATTATGTCCTTATGAAAGTCCTGCAATAATTTATTTTCTCTGCCCCAAGGAAAGGTACGTCTGTTATCCGGGTCTGTCCAGCCGGTAAGACCGGCTTCGTCTCCGTAATATATGGTTGGTGCCCCGGGCCAAGTCATTTGAAAGGTTACGGCACAAAGCATAACGCCTAACTCCGTATTTTGGTCGGCGGCTTCCCATCCCATGGTATGCAGTCGCCCAACGGTTTTGTTTGTACGAGTAAGAAAACGGGAATGGTCGTGGTTTGACAGCTGATTCATACTCACTTGCAGAGATTGAACGGGAAATCTGGCACCGAAATAACGCATTGCTCCTTCAAAAGCCATGGTGTTGCAATACATATCTCCTCGATATTCCTCGCTGTGTTTTTCCATGCCTGTCAGGAACCAAGTAATAGGTTCCATAAAGGCATCGTAATTCATGACCGTATCCCATTGGTCACCGGCTAACCAGTCCTTAGGGTCGCCGTAATGCTCCGCAAGGATAATAGCTTCGGGGTTTGCTCCTTTTACGGCCTTTCTGAAATCACGCCAGAATTTGTGGTTAAATTCCTTGGAATAGCCCAAGTCGGCGGCTACGTCCAAACGCCAGCCGTCGGCATTAAAAGGCGGCGATACCCATTTTCGACCTACCTCCATAATATACTCGTAAAGCTCCGGAGAGGCTTCGAAATTTAACTTGGGATGATTGGAATGACCCCACCAGCCGTCGTAACAGTCATTGTTTGGCCAGTTTTTGTCATACCAACGGAAATAATTATGATAAGGGCTATTTTCCGAACGATATGCACCCGTGGGATAACCCTTTGAACCGTAAAAGTTTTCCCTGTCCAGCCATTTGTTAAAGGCACCGCAGTGGTTGAAAACTCCGTCCAGTATTACCTTTATACCCTTTTCGTGGCACAATTCTATAAGTTTGCAAAGCAATTTGTTACTTGCTTCAAGATTTGCCTTGTTTATGGTTCTTTGAATATATTTTGTAGCAAATTTATTGTGAAATTTTTCAAAATGCAGCGGTTCTCCGCCATCTTCGACGATTACTCCTATATGAGGGTCCACATAGTCGTAATCTTGGGTGTCGTATTTATGATTACTGGGAGATACAAACACCGGGTTAAGATATATAACTTCAACGCCCAAGTCAGCCAAGTATTCTATTTTATTTATTATTCCCTGTAAGTCTCCGCCGTAAAAGGTGCAGAAGTCCTCTTTTGAAACCGGTCTAAACCAATCCTCCACCTGCTTTGCGGCACTGCTTAAATAGGCGTATTCGTTGTTTACCACGGTATTGGTTTTATCCCCATTACAGAAGCGATCCACGTATATTTGATACATTACCGCACCTTTAGCCCATTCCGGTACGGTAAAGCCCGGAATAAGCAAGAAGTTATAAGTCTCGTCAAGGTCTTCGAAGAGACCTTTTTTATTGTAGTAGTACGTATGTTCCTTTAACAGTTTAAAATAATAACGAGAGTTGCTCTCGATATTTTTAACGGTAACGGAGTAGAAATCAAAATCGTTACGGCTTAGTTCCTTTTCCATTTCTGTTTCACTGCCGTTTATGCAAATAAAGATTTTATCTAGGTTGTCTTTGCCACATCTAATTCTGATGACTGCGGAATCTTGTCCTACCTCAACAAAATTTTCCGTCTCGTCACTGAAAACCGCCTCTGTGTTTAAAAAGCCCGAACTTTTAGAAACCATAGCGGCATATATACATAAACTTTCAGCATAACCGAATTTATCCGGTTGCAGTATTCCGGGCATAAAATCATCCTTTTGAAAACGTCTTCATTAATTCTAGCATAAATAAAATAAAAATCAAAGTATTTTATACCCATTATAATATATTAACATAACATTTATTATGTATGCTTTTCCAAAACCGCCATATTAATAAAGTAATCCGGCTTTCCTGATTTAAAAAATACACCGAAATGAAGAAAAACCGATGAATTTGCGATGTTTTTCCCTTTATTTAACAAGCTATCCGGCATAAAATGGAATATATTATAAAAGTATTAACTTATTGTTTAGAGAACACTACATAACTCTGATTATATTTAAGATTATATTAAAATTTACATTACTTTCCTTAACCCGGGAATATAGCCAAAATTAATACAAATTATAACCGAGTTATATTTCTCACAATAATTGTTAATATCTTTTTAAAAACGGATTATTATAATATTACAAAGGAGAAGTGTTATGGGTAAAAAAATGGCATTAATTGTTACATTGTTTATATTTTTATTTCCACAAAAAGTCCGTGCATCCCGGGAAGCTAATTTGTATTATTATACCGTCAACCGGGGCGTAGATATTTTAGCGGAAGAAAAAATTGAATTTGACAAGGATATCACCGGTTCCCAACGGGCTTACGCTGTTTTCTCCAAATTGTTTACTTCTCCCTTTAACGCATATATTCCGGACAATACAAAGCTTATTTCGGCAAATATAAATGACCATGTGCTAATCCTGAATGTTTCCGAGGAGATTCTAAAATACGGCGGTTCATATAACGAGACAAGAATTAAAGAATTAATAATTAAAAATGCACTGGATTTGGAAGGCGTGGATTGTGTTACCCTGTTGGTAAACGGAGATTGTGTACCTTTACCGGAGGGATCCGAAATAGATGAATATAGGGAGTAGACGGGTTACGCTTAATGTGCATTATATAGTAAATTGTTATGATTACCCCGTTAGAGTTATGCATTTATTACGAAGATTTGCGTGTGGGCATTACTGCAGTCTAATTAAAATATACGTAGAACCGGTTATTTTAGAACAAGCCTTGGCACTATGCCATAATAATGCATAATCCTAACCGATTTGCGTTTTACCGGTATTCCAATCTGTGTTTGCTTTTTTTTCTAATTATGATAAAATTGTCGTATATTGATTATACTTGCTTAAAATAGGGAAAGTATAATACTAATCCTTGAATTTGGGCTTTCCCAATCCAATTTCACCGACTTATCCCCACTATGCTTCACAACAGTCAAACACAAAAATAATATGGAGGTACCACAGATGAAAATTGGAATACTTACCGGCGGCGGAGACGCGCCGGGTCTTAATGCGGTTATATATGCGCTTACAAGGACCTGTATCATGAAATACGGCTATGAATTAATAGGTTATACATTTGGCTATAGGGGCTTGTACAGAAATGAATTCGTACCTTTGACCTTGGAGTCCACTTCAGGGATTTTGCACCAAGGCGGTACTATTTTGTATGCCTCAAACAAGGACAATTTATTTAACTACGAAGTGGTTGAAAACGACGCCAGAGTAAGAAGAAACGTTAGCCACGTTGCCGTTGACAATATGAAAAAAGAAGGCGTTGACGTTTTGGTTGTTTTGGGCGGCGACGGTACATTAACCTCTGCTCGTGACTTTTCAAGAATGGGCGTTAACGTTATCGGGGTACCCAAAACTATTGACAACGACTTGGCTGTAACAGACGCTACTTTCGGCTTTGACTCGGCTGTTAATATAGTAACAGAAAACCTGGGCAGATTGCATACCACAGCGGCTTCTCACCAACGTGTAATGGTAGTTGAAGTTATGGGTCGTTCAGCAGGTTGGATAGCCCTACATGCAGGTATAGCCGGTTCTGCGGACGTTATACTTATACCGGAAATACCCTATACCCTTGAAAAGGTAGTTAAGAAAATCAACGAAAGAGATGCCTTGGGTAAACATTTCTCCATTATCGTTGTTTGCGAAGGAGCTATGGAAAAAGGCGGTCAAGCCGTTGTTGGAAAAATAGTTGAGGACAGTCCCGACCCTGTACGTTTCGGAGGAATTGCGGCAAAAATAGCACATGAACTTGAACCCCTTATAGACCACGAGGTTCGCCACGTTGCTCTGGGTCATATTCAAAGAGGCGGTGAAACATCTGCTTATGACCGTGTTCTTTCCACCAGATACGGATATGCCGCCGCTAACTTAATAGCAGAAGGTAAATTCGGAAACATGGTAGCCCTGAACCAAGGCAAGATGACCTATACCAGCCTTGAAAACGTAGGCGGAACATTTAAACCGGTAAATCCGGAGGGCGAACTTGTAACCCTTGCAAAGAGCATAGGTATATCCTTCGGTGACTGATAGAGAAATATAAAAAATATGGGTTTTCTCACCATAAAATATTCAATAAAAAATATCCCCAAGCAGACAAGGTCTGTGTTGGGGATATTTTTTATGCAAAATAAAAAGGCGTTTCATTAACACCTTCTTTTCACAAATCAAATAGTAATAAAATGCAGTAAAACCACACTTTATTACTATATTAAGACAATATATCGATTAAAAATCCAACTGTCCGGCGGAAAAAGTTGCCGTTTGGGTTATCAAAACGCAAATTAATGCAAAGAGCCGGAGATTGTATAGAAATTAAAACCCTGTAAAAAGCCCGGAAATTTTAAATATACCAAGGCAAATAAGGGGTAAAAAATCAAGTAAACTTACGTTTTCTTGCGGCTTCTGATTTCTTTTTGCGTTTAACACTGGGCTTGTCGTAATGTTCTCTTTTGCGAACCTCACCCATAATACCGGCTTTTGCACAATTTCTTTTGAAACGGCGAAGTGCGCTATCTAAGGTCTCATTATCTTTAACTTTAACCTCTGACATGAATTTCCCTCCCTCCGGTTGTCAAATTTGCCAATCAAGAGATGGTACTTTTTTAAAAATCACCTTAACCGAGGTTAGTGCAATTTTAAAGAAAAAAGTAACACAAGCAGCAGGTTTCATACCTGTTTTGAATCCTCTAATACCTTGGGGGTATTTTAAAATTCAAAACTCAAGGTTTACTACTTTTGCAAATTGCCCTACAGTGCGTTACAAATGATTGAAACGGGTTCGGTAGCTGCGTCAGTAGAAAAATTGTTTGTTGGTGGTCTGAATTATTGCTGCAATTTGCTTGATTTGAATAATTCAAGCAAAACTTTATAGCATGAATTATACACAAAAGTTTTATTGTAGTCAACTGCATTTTATAATATTGATTCGGCTGTTTGGGTATAGCCCCAAAACCGGGGTTTGTTCACAACGTGAAAAATGAAAAACCGGTAAGCAATGGTTAGGAAACCCATAGATTCTGCGACCATACTTTTCACGTCTACTTTACTTTATGCATTATACAAATATATATTAACCTGTTTGTTTGATAAAATTCATATTTGGTAAAAAATTTAAGAAAACAAACGTCTTTCGCCGCAAAACTCCGGGGTAAAAATGAAACCCGAAGATTACGGTTATATACAAAAAATTATCGGTTCGAAATATAAATTTTATTATGAATCCGATTTTATCTTAATACAAATACTTTTTTTGTATACACAAATGATTAAAATAATGCCCATATAAAACTTTTTTACTCTTCTATAGGTTTATTTAAATAAAAAAGTATCAATTAAGGGCTATGCAAAAATAACAATAACTTTACCGGTGTTATTCTGAGTATAATTAAAGTTTATAAGTCAATAATAAATAATTATTGGCTGAATTTTAGGAGTATTTTCAGCCGTTTTTTTATTATACATAATATCCGAATTTCTATAACATCCACCCCATCTATTGTACATATTTTTAATTTTAATACAAGTAATAATATCTAAACTTTAATTTTTAACAATTTTACCAAATTCCCTTGAAAATCAAGAGATTTTATGATATGATTTTTCTAAAATAAGGAGGTCAACATGAAGAAAATAACTTTATTATTTACCGCAGTACTTTTAAGTTTAAACCTTGCAGCTTGCAATACAGACGCCGGAGCATCAGCATATAAAACATATCAAGACGTCGTTGCAAAAATGGACTCTGTTAAAGCATATGAAGCTAAAACCGAGGGTACAATTACTATCAAATCCAAAGATGCCGAAATCCCCATGCCTATGGAAGGCGTTGTAAAGCAAGTTAATAGCGATAATGGTATTCTTATGGAAATCAACAGCAGCGTAATGGGTCAAATGACTACTGCTTTTTATACCGATGGCTACCTCTATGCTAGTGCAGTCGGTCAAAAAGCAAAAATGCCTATGCCTCTGGAAGATTTAAAATCATCTTCTAACAGTGGATACTTAAACTTTAACGAAGCAGCTATAAAAGTAAGTAAAATTGAAGATGGTTCAAACGGAGATAAAAACATTAGCTTTACTTTAGACGGAAAAGCTATGAATGATGTTGCATCCAAATTCATTGAAAAATTCACACAAGCTTTAGGTCAGTCCGTATCTGTTACACTTAGCGATTTGGATTATGCTTGTACAATTGACAAAGACAGCATGATTAAAAGCTACAATGTAAAATTTGTTGCAACTCTCAGTTCTGAGGGAGAAGAAATAACATTAACCTATGATACTAACGTTTCCTATACAGTTTCTGATGACATTACCATTAACCTTCCCGATGACTTGGATCAATACCAAGAAGTATCTGCTTAATCAACAAAGACCAAACTCCTCCATAAGAGGAGTTTTTTTATTGCCGGAAAACCGGTTGAGGGTTGATAATTTGCCTTACGGATACCTTAAATAGTCCAACCGCACAAAAGCAAAAAGCCGACAAACATTAAGTTTATCGGCTTTTATCGTCCTGTACGCGAAAGGATTCGAACCCTCGGCCTTCTGATCCGTAGTCAGACGCTCTATCCAGCTGAGCTACGCGTACACTTTATATGAGAGCCTTGCACAATTATTGTACAAGCACTGCAACGAAAAGGATTATATCACATAGAAATCTATTTTGCAAGTATTTTTTTAAATAATTTATCTTTACTTGGATTTTAATTGATTAATAAGAGTTATAACAAGAAAACTACCGATTATAACTCTTATTTTTATTTACAGATTTTTAAATTCGTCTATCATATTTTTTTTCAAATTCCATAGATTTTCGGAAAGGTCTACCCGATATTGCTGGGGTTTTACTATGCGTTTGTATTCGTCCCAGAAGGTGTCCATATCTCTGCGGCAATGTTCTTGGATTTCTGAAACGGCGGGAGAATTGTATACACATTCACCATTGATAAATACGGGCACCAGCAGTTCCTTCACCGTATATTGATTGGCAGGAAAGGTCTTACGTTTCCATGTAGCCAAGGGGTCAAAGATGGTCATATCTTTAGACGGGTCTATGGTTTCGTTATCCATAGTTATTAAATCAGCCTCTGCCTTGCCGGTATTAAGGTCATAGAAACGGAATATTTTTTTTATGCCGGGGTTAGTTACCTTATCCACGTTTTCGGACAATTTTATTTTTGGAACTATATTACCTTCTGCGTCTTCTTGGGCAACCAGCTTATATACTCCGCCAAATGCCGGGCAATCCTTGGAGGTTATAAGGCTTGTTCCTACGCCCCAGACGGTAATTTTCGAACCTTGCAAAATAAGGTCGCGAATCAAATACTCGTCCAAATCCGATGAAGCCGAAATCACTGCATCGGGAAAACCTGCATCGTCCAGCATTTTTCGTGCTTCTTTCGAAAGATATGCCAAGTCGCCGGAGTCCAGGCGTATGCCGTAATTTTTAAGGGTCTTGTATTCTTCTTTTAATTCGTTAAATACTTTAATGGCATTGGGTACACCGGATTTTAAAGTATTGTACGTATCCGCAATTAGGATACAATTTTGAGGAAAGACCTTTGCATACTCCCGGAATGCTGTTAATTCGTCGGGAAAGCTCATAACCCAGCTATGAGCATTGGTGCCTCTCACAGGCACGTTAAACATCTTACCGGTCAATACATTTGACGTTGCACGGCAACCGCCTATTATTGCTGCCCTTGCTCCGTAAATGCCGGCATCGGGCCCCTGGGCACGTCTCAAGCCGAACTCCAAAACAGTGTCTCCTCCGGCCGCCCAAACAACACGAGCTGCCTTTGTGGCGATTAGGGATTGATGATTAATAATATTGAGTATAGCCGTTTCCAACAGTTGTGCCTCGGGCAAGGGAGCCGAAATCCTTAAAAGAGGCTCATGAGGAAAAACTACCGTACCCTCAGGTATGGCATAGATGTCTCCGGTAAATTTAAAGTCCCTTAAATATTCCAAAAACTCTTCCGAGAAGATATTAAGACCTCGCAAATAATCCAAATCTTCGCTTGAAAATTTAAGATTCTTCACGTAATCTATAACCTGCTCCAAACCGCAGGCTATGGAAAAGCCGTTAGCACAAGGATTGGAACGGTAGAACAAGTCGAAAACTACCTTTCTGTCCTGTATATTGGCGACTTTAAAGCCCTGCATCATGGTCAGTTCATAGAAATCGGTTAAAAGGGTAAGATTATCGTAGTACAAAAAAATCACGCCTTTGCGCTTTTGTATATATTATACTTAATTTCGAGTTAAGCAATAACAAAGGTTCATTCGTAGAGGTGAGCGACCGGTGTTTTTAATATAAAAACGCAAGAGCGAACCGTTTACGAAGAATAGCTTTTGTTACTACTTATGCAATTAAGTATAATTTATAAAAATCCATAAATATAAAATTTAGAGGAAACCGTTAAGTTTCCTCCTGTTGTTTTAATCTTCGTTATGTCCGTTTATTCATAAGGTTGAAACATTGCATCAGTGGGTTCCCAGTTGATGATTTTCCACTTGTTGTTAACGTCCTTTTCAAGGTGATACAACATATATTCCGTGGGAGCACCGGAAAAATAATGCGACACTCTTACTGAGCATTTTTTGGGGTCTAGGTCGTTGTAGATGGGAGCCTTTTGCTCCAGACTTATACTGTTGATATTTTTGGAATAAAGTATCTCCAAAGATTCACTGAGTTTTTGGGATTGAACCTCTTGACTGTTTAAGTCCAACAATATATCGCCTAAAAGATAACGTTGTTGGGTAATAACATCTTCAATATAAACTTGGTTAATGAGCATTCGTCCGTACAGTATATTAAGGGTATCGCAGTACAAGGACATTACGTCTTCCGGCGATGACGGATAAGAGTTTTTCAAATCAACGCTCATAATTTTGTCATATAATTTCTGTGCAACCTGTGATTTGTCACGGTAAAAGGAAGGCTCCCCGGGTTTTTGAGAAAGAATGGCAAGCATAATCAAGCCACCGCAAAGAATAGTCAAGAGAACAGCAATTGTTATTCCGAGAATTTTCGCCGACGGGTCCTTTTTCATAATAGCCTCCTTTGCACTTTCCGGAGCATTTTACTGCTCGGCCGGCCGGATTTTTTATTACGATAGTATTAGATTTAAACTTAAACCGCTATATCAGCTGTTTACCAAATTCATAATGGAATCCTTGGTTTGTACGCCTACCAAGCGGTTGTGTACCTCGCCTTTTTTAAAGCAGATAAGATTGGGTATAGACATTACTTGAAACTTGGAAGCCAATTCTTGAGCATTGTCCACGTTTATTTTGTAAACGCCAAGGTTGGGGTTTTCGTTTGCTATTTCATCCAAAATGGGAGCAATCATCTTACAGGGACCGCACCAGTCAGCGTAGAAATCCACCAGAACGGTATCGTGTTGTTGAAGGGTATCGTTAAAGCTTTCTTGGGATAAAATTTGAACAGACATATTAATCCTCATTTCTTTAGTATGGTAAATTATGATGTGTAATACTATTTCATTTAAAGACATAGAAAAAGAGTGTATGCATGATGTGTGCCGTAGATTTGTTCCGGCGTTTTTCCGCAAAAGTCATATGGCAAAAGCCAATGCATACATTTTTTTATCTGTGGAGAAATAGTGTTGGGGTAATTAACGTGGATTCGACCCAATCAGTTCACGCAACCGGCAGTAAATCCGGCATGGTAACGCAATACGTCGAATTATCTTTAAATAAAGTATAGCACATAACAGGGTAGAATTATACATTAAGTTATGCCTATGTCAATCCTATTTTCAATTCTTTTTAAAATTTACGAAATAATAAAAACGGGATAGGTAATATGTAAAACGGTTTAAGTAAGGGAGAAAACCAAAGTTTTCTCCCTGTAATATTTTGTTCGGAATGAGTTATGTAAATATTCGGTGGGACTATAGAGGTCTAAGTTAAACCACTATATTAATTGCAGGAATATACTTCCGAGGATGCAACCATGTCTATACCGGCTTCTTTAAGAAGCTGATGGGCTAGTTCCATATTGTCGGCATTGATAACGATTAATGCCTTGTTGTTGTTGCTTTCCAGGAATCCGTAGGTGTATTCCACGGAAACTTTGCCGCTAAGTACGTTTAATACATTAAACAAACTGCCCGGAGCATTATCCACGCTGACAGCCAAAATATTATTAATGGCAACGGTCAAGCCACAGCTTTTAAGTACTTGTTCGGCTTTAACGGGGTCGTCTACTATCATGCGGAGTATGCCGAAATCAACGGTATCGGCTATGCTCATGGCACAGATATTGATTTTGTTTTCGGTTAAAATTTGGGTAACCTCAAGAAGTCTGCCGCTTTTGTTTTCGAGAAAAACCGATAATTGCTTAATATACATAAGAAAACCTCCTATGATCTATTGTAATATAACGTGAGCCGAAGCGATTTCGGCAACTCGTATACGAATTAAATTCAAAGAATTTTCACGTTATGAATAATACCAATCCCTTTCAAAATACGGGATCGGTAAAAATATCAGTTTAAAAACTTTGGGATTTTCCGACAGTTGGATCTAAATCATGAAACAAAAAATATTATAAATCTATTGGGTAACTCTGTTATTACACTAATCTAAATCCGCAGACTTTTCAGCCTTTTAAACCGAATTAGGATTATTGGGGCTTTTGCTGGAATTTCCTAAGATGCATTTTTGCATCTGAACTGACAGGTCCGGTAGGTTTTTTGATTTTCTTCGGCAGAAGCTCCAGTGCATCGTTGTTGAGCTTAACTATGCATTTATCGCAAAATCGACCCGTTATTATGGGTGCGCCACAAGATTCACATACCAAAACGTTTTCCATACCCTTAGATACTACAAGACGTCCTTCTCTTAGGTAGCGTAAAACCCTTTTGGCAGATACTCCGGTAGCTTCCAAAAGTTCAGACATAGTACATCCGGGGTTTTCATCCAAATAAGCTTTGACCTTTTCGAAAATCGCTTCTTCTTCTTTTTCACAAATGGGGCAGATTTTGCTTGCCATCTTTGCAAAAAGTCTTCCGCATTTTGGACAATTTTGCATATCCATAATTTTACCTCCTTTGAGAATAGACAATCGGCTTGTATCAGCCGGGTGACTTAGGCTAACCCTAAACCGGAAAACCTATTTTTTTCTTGACCTTTGACATGGTTCTTGCCGCAATTGCATTGGCTTTTTCCGCATTCTCTTTAATAATTCTGTCAATATACGCCTTGTCTTGGCTTAATTGTTTGAATTTTTCCTGTATGGGAGCCAATTTGGAAACCACTGCTTCGCCCACGGCGTTTTTAAAATATCCGTAACCCTTAGATTCAAACTCAGCTTGGGTTTCGGCTATGGTTTTTCCGGTGGTTGCACAGTAAATATTCATTAAATTCTTAATACCGGGCTTATCGTCGGAATAAATTACTTGAGTATCCGAATCGGTTACCGCTCGTTTAAATTTATTCATTATGACGTTTGGTTGGTCAAGAAGAAAAACAACATTGTTGTCATTGCTTGTGTCGGACTTGGACATTTTTTTAGAAGGCTCTTGAAGCCCCATAATCCTTGCTCCAACCTCCGGAATATAAGCTTCCGGCACGGTGAAAACGTCGCCGTAAATATTGTTAAACCGGGCGGCAACGTCTCTGCTTAATTCCAAGTGTTGGCGTTGGTCCTCGCCTATGGGAACCAAATCAGTCTTGAAAAGTAAAATATCCGCCGCCATCAAAACAGGATAGGTAAACAATCCTGCGTTAATGTTTTCTTCGTGTTTTTGGGACTTTTCCTTAAATTGGGTCATGCGGTTAAGCTCGCCCATATAAGTGTAACAATTCAATATCCACGCAAGTTCCGCATGAGCCGGAACGTGGGATTGATAATAGATTAAATTCTTTTCCGGGTCCAATCCGCAAGCTATATATAACATAAGCAGTTCCCTGGATTGTTTTCGTAACATAGCCGGGTCTTGCCTTACGGTAATGGAGTGCAGGTCTACTATACAATACAGGCAGTTATATTCGTCCTGTAAGTTAACCCAGTTTTGTATGGCACCCAGATAATTGCCTAAAGAAGGAAACCCTGAGGGCTGCATCCCACTGAATATTATTTTCTTGTCTTTCACTAAATATTACCTCTCTTTTGTAAAACCGGTCTTTGTTTTTTATTTCCGAAATACCGGTATAAGCCATAAGCATGAAGTCTGAATCTGCAATTAAATCTCGGGCAGTACACTTAAATCCTGTTATTGTAATTATATCATATTAATAATGCAAGGGCAACCGTCGTTTATGCTCGGTGCGGTTGTGGGCGGCTGTAATCTTTGCAATATCTTCCTGTGAGCCGGTTCCTTCTTTTATAAAAAGGTCTATGGCTTTGTATGTGACGCCCATTTCTTTTTCGTCGGTTTGTCCTTCATAAAGTCCTGCCGACGGCGGTTTTTCTATTAATTCTTTGGGCGCACCCAAGTATTCCAAAAACTCGAAAATTTCTGTTGCACATAAGTCCAGTATTGGGTTGAAGTCATAGGCTCCGTCACCCCATTTTGTAAAATAACCCATGAAAGACTCACTTCTGTTGCCCGTTCCGGCTACCAGATAACCCATAGACTGTCCCAGGGTGTAGAGAGTAGTCATTCTCAATCTGGGGTTAATGTTGGTCTTTGCCAAGTCTGTTACTTTTGCTACCTTTTCTATGCGTTCGCAAAGCAGGTTTCGCATATCGGTTAAATCCACTTCTATGGTTTCTATGGAAAAACGCTCCGCAAGCTTTAGGGCGTGTTCCCTGTCTTGATTATAGTTTTGCTTGGATACACAGGGCATGATTACCCCCAAAACGTTTTCTGTTGCCTTTCTGCATAATATTCCCACCAAGGCGGAGTCTTTTCCGCCGCTGCTGCCGAAAATTATGCCGTTGGCTCCGCTTGTTTTAAGAATATCCCTTATCCATTCCACACGTTTTTCTGTTTCCTGTGCGTAATCTCGACCCATGGTTATCCTCCGTTTCGTTAGTGCTTTAACTTGTATAATACTATATTGTACCGTTTAAATCAATAGAAATACATTTTTAGGCAAAATCAACGCATACGGTACTAACCTACCAGCCTCATCAAACCGAGCATAACCAAAACCGAGCCGGAAATAAAAACCCATATTTTTGCGTTCAGCTTGAATTTGGCTAATTTTGTACCTATCCAAGACCCGAAAGTTAAAAATGCAAATTGCATTACCGCTACAGTCAAAGGAATATAGATGTCATTCAAACCCATCATAGCGGCACCCACCCCGGCTCCCAAGGAGTCAACGGAGAGAGCTATGCCTATATAAACGGCTTCAATGGGTTCTATATAAGAGGAGCCGTTTAAATCGCCCGATTTTGGGTCCCTTATAATTTTAATTGTGATACCCATGGATTTTATAATAAAGCTGAATATACGCTTTTCACTTTTAACGGGTTTAGCCGGTTCTTCTTTTTTAAAACGAGCTTGGAATATAATCCAAAAACCCATAATACATAATATTAATACACCTATAATTCTTGCAAAACTTTCCGGCAAAATTTGACTTAATGTAATCCCGGCAAAAATCGAAAGGCTTGAGAAAAGATAAGCCAAAACAGACATGAGAAACTTAGCAAAAAAAGGAATTACTATGCCTCGCACACTGTACGACAAGCCGGTTCCCAACGCATCAATGCTGACTGAAAGAGCAAGAAATAAAACGCCTAACATTCCCAAAACCCCTTTATAAGTTAAAACCTTGGGCAGAAGCAAAATAATTTTCTCACCCAAGTCCCAATTTCTAAAATATGAATTGGTGGGTTTCCCAATGAAGTTCTTAATCTCATTTTATGTTTTAGGCATATTATCTGTCCCAAGAAAATATATTTATTTATGGAACAAGTATGATGAAAAAGGAATGTGATGTACAAATGACCTGGCACAGCAAGCATTACACGGAAGCCCTTCGGCACTATGAAACGGAATCTCAACACGGTTTAAGTGCAGCTGCGGTTAAGGAGAAACAACGAAAGTTCGGGCTTAACACCTTGCCGGAGAAAAAACGGACAAGTCTGATTGTAAGGTTTTTCATGCAGTTTAACGATTTTATGATTATAGTGCTCATAGCGGCGGCGGGAGTATCCTTTCTGATTTCGCTACTGAACGGACACAATGATTACTTTGATTCTGTCATTATCTTATTTATAGTGGCTGTTAATGCGGTTTTGGGGCTTATTCAGGAAAACAAGGCCGAAAAATCCTTGGATGCCTTGAAAAAAATGACCGCCCCTAAGTCTAAGGTGCAAAGAGACGGAAAAATTGCGGAAGTAGATACGGTGGATTTGGTGCCGGGAGATATTTTGGTCTTGGAAACCGGTGATTTAATTACGGCTGATGCAAGACTTATCAACAGTATCAATCTGAAAGTTGAAGAATCCGCTTTGACGGGAGAATCCGAACCGTCCGAAAAAGACGCAGAGGTTACAGTTAAGGAAGATGCCGCCTTGGGCGACAGAAAAAATATGGTGTTTTCCGGCTCCTGTATCAGCATGGGTAAGGGCAAGGCAATAGTAACCGCAACCGGTCAAGATACGGAAGTGGGTAAAATAGCCCATATGATAATGGAGGACAACTCTCCCGAAACTCCTTTGCAAAAAAAATTAACCCAAACCGGAAAAATGCTGGGTTTGGGTGCGTTGGTTATTTGCTTTTTAATTTTCTTCTTGGGAATATTCCATAAAATAGACGTATTCGATATGTTTATGACCTCGGTTAGCTTGGCTGTAGCCGCCATTCCGGAAGGATTGCCGGCAATTGTAACCATAATGCTTGCCATAGGCGTACAAAAAATGGCAAGACGAAACGCCATAGTACGAAAACTTACGGCAGTGGAAGCCTTGGGCTGTGCAAACGTTATCTGTTCGGACAAAACCGGCACACTTACCCAAAACAAAATGACCGTTGTGGAAATACGCAATGCCGCAGGCACCTTAACCGGCGAAGACTATGCTACAAAAATAATTTTAAGGTATGCAGCTTTATGCAACAATACCGTGGTAAATGAAAATTCCTTAAAAGGTGAACCCACGGAAAAAGCTTTGGTTCAAGCGGCTTTGGATGCAAACATAAACACAAGCGACTTGGAGAACCAATTTATCCGAGTATCCGAAATTCCCTTTGATTCCAAGCGAAAGCTTATGAGTACCCTGCATAAGGACAAGGACGGAAAATACATAAGCATAACCAAAGGTGCCCCGGATATATTGTTGTACAAATGCACTCACTATTACGAAAAGGGCGATATAATTCCCTTGGGCAGCCAAAAACAGTTACAAATATCAAAAATTATTTCAGCTATGGCAGAAAAGGCTTTGCGTGTATTGGCTGTAGGCTACAGAGAATTTCGAAATATGCCTCAATCCGAAGAATCGGCTTTGGAACAAAACATGGTATTCTTAGGATTAATCGGAATTATAGACCCACCAAGACCCGAGGCAAAGGAGGCCGTTGCTGTTTGTAAACAGGCGGGAATAAGACCGGTTATGATAACCGGGGATCATCTGTTGACGGCAAGAGCCATAGCCGAAGATTTGGGCATAGCCTCAAAAGCAGATTACGCCATGACCGGAACCGAGCTTGACTTAATCAGCCAAGAAGAATTAAACTCAAATATACATAAATATTCGCTGTTTGCAAGGGTTTCTCCGGAGCATAAACTGAGAATAGTCAAGGCTTTTCAAAGCACAGGAGCGGTTGTGGCAATGACCGGAGACGGGGTAAACGATGCACCTGCCCTAAAAGCGGCTGACATAGGTTGTGCTATGGGTATAACCGGTACGGAGGTTGCGAAAGGTGCCGCAGATATGATTTTGACGGACGATAACTTCTCTACCATAGTAGCTGCCGTAAGAGAAGGCAGAGGTATTTATGCCAACATCAGAAAAGCCGTGCATTTCTTACTTTCCAGCAACATAGGCGAAATTATTACTATGTTGACTGCCTTGTTGATGGGTTGGTCTACACCTTTGTTGGCAATACATTTGCTATGGGTAAACTTGGTAACAGATTCTTTACCTGCCATTGCCCTTGGTCTTGATCCTTGCGATGACGACATTATGAAACGAAAGCCCTATCGCCACACCTCCTTGTTTTCCGGCGGTCTGTGGCAGAAAATAGCCACACAGGGGTTAATGATAGGTATGCTGGCACTTTTGGCCTTCGGTATAGGTCATGTTTTCTTCGACAAAAACGATTCCGTTGTTGTAGGTCAGACCATGGCTTTTGCCACTTTAAGCATATCCCAATTGGTTCATGCCTTTAATATGCGTTCGGAAAAGTCAGTGTTCAGCATAGATCTTTTCGGCAACAAACAACTGGTTTACGCCTTTTTCATGGGATTGTTCTTACAGGTCTTTGTTATAATGACCCCTGCTTTGGCAGGCATTTTCAAGGTTTGTCCTTTAAGCCCCGTGCAATGGCTTTTTGTAACCCTACTTTGTATATCTCCTATATTCATAGTTGAATTGCAAAAATCTTGGGAAAATCATCGCCGCAGACGACCAATAGCGGCAGACAGCTCCGTATAAAAAGCAAGTTTCCTTAATAAAATCAGCAAAATCAAGCCTTTCCGGTTTTAAGGCAGTAATATTTGGAAATAATTATAAAAGGGTTTTGAATAATTTCAAAGTTTTGAGAGATAATAAAGAACCCCTGTCCAATACAGACTGTATAATACTATTTCCATTTAAAAACATTGAAATACTTAATTGCATAAGGAATAGTAACAAAAGCTATTCTTCGTAAACGGTTCGCTCTTGTGTTTTTTATAAAAAAACACCGGTCGCTCACCACTACGAATATACGCTTTTGTTACTGCTTTACTCGAAATTAAGTATAGTATAACCGGTAGGAGGCTTGATTTTATGGATGCTATATCCGCAGGCTACGGTGCCATCGGGTTTTATGCACCGGCCGAAAAGGTATCAAAAAAATCTAAATTAAAAAAGAAAAATATCTCTGACGAAGATATGAACGTAATAAGTAACCTTGAATATCTGAAACAGGAAATGAACAATCTTTACGATACCTATGCTTTTGAAACCGACCCGACCATGATAGACAGCTATATTTACGAAAGAATGGCCCTTAATATGAGGTACAAATACTATTTGGACCTGTGCAAGGAACGTGGTATAGTTGCAAACTTATTTGGTTGATAGTTTTTTAGGGTCACATTAAACATGACATTAATACAATTTAATGTCATGTTTTTGTAAGGAAAGGATTTTTATTGAATGGTGGTGTTTTTATGCCTGCTCAACTGATAGTATGGTTGATAATTGCCTGTATAGTTCTGATGGTTGTAATTGCAATTTCAGGCTCCGGCAAAGGCTTGGCAAGGATTGCCGTGCAAAGTATGGCGGGAATTTGCGGAATATTGGTGGCAAATTGGGCTTTCCAACCCTTGGGGCTAAGTGTGGGGATAAACTTAATTTCAGCTCTTATTACAGGGGTTTTGGGCTTACCCGGTTTTCTTACCTTGTATTTGACACAAGTAATTTTGTAATTGTACATATTTTTAAGCTTATACTTAATTGCTTGTTACTATTTCTTATGCAATTAAGTATAGACAATAATGTTATTGCAGCAGACAAATTTGTATTTAGTCAATAAAAAAATGATCGGTATTTTGCACCGATCATTTTTTTGTTAACAGTTTTATTTACATTCCGGCATCTGCAATTATTATATCCAGCATTTTAAATAGCTGTGCAAAGGTCATGTTTTCTTTGGGTCGGATGGCATTTTCTCCGTCCATAAAGCCTATTGCCTCGGCTTTTAGTATGGCGTTGCGGTAATTTACACCGGCGGAATTTAAGTCTCTAAACCTTGATTGTGTTGCTGCGGAATTAACGGGACGGCCTGTTTTCACCTCGTATAATTTTACCAAGGCGTTTATGGCGGCGTCTCTGGGTACGTTTGTACCGGATATAAGCATACCTGAGGCACCCATGGAGTTAAATTCCTGTTGGGTCATAGGTTCGTTAGCAGCCACAGATAACTTACCGTTTGCTACGGCATAAATTATCTTGTTAAACTGACTGGCGTGTACCGGTGAATTGGGCTGATATGCGGTCATATCTGTAATGTTAAATTTGGATGTTACGTTTTGCATTTGGTTAACAGCCGGCGCTCCCGGGAAAGCTTGGGGTAAGTCCCTGGCAATAACGGCATAAGCTCCAACGGCGGCTGTTTTATAGGTCATGGTGCCGTTGGCTTGGTCGTATTGGGATTGCATGGGTTTCCAACCACCGGAATTAACGTCGGCAAAGTAGGTGCCGATATTTTTTTGGTAGGTATCCGAGCGGTTTTCCGGTCTTTCCTGTATGGTGGCAGGAGCCGAAAGGGTGTTGAGGCTGATGTTACGGCTTGGGTTATTTACTGTAATACTTAATTTTTGGGGTGAAGCCGTATAAATTTCCTCCAAAGTCAGCAAAGGAATTGTTGTATCGGTTTGTGCGAAGCGGAAAGTCATAGTGCTGTTCATTCCGAAATCAGGCGAGTTTGTTTTTAAACTTCCCGCCGGGAAACTCACAAGCAATGCATCCGAACGCAATCTAAGCGCGATTTTCCTTTCATCAAAGGCCTTAACTATAGTATAGGGTAAAATAAGTTCCCTGTTTGTTACCTTTCTGCCGTTGTAATAGGTCAAATCCAAGCTGTATTCAAATACCTTATCCGCAACCAATCTTGAGATAAAGCGTTGGTCAACCATATTGTCCCTGTTGCCGTTTGCATCGGTTTTGTTTGAACGGAAACGGTAGGTTAAGGTATCTGTTATGGGGTTATAAATTATTTCGTAGTCTTCCCAAGGCAAGGGATAGGTGTTGATGTTAATATCTCCGTCATATTCTCCGCCCCATTTTCCGGTTTGGAAGATAAGAGTAGCTGTCCAAGCGGATTCCAAGCGGATTGAATTTGCCGGATCCACATCTTCCAACTGAGGAACGGTCATTTCTATGGCATCGATAAAATCCGAATCAGGGCTTACTTGCACAGTATAACTGTAGGCCTTCTTTATACCCGGTCCTTTTTCTTTTCTGGTAACGGTGAGAATGGTTTTTGCTCTAACGTAGTAAGGTTTATTGGGTGTTAAATCATTGAACTTGACAAGTATAAAATTCTTGAAATACTCGCTTTCCAACACTTCCGCAAGAGAGCTTCCGCCTCCGGGGCCTGCTCCGCCGCCGGGTTCTTCGTCTTCAGCCGGAAGGTCTTTTATATCCTTCATCCATTCTATAATCATATAATCGGAATCAACGGGAAATAAATTCGTGGAGTTTTCCTTGTTGTATGCCTTTAAGTTATCCATTGAAGCCAAACCCAAACCCTTTGGCGGTGAGGGCGGATTAATAGCCTTGGTGGACATGGATACCGGATTGGACCAATCTGAAACTTTTTCTTTGCCATCCACGGTAACCGTTGAACGTATCCAAATATAATGCAAGGTTTGCGGGAAAAGATCTTCTATGGTGCAGTAATAGTATACTACCCCGTTTTCTATCTTTTCTTCTTTATTTTCATATAGAAATTTCGTTCCGTCTTCGGGATAATTTTGCAATAATTCGTCATATCCCAATTCATACTCCAACTCGGCGGATTTTTTCCATCTGACCGTAATTGAGGTTTCGGTTGAGGAAACTGCCTCCAAAACCGGTACGGTTGGGGTAATATCCAAGGGCGGTAATACGTCTAAGGTGGTTCCCACAACAAAGCTTGGGAAGTAGGCGTATTTTTTGTTATCTGCCTTGGTTACAAAGGGACGAAGGAAGATAATATAGGGCGTATTCGGCTCTAATTCTCCCGGAGTGGGTTTATGCTGTTGTTTTACTTCGAATTCAAGGGTTGGTACGGTTCCGGTTGGTGAAATCTGTGTCCATTCATTATCATTCAAAGTATCCAAATATGCCTTGTAAGTAGTT
Source organism: uncultured Defluviitaleaceae bacterium (assembly GCA_964468805.1). Taxonomy (GTDB): domain Bacteria; phylum Bacillota; class Clostridia; order Lachnospirales; family WRBF01; genus CAYXWM01. The sequence goes on from CAYXWM010000028.1 coordinate 23,819, forward strand.
ACATCGGTGGCATCGGGCTTCGTGGAGAAATTAGACAGATAGGTGTCGTACTGTTCCACATGAATTTCATATTGGGCATTGCGTAAATCTATCATTCTGAACGCCAGCAGGTCTATGTCAGCATAACCCAATGCGGTTAAGTCGGCTCTAATAGCAGACAGTGCAGAAAAATATGTGTTGGGGTCGTTAAAATTACCTGAAATATATTTGGGGTCGTAAAGGTTAATAACCTTGGATGATGGTAAATTTTCCGTATTCTCACCGAAAACCAAGGCACCGTTGTTTACGCCCACTTGGGTAAACCACTTTCCGGTATTATCGTAGACTTCAAACCAGCGGGTATCCCATTCAACGGTAATGGACTTGTCAGTTATGACGTCTACGCCCGGCGGGTCTTGTTTTATTCTCAACGGAGGTTTTGAAATTACCGAAGGTTCAAGCAACAAATCCTCCTTGGGTTGAATATAATGTGCCCTAAAGGCAGGCTGTGAATAAGCAAATTTCGCCGGGGATATTTCACGTCTTGCAATTATTTTAATATAGTAAACCTTATTATCTTCCAAGGGTTTCATGGCGTAACTGCCGTCAGGAAGTTTGGTTGCGTATTGCAGAAGATTGGCTTTATAACTCCATTGATCCGGGTCTACAACTTCCTCTTGCAAATCGTTGGCGTCCAACGAAACTGAAATTTCAGTATCGGACAAAGGATTGGCACCTTCGAAGTTTGTAAGACTGTCCGTAACCCAGATGTCATAAAAAATATCCTTGTCTATATAATAACCTCTGATTGAAGCTTCTTCCTCGGTTTGATCATAGGGCATTCTGGTAAATGCCTTCCAGGTTACTTCCATGGCTAAGGTAGCATTTTCAGATTTTACATTGTCGGTTACACTGAAAATATTGGGTCTGTAAGGTAAAAAGTCAAAAAGAGAAGGGTTATAAACGGCTATTTCGGATTCCATCTCCGCCATTTGAGACCCGATTTTATATAAAATACGTATTCTGTAATAGGTTACATTTTTCGGGCGTTTGGTATGCCAATAATTAATGGTTGCTATGGAGTTGGGACCATCCACAGAGCCCAAATATATCCATAAATCCGTACCGGGTTCTTGCATTTCTACGATTACTCTCTCCGGATTTAGGTGAGAGTCGATTTTATCCCAAGTTAACAGCAATTGGTCACCGGTAGGTTCCAAACGTAACGCCGGTTTTATGTATACTTCCGGCGCCTTGTATTCACGTGCTTTCGGAGGATAGGCAAGGTTATAATCTATTGCGGTGGCTCCTGTGCCTATGGTTACTTTTTTCAAATCTCTGAACAGAGTTTTTCCGGTATATACCGGCTCTACTTTAACGTCATAAAACGTACCGATTTCAAGGTTTTGTGCGGCAAAGGTATATTCACGCTTATTGCCCGCCACTTTCGTGCTGTCCTCATTGGATACATAAACTTCGTTGCTCCAAGTACCCAAGCCTGTGTCTGTGGTCTTTTTGTAATAAATATTATAACCCTGGAACAATTCTCTGTTTTCCAAAGTGGGTGCATCCCAAGTCACTGTTAAGTATCTGCCCGAACCGGTGGCTTTTACTCTGATGTCGGAGAGGAAGATAACTTCCTTGGTTGTGGTAGTTGGGTCTTTTGGTGCCGGTCTATACGAAGGGTTATTGTTTGTGTCGAGAAACATATGATAATGAACGGGTTCAGCCTTAAACATATACAGGTTACCGGGGTCTAAAGAGACAGATTCCAGCAAAGTGGTTACATTTTCCACGGTAGTTGCCGGCGGCACCGGATTTACATCCTTAATTACAAAAGGTCGATTGGGATAAGCCGTTCCCAAAGTTGCATTTCTGTAAAAAAATTGATACTCGGAAACGTCGTGTTTATCACCTGCCTGTGTAGAACCGTCAATTGCCGATGCTATAGAAATTATGGGCTTTTTTACTGTCATTTGCAGATTATAAGTGCCGGTTGGGTTGGCCTGCTCGGAGTCTGAACAGACGATAGTAAAATCCGATACCGCAGACTGCATATTTGCCATAGCCGGCATGGTGAACAATGAGGCAATGATTACGATTACCAATGCGAATGCAATAAGCTTGCGTACTCGCTTCATGATTTTCCTCCTTGATACCGATAAAGCTTTAATCGGTTAAGAGATTGGAGTTTTAAGTAATAATTATAATGATTCCATTTTAAACAGAGACAAAAATAATTGATTTTTCCAATAATTTAAGGAAAAAACGATTGTTTTTGTCCTTCATCTTATTTGGAATTAGTATAATTATGATTAATAAACAAGTGAAATTGAATGTAAATTCCCGTAAATAGGAAAATACACTCAATTCCACTTAAAAAGTTATTTGTCAGAGCTTAACCTTAGAATCCAAGGCAGCAAGCATTTGTAAGAAATCTCTGACTGTAATTTTAAATTTGGGTTGCATATTTCTGTTGGAATAAATTCCGCTTTGTACTGCTACCCTTACGGCTTGTTTATAGCGATCGTCCAAACCAACCATATTGTTTGTGATTGTAAAATCACGGATTTGCACGGTGGACAATTTGGTGTTGGTTTTGTTTTCGTAAAGGAGCATTACCATATAAACGGCTTCTTCGGTGGAGATAGGTTCGGATTGATTCCTTGAGCTTAGGTTGATACCTTTGGTTTGCAACCAAGCAAAGGGGTCTGAGCCTTTGGGTGCTCCCATCATTCTGGCTATAGATGCAACCGCCGCATAACGCCCGGTTTGAGCATCAAGGTTGAAGGCAGGACCTTTTCCGAAGAAATCATCCAGATTATATTTCGTAATTATGGTTGTTAGAGCACCGGCATTGGGAACATTGTTCAATCCCGGAACTATCAGTTGAGAGCCGGCGAAAATAAAGATACCCGGTTCCAAGCTGTAGAAACCTTTACCGGAACCGATGTTGAGCAGTTCTTTTGCCGCCCAATTTCCGGCTTTAAACTGATAACCCTTTGCGGAAACCTCTGCCGCAATATTTTTCAGGGTAATCAATAAGGGGTTCTTTAAATTAAGGATTTCATAGCTGTTATCCAATACTTCATCAATCTTATCGGCAGCTATATCCAAGAATTCTTCTCGTATATCCCCAACCAGATCCAAAATGAATCTAACCATTTCCTCATCGGTTGTACCGTCTTTGACCTCGTCGGCAATATCTTCGAGTATTCCTTTGTCCTTTAATTGTTCCTCGATTTTGTTTAAAATATCCGTTAAAACCAAGTTATCAAAGGTTTTATTATCTATGGTGGAGCAAATAGCTTCCATACGGATTTCCACCTGTTTAGAAAGCGTAGGTTGCATATTGATTTGGTCACCACGTTGGAACCAAGTCATACTAAGCTTAACGTAATAATCCTTTGCAGGTTCGCTTCTGTTGTTAATATCTTTAAGTGCTTCAATAACCGCAGGATTTAAGTTGGGGTCTATTGCACCGGGTGGAATAACAATTTCTAAGTTTCCGTGAGTTACGGCAAAGCCTTTGCTTTGAGCATTAGCACTGAGCAGTGCGGAAGCCGGGATATAATATACGGCTTGGTCTGCCTCCGAACCTACCAGCAACAATTTACCGTCTGTGGTTTTGTTCAGTAATCCGTCAAACATAGACGGTCTGTATATTACTTCCAGTTCCCTTGTGGAATCGGTAATTACCCAGTAAGGGTCTCGGAGCGATTTCTCCAATTCTTTACGTAAAAGATCCAGCCATGCTCCACGCATTATTTCATCATCATAATCCGGCTGATCGTATTCCGTACGGAAAATAGCCACATTGGAATACATGGAGGTATCGTTTAATTCCAAATCCAACAAACGTACTTGAACTGAATAAGCCCTGCCGCTTAATAAACCATCGGTTATCTTGTAGGTATAGTGATAGAAACCGGGTTTATTGGGAGTAGGTGTGGCAGCAGGGTTATTTAAGCGAGAAACAACCATATTTACAGGAGCTGCCCATTCTTTGCCGTCCTCTTTGAGCCTATATTGAAGTTGGAACTTCTTGCCCAAGTCACCGTACAACACGGGGGCATCGAAGCTGATTACCACTTCTTTTTTCGGGTCATATTCAGCCTCAAACTCAACCTTGAGATTAATTGGTGACAAGACGGGTTTTGTTGTTAAGGTAGTTTGACCCCAGGCTGAGTAAAGTCTTTTATCTCCGACTTTTCTCACTGTTCTTACATAATAGAAGTAGATATTGTTGGGTTGCAGGCTGTTATCGGAAAATACCGCAGCGGCTGCACTTGCATCGGGATTGTATTTATATTTTATAGCCTGCTCGGTATTTAGGGGCACAAAACTTGTACCGTTCCAAATTTGAATTTTGTTTGTAACAGTAACGTCTGTTTCAAATCCCAATTTAGTTGAATTATCTATGGCGGACCAAATTTCATCAAACTTTCCGCCGAATTTTTCTTTCATCTGTTCATCGGTCAGTCGTATTATTTGATATTCGTTAACATCTCCGGTGGTTGAAACGGGGATTTTATCCCAAGTAATACCGGCGGATACGGAGGTTACGGAATCCGGAACCACTGTAACCGTGGGTGCCGACGGAACCTTATCTTCTCCTGTGGGTATATCCGGTTGTGCCAAGGTGGTTATACCTTCTAACCTTGAAAGAGATGAATAAATCGGCTCGAACCCGGCAGGAATATCAGGAGTACCGTCTACCTTGGTTGTCAAATTCTCGGCTACTATATCTACATAAGCAAAGTAACGTTGATTTTGATCCAAGCCGGAAACTCTGAAATTGGTGGGAAAATCCATGGAGCCGTTATTGAGGATTTCCTCCAAAATTGCCTTTTGTGTAGCATAGGCAGGGTCTAAGGAAGTAATGGGTATATCGGAGATTCTGATTACCTTTTTATCTCTTAAAGCCGCTCTTGCATCTGCATATTTGGAATCGCTCACCGCTAAAGCCCCGGTTCCCGATAGGATTAGAGTATCGCCGGTTTTAACAGTAGCACCCGGTGTAACTTTCACAGAATTTGTAAGACGTTGATCGTAATCCAGTGAGTGAAAGTTATTGGTCATGAAATTTTCATCCTGGGAAACATACAAATTCATAGTGAGTTTTAAGTTTCTTTCAGGGTCTACCACCAAAGTTGGGTCATCCGGGTCACGTTGAAACTTTATTCCCGAACCGTTTAACAAGAATTCGCCCAGTTTATTGCCGGGAATCACCCATTCCGCTTTGAAAGAACCGGTATTGTCAGTTTCCAATTTAGGATCGGACAATTTAAACTCTTGAGGAGCGGGTATGGCTTGTTTGTCAAAATCACTCAATGTAAAACTGCGGAATTTTGAAAGACCCGTGGGTGTACTGACGTTACAGTCTATGGGTCTGATATTTATATAGTAGATATTCGGGAAAGTGAAAATATGTCTTAAGGCAGTACCAACCTTTCCGGCTGAGAAATACAGGCGAGATTTTGCCATTAAGCGGGTAGTGTTGGGAATGATACCTTCACGTTCGCCCAGAGTTGTGTCTGTTATATCGCCGATTATTTCTATGCCGTCGGGATTTGGACCGACTATTTCATAGGTACATTTATATACGGGAGCTGTGGCTGTACCGGCGTTGGTTATGGTAAGCTTTAATTCAAGGAAGTCATATGCCTTGGAATTGTCAAAGGGAAAATCGTCCGGTTTATAGTTGCCTGTATTGGTAATCTCGGGTTTTGTTCCGTAGGCCAACCTGTAATTGATAGTAAGGTCTTGAGCCGGTGCTAATAACTTTGCCTTATCAATCAAGCTTTTGATTGTGGTATCCGCCCCTATATCCCAGGTTATTCCCAATTCTACCAAGCCTTCTTTCAAAGGTTCGGCAGCACTAAAGTTGGGCGTCATGGTTGTCTTAAATATTTCGAAAAATTGTGGCGTTGCTATATTGGGTTCAGAGGGCCGGAACTTTGTAATTTGTGAATATATCTTTGAACCTCCCGAAAAAGCATCGGGCGGTATTATGGGCGAAAACTGAACCTGATAAAATCGGGTTACCGAATCCGGTGAAACAGGCAATAAAACCTGATTTGCCGGAGTACCGTTGCTTTGTGCGGCTAACCTAAGCGTATTTTTATCGTTACCCACAAAGAGACTGTAAGTACCCGGATAGTTGTAGGGGTTTACGTGAACGGAATAATTACCAAACTCATCGTTTCCGAAAAAGTATTCCGGGAACGTATAAACCGTACCGAAGGGTAGAGTTTTGCGTTTGGTTTGCTTCAGTAAGTTAGTTGTAGAGTAAAATTCCACGTAGGAAGTATGGTATATTAGCCCGGGTTTGGCACCCATTAACTTTAAGTTAATTATGTTACCGGTTATAGTTGGGTCACCGTTGGCTTCAAGTGTTGAGGACCCGCCGGAAGTAACCGTCATTGTCCGTGTATCAGTTCCCGCAGGAAAGATTTTCTCCAACTTTATGTCCACGGTTCCTTCTTCCGGGGTATATAACTCTACAGTGGCGTTTAAGCTGCTTCCCAAAGGTGTTCCTGAAGCCGGAAGGATAAAGTCCCTTGCAGTATCATCCCAAACCAACGGCAATTCAAAGGAAAATTCCATACCTGCATTTAAACGTTTATCAGCCGGATGGATAGGATTTATCGAAGTCATATCTATTACTTCTTCCACGCCTGTACCGGCTCCGGTTCCTGCTCCTGTTATGGGATCGCCCAAAGTGGCACCGTTAGCTGTAGGTTTGTTAACAAAGCTGTCGGAAATACCGTTGAAAATATAATTGTCTACCGGCGTTGAACTTCCGTATGTGGATTTAACATTGTATATATAACCGTACTCAAAGCCGTCGGTTACAAAGAAAAAGTTATCTGTATTCCTATCCCAACGGAAAAACATGGTTCTGTTATTATACTTAAAAGAAAAACCGTAGCCCTTGGACACTTTAAAAAAGGCTGCGTTGGTACCCCTTGAATCCTGAATAACTTCAAAGGGAGAACCTGTAGGAATGTTGATTGCGTTGTAAGGTACGTATCCGTTGCCTTGAGCATTGGGATCATAAATTAAGTATGCACCGTTCGCGGCATTATACGGAGAGTTAATCCAAGTGTTCGTTCCGTTATCATATTGTTGAATACGGTACTCTACCAGTATTTTTTCATTTGTTGGCGGTGATACTGTCAGTATTACTCTTGTATCTTTTTTAAAGCTGTACTGTAACTCCATTTTTTGCATAGTTGATGTAATGGGAAATTGCATAAAGCTTTGGTTGTAAGCTTGGGTATTTAAGTTTACCGGTGTATAGTCTGCCGTGCCGGTGGTCAAGCTTACATCTCCGTTAAAGGTGACCACAGGGTCAGCCGCAAGCACCTTAACTTCTGTAAGTGTAAATACAGTATTAAAAATCAAAATCAATGCTAAAATCCGTGCAATGTATTTGCTCATTTTCCCCCGCCTTTGCGACGTTTCTAATTCCCCCGAATTTCGTCGGCTGATATTTTTACTCGTATATATATCGGTAAGTATTATTTTCAACTTTATTAAAACATCCGAAAAAATACAGCCTAATCCCTTAGAGTAAGCAAATATAGTATTGCGTCAAAGTGTTTTTTACGAATAGACTAGGCTGTATTTACGCTGATTTTGTTCTTCAAACATTTCGGTAATATCAGCGATTACTTTACTATTATTTTTTATATTTACGTGATATTTATAATGGTATTTATTTGGTTGAAGAATTAACCCAACAAATATGGATGGTCTATAGAGAACAAAAGGTTGCTGTGGGAGTATTCGTTTTTCTTTAAAGCAATTTCGGCTTGAGTTACGCCCAATTGTACAGACATTACGTCGTAAGGAGTTACTAAGCCCGCTTCAAGATTAGCTTGCATTTTCTTGAGATTGTCTTTCATTTTTTTTAAGTCAAGTTCCAGTGATTTTTGGCGTTCTTCCAGTTGTTTAATATTGGTGTAAGCGTTTCGTATGTTTTTGTCTAATTTAAGTTTGGCATCATCTAAGTCTCTGATTGCTTGACGTAAAGTGTTTTCATTGGCCAAACGGGATTCCTCTGTATCAATTCTGGTATCGATTCTGTATTCTGCTTCCTCTATGGCTTGTCTTCTAACTTTAATGTTAATGTCAGTATCCATCTTGCGGCGTATATGGGAGTTAACATCAAGCTCAAATTTCTTTACTTCAGGTACAAACTCAACTCTGATTTTAGCATCGGGTTTAAGTTTCATTGTGTTGTTTAATGCTACCCGTTCATTGTCCAAGGAGATCTTTGATGCCGAAAGTTTGGTCTCGCTTTGCTCCAGATTTTGGCGAGCAACGGTTACATCATAGGAGCTTGCCATGCCAAGCTCTTGTTTAAGCTGCAAATTTTTAAAGTTAACCTTATCCAAAGCTATTTCTTCTTCGAGAAGCTTTATATCTTGTTCATAACCGGCTATAGCCGTTAAATGAGTGCGTAGCATTAATTCTGACGAATCTTTAATCAGCTGTTCGTTTAATTCCACATTGGCTCGTTGGTTTTGCAAGGACTTCAAAGCACGAACAGTTTCTATTGTTGTGTCCCTGACTGCAACACCCATGCTAAGGAAAGTCCTGTAGTTATCCGCTATCTTTTCAATTTGCTCATCCATGTAGTCCACACCTTCTTTAAGTGATTTAAGGTTGGAGTTGGATTTGATTATGACATTTAAAGCCTCTTCATAAGTGTATACTTTAACGCCAACTTCGTCGGACTTGGCAACTACCGGAACGGTAACATCTTGCGGAGCCGGTTGTAAGCTAATCATTTTGTTGCTTGCGTTCCATTCAACCTTTGCACCCAATGCTTCTGCAATAGGACGTAAGGGAAGAATTATTTGACCATTAACCACCTTGGGTTTTACAGGTAAATCCGACTTTGTTTTATCCGCAAAAAATGTAACGGAATTTATATTTATCGAAACAGATTTATCTCCCAACGTGAAGATAACTTCGTTTTCCTTTATTTCTGTCTTTGCACCCAATAAATCGCCCAAATCTTTGGCGTTTATCAAAGTGTAGCCGTTTTCATTAGCCAAGGCTGTGTTAATATGCTTTATCGTTCCGTTCACCATTATGGTGTTGGACGATGCGAATACCGTGGTTGTCATTACAGCAGTTATTACTGCTGTTGCAATAAATTTTTTCATTACTTTTGTTTACCCCCCTGTATATGAAACTAAATTTTGAAATAGAATTCGAAAAGTTTTGTTCTGGGTACATTACCTTCACCCGAAACAAATTCCTCAAAATCAACAGCCATTACCAACTTAAATTCATCCACATTCTTTGGCACACCATCGAAATCCAGTCTTAAGCTTTCCTTTTTGGTATTAGGGTCAAGAGGATTCATTACTTCTGCTTTGTAAATGGGCGTATACCGTTGTTCGTCAATTTCTATAAAAGTGCTTTTGAGATTAAGATTAACAGACTTATAATAATCATTAATTATGTCGAAACTTAATCTGGCATCGTAATTACTTAAATCAAACCCGAATACCTCAATCGTAACATCATTCAATTTTTGTTTTACGGGCAGGGTGTTATAGTATGGCTTTCTTACCTCCACCTCTTTAATTACTTCTTTTTCTACCTCTTTAATTACCGGTTCCGGCTTGGTGAGCAATAGGCGTTTTGTGGCTTGGTCATATTCTATTTTACCGCCGATAGATTCAGCTATATGTCTGGCAGGTGTATAGATACGGTCTTGGTAATTTAAAATGTGCATACCTGCAGGAAGCGGTAATTCTTTTCCGTCAACAAGAATTTTAGTGTCATTTTGCAGGTATACTTGAACGAGGTTTGATGCAGAAACGGAAATTGTAGTAGCTAGAATAATTCCTGTAATTAACCCCCCGGTATAGGACCTAAATTTCATAATAAATCTCCCTTCATTATACTTAACTGTAACGTCATATTGTTTTTGCTGTTTATTTTATTAATAAGGACATAAAACAATTCGAAACTAAAAATATTTTATTATATGATAAAAAAAACCCCTTGC
>CAYXWM010000029.1:0-32278 GCA_964468805.1 uncultured Defluviitaleaceae bacterium
GCAATATTTTTCTTCTTTTTTAATAAAATTTATGTTATTATAGACAATTATGGGTAGAATAAGCGAAGAATAATTATTTATGCAAATATATCTGTATTTTAATGCCGGTTAAGCGGTAAAAAAAGCCTATATTCGGCGGCTAAACGCCGGTGTTTCCTTAATCGTTTAAGTTTGTAAACCGGTTTATCAAGCTCAGGTCAGATACGTATAAATCAACAATTTTGACTTATCATAAAAGGAGGAAAATATTTGGAAACCTTTGGCACACCCCAACAAAAGCAACAACTTTTGCAAGCCATCGAAGATAACTCAAAAACACCCGGGGCATTAATCCCTATCTTACAGTCGGCACAAGAAATATACGGCTATTTGCCAATCGAAGTGCAAAGCATGATAGCAAAGGAAACAAAGATTCCTCTGGCAAACATCTACGGCGTAGCAACATTTTACGCCCAGTTCTTCTTGGAGCCCAAAGGCAAATATAAAATCAATGTCTGTCTGGGAACAGCCTGTTATGTTCGCGGAGCGGGCAAAATTATAGAGCGTATTAAAGAAAGATTGGGCATAGACGTGGGCGAATGCACAGCGGACGGTGAATTTTCAGTGGATGCAACCCGCTGTATAGGTGCCTGTGGTCTTGCACCGGTCTTAACGGTCAACGACGAAGTCTACGGCAGACTTACCCTAAACGATTTGGACAATTTATTGGACAAATACACAAATAAAGTTTCGGAAGTAACCGAATAAATTTATTTTATAAATATAACAAACGTGACAATTTAAAATGTTATACTTAATTGCATAAGGAATAGTAACAAAAGCTTTCTTCGTAAACGGTTCGCTCTTGCGTTTTTATGAAAAAAAACACCGATCGCTCACAACTGCGAATATACGCTTTTGTTATTGCTTAACTCGAAATTAAGTATAAAGTCTTTTGAAGGTAGTTTGAGGTAGGATTAATTAACTTGTTTAAAACTTTTTGTGACGAAAAAGCTGAACGCTCAACGGTTTTTTCTTAACAAAAAGTAACATTAAATTAATTTACTCAAACTTTTCTTCAGAAAAGTAACCCTCAAGAACTTAAAGAATAGGGGATTTCAATGATAAGATACAGGTCTCATGTTATGGTCTGCGGAGGTACGGGCTGTACCTCGTCCGGTTCGGAAAAAGTAATAAACAAATTTAACGAAGAAATCAAGGCCCACAGCTTGGAAAATGAAGTAACCGTGGTTCGTACCGGTTGCTTCGGGCTTTGCGAATTGGGCCCCATCGTGATTGTCTATCCGGAAGGCTCCTTTTATATAAAAATATCCGAAAAAGATGTACCGGAAATAGTAAGCGAACACCTGCTCAAGGGTCGCCCCGTAAAACACTTACTCCACAAGGAAACCGTTGAAGGCGAAACCATCAAAGCCTATACGGACGTTAGTTTTTACAAAAAACAAATGCGTGTGGCGTTAAGAAACTGCGGTTTGATTAACCCGGAAGAAATAAAAGAATACATCGCCATGGACGGCTACCAAGCCCTGGCTAAAGTTCTCACCCAAATGACACCCCAACAACTCATAGACGAAATCAAACGCTCAGGAATAAGGGGCAGAGGCGGTGCCGGTTTCCCAACAGGAACAAAATGGGAAATCACCTCCAATTACAAAGATGAACAAAAATACGTAATCTGTAACGCCGACGAAGGCGACCCCGGTGCCTTTATGGACCGTTCCATTCTGGAGGGCGACCCTCACTCGGTAATAGAAGCAATGATTATAGCCGGTTATGCGGTAGGAGCAAAAAACGGCTTTGTATATATTCGTGCGGAATATCCCATTGCGGTAAAACGTATACAATCCGCCATAGTTGCCGCCCGTGAATACGGTTTGTTGGGCAAAGAAATTTTGGGCAGCAAACATGACTTTGACATAGAAGTAAGACTGGGTGCCGGTGCCTTTGTTTGCGGCGAGGAAACCGCTTTGATGTCCTCAATTATGGGTAACCGCGGCGAGCCTTTCTTGAAACCGCCGTTCCCTGCGGAACGTGGTCTTTGGGGTCACTCTACCCTTATAAACAACGTTGAAACTCTGGCAAATATTCCCGTTATCGTTAATAAAGGTGCGGATTGGTTTGCCGGTATAGGTACGGAAAAAAGCAAAGGAACCAAGGTTTTTGCCTTGGGCGGTAAAATCAACCACACAGGACTTATCGAAGTTCCTGCCGGTACAACTTTAAGAGAAATCGTTTACGATATAGGTGGCGGTATTCCCGAAGGCAGAGAGTTTAAAGCCGCTCAAACCGGCGGTCCTTCCGGGGGTTGTTTGCCTGCGGAATTGCTGGATATATCCATTGAATACGATACCCTTCTTAAAGCAGGCTCCATGATGGGTTCCGGCGGTCTTATTATTATGGACGATACCACCTGCATGGTAGATATTGCCCGTTTCTTCTTGGAATTTACCGTTGATGAATCCTGCGGAAAATGCACCGCCTGTCGTATAGGTACAAAACGTCTCCTTGAAATATTGACAAAAATCTCCGAAGGTTACGGAACAGAACAAGACATAGAGCTTCTGGAACAACTTTGCAAACTGATTAAGGTATCTTCCCTTTGCGGTTTGGGTCAAACGGCACCCAACCCGGTTCTGTCCACTTTGCGTTATTTTAGGGACGAATACATGGCTCACGTTAACGAAAAACGCTGTCCCGCCGGGGTTTGCAAGTCTCTACTCAGCTACGAAATTATTCCCGCGAAATGCAAAGCTTGCGGAATTTGTGCGAAAAACTGCCCGGTATCCTGCATCAGCGGCGAAAGAAAAGTAACTCCTTACGTTATAGATAAAGACATTTGCGTACGTTGCGGCGTTTGCATGGCAAAATGCCCCTTTGACGCTATTACCAGATAGAAAAATTACTTGGAGTAAAGAACCTTTTTTACACCAAACGAAATAAAATGCTGAAATTTTTGCTCATAAAACATCGTTGAAGCATTCGCTGATTTATGAGCAAAAATTTCTTAAATTAAGTACGTTTAATATAGTTCTCTGCACCAACCCCATCTTTCCAAAAATCGATAATTAAATTATTAATTAATATTCCAATTCGTTAATCTCCTAAACAACCACATTTCTTTACCTTTTCTCGTAATACTTCCTTTTTAGCCCTTCCAGTTGACACCAAGGAGATGACATCATGAGTGACATAAGTTTAACAATTAACGAAACCCCTGTGACCGTTCCAAAGGGTACTACTATTTTGGATGCCGCAAGGGAACTTAATATACGCATTCCTACCCTTTGCCATTTGGATTTGCACGATTTAAAGGCGGTTAATCAGGTGGCAAGTTGCAGGGTTTGCCTTGTGCAAATTGAAGGACGGGTTAATTTGTCGCCTGCCTGTGCTACCTTTGTAGAGGACGGAATGGTGGTTTATACAAATACACCTACGGCTATACTTGCCAGGCGAACCATGGTTGAGCTGCTTTTAAGCGACCATCCCACCGATTGCCTTGTTTGTGAAAAAAACCGAAACTGCTTGCTGCAGCAATTGGCGGCGGAGTTGGGCGTTAGAGGCGAGTTGAAATTAAAAGGCGAGCATTCCATAGGCCACAACAAAGATGCTTCCAGCCGAGCAATTTACCGTAATACAAGCAAATGCATTATGTGCAGACGTTGCGAAACCATGTGTAATCAGGTACAGACCTGCGGTATACTTTCGGCTACTCATCGGGGTTTTGGTACGGTTGTACAACCTGCATATTCTCTGCCCATGAACGATACCATGTGTACCTTCTGCGGACAGTGCGTTTCAGTTTGCCCTACCGCGGCTTTAACAGAAATCAACTCCATTCAGGACGTATGGGATGCCATACACAATCCCGATAAATTGGTGGTGGTACAAACCGCTCCTGCTGTGCGTGTAGCCCTGGGAGAATGTTTCGGTTACGAGCCGGGCACTATTGTTACGGGAAAAATGGTTACCCTGCTTCGCCGGCTGGGCTTTGACAAGGTCTTTGATACGGATTTTGCCGCCGACTTAACCATAATTGAAGAAGCTTCTGAATTGATTCATCGTATTCAACACGGCGGTCGTTTTCCAATACTCACCAGTTGCTGTCCGGCTTGGGTTAAATTTATAGAGCATCAATTTCCGGATTTGCTGGATATTCCGTCTTCCTGTAAATCACCTCACGAAATGATGGGCGTTATGGTCAAGACCTATTACGCCGAAAAGTATGACATAGACCCGAAAAACATAGTAAACGTGTCTATAATGCCCTGTGTTACCAAAAAATACGAGGCATCCCGGAAAGAACTTTCCAATGACGATTTACAAAACGTGGACTTTGTTCTTACCACCCGTGAGTTGGCAATGATGGCAAGAGAAGCCGGCTTGGATTTGCGTTATATGGACGAGGACGAGTTCGACCAACCCTTGGGACAATCTACCGGGGCATCGGTTATTTTCGGGGTTACGGGCGGAGTTATAGAAGCCGCATTGCGTACCGCTTACGAATGGCTGACCAAAACACCCTTGGAAACCGTTGAATTTACTCAACTCCGTGGTATAGAAGGCATAAGAGAAGCCAAGGTAAATATAGGCGACAGGGAATTTACCATATGCATAGCCCATGGCTTGGGCAACGCCCGTGCCGTTTTGGAAGCCATACGCTCCGGGGAGAAAAATTACGATGCCATAGAGATTATGGCCTGTCCCGGTGGTTGCGTAGGCGGCGGCGGACAACCCTATCATCACGGTGATGCCGATGTAGTACTAAAACGTGCCGAAGCCATTTACAAAGAGGACAGAAACAAAGAATTCCGTAAATCTCACGATAATCATGACGTAATCCGAATTTACGAAGAATATCTGGGTGAATTTTACGGCGAAAAGGCTCGTCGGCTTTTGCATACGGATTTTTATGAGCGTGAACGATTGTAGAGCAAACATAATGCAAAATCAAATGTAATCATGTTAAAAACTATCCGCTCTGCGTAGGTAACAGAACGGATAGTTTTTTATATACTATACTTAATTTCGAGTTAAACAGTAACAAAAGCGTATATTCGCAGTGGTGAGTGACCGGTGTTTTTTTTAACGCAAGAGCGAACCGTTTGCGAAGAATAACTTTTATTACTATTCCTTATGCAATTAAGTATAATTCCAAATAAGATGAAGGACAAAAAAGTAATCATTACATGAGTAATTACATTATTCCCCACCTTTAGATTTTTTCTCTGCACAAATCCCATTAGTATGATATAATTGCAATAGGCAAAAATAAGACTGTTATTACTACCTGTCATTACATGAAGATTAGTTTAATACCGTTTCTTTTTGACTGTTAGACTTAATTTCGAGTTAAGCAGTATCAAAAGCGTATATTCGCAATGTCGAGCGACCGGTGTTTTTTTCATATAACGTAAGAGCGAACCGTTTACGAAGAATAGCTTTTGTTACTATTCCTTATGCAATTAAGTATTAATATTGAATATATACTAATTCCAAATAAGATGAAGGACAAAAATAATCGTTTTTTCCTTGAACCCTTGGAAAAAATCCATTATTTTTGTCCTCTGTTTAAAATGGAATCATTATAACTATGCAAGGTGGTTTGGCTATGCAGGTTCTGATGGTTAACAATGACCGCCAAATACAGAATTTTATAAAGAATTATGCCGAGTTGGAGGGATTCACCTGTGAGGAGTCCCACAGTACCGGCGAGACAGCCGAAAAACTAAACAATAATTTTTACGACTTAATAGTAATAGATTGCGGACAGGACTGTAACGGGTTGGAAATTTTGAAAACCGTACGGGAAAAAACTCAAACCTCGGTTATTATCATAGGTCCCTTTCAGACGGATATCTATAAAAGCCATTTGTTTAACAAGGAAAATGACGAGTTTTTGCAAAAGCCCTACAAGTCCGGTGAATTATTGCTTAAAATGCGTACTGTAGCCAAGCGAATTTTAACAGAGCCGGAACGCATGAGCATAAAAATCGGCGTGCTTACCATAGATGAAATAAAGCGAAAAGTTTATGTAAATAACGCAGAGGTGGAGACTGACGAGCAGGAATTTAAACTGCTTTCTTTCTTTGCCAGAAACCCAAGGCAGTATTTTACCTTAGACGAACTTTTTAATCAAGCTTGGTACGGTCACGGAGACAAATCAACCATGGAGCAATACATAAGAAACATCCGAGCCAAACTGGGTAAATATCGCAGTTATATTTCCAATCCCTTGGGCAAGGGTTTTGTCTTTGACCCGGATAAGGGTAAGGTTTTGTAATTTATGAAAAAAGGTTGCAATGAAGCTTGTTTTTTATGGTTTTAATCAGACAATATAAAAATCTTTGCAGCTAAACACGGAAATAAAAAAATTCGATGAATTTATTTTCATCGAATCAGGCTGTCCACAAAAATAGATATACTCCGGACGTCGCCCCTACAAAAACCCGTTATATTTGCTGTTTGTAGGGGCGACCATTGGTCGTCCGTTGCTACAGATTTGTATTCGTCATCATTCTGATTCATGAATTTATCTCATCGAATTTAATGTTTATGTACCGGAACCTACCGGCTATTGTTTTTATTTATTGTTTTTAGCTAAACATTCCGGATTATTTCTGTTAAACAGGCAATTTAAATAAACCAATCTTTGGGCTATGCTGAGATTAAGCATATCTTCCGTATAACGGAACTGCCAGTTGCCTGTGGCTACTCCGGGAGTATTGGTGCGGGCTGTGCTGTCCAGAGACAATAAATCCTGTATGGGAAACAAAGCCAAGTTAGCCACAGAAGACATGGCTAGGCGTATCATATCCCAGTTTGGCTCTTCACCGGAAATATTGGAATAACGTCGGAAATGATCCTTTTCGTATTCAGTGGCGGTATTATACCAACCTATGGAGGTATCGTTGTCGTGGGTACCGGTATAGACTACCGTGTTGGACGTTAAATAATTATGAGGCAGATAGGGATTTTCCGAAGTATCCCCAAAGGCAAATTGTAACACACGCATACCCGGCAAACCGGTTTTGCCCCTAAGTTCTTCAACTTCCTCGGTGATTATACCCAAATCCTCGGCAATTATGGGCAGAGAACCGCCCAGTTTAGCCTTTACCGCATCAAACAAGGCTACGCCCGGTCCTTTACGCCATTTGCCCTTAACCGCATCCTCCGCACCAAAAGGTACGCACCAATTTGCCTCAAAACCCCGGAAGTGGTCTATGCGTAAAATATCCGTAAGTTCCAAAGTATATGAAATGCGTTTAATCCACCAGTCGAAACCTTCTTCTTTATGGGTTTTCCAGTTATATGTGGGATTACCCCAAAGCTGACCGCTGCTGCTGAAATAATCCGGCGGTACTCCGGCTATTTCCGTTGGATAACCGCTTCTGTTAAAACGGAACAAATGACGGGAAGCCCAAACATCGGCTGAATCCATGGCAACAAAAATTGGTATGTCACCGATTATGCTGATGTCCAAAGAATTTGCGTATTTTTTTAACTCAAACCATTGTCTGAAAAACTCAAACTGTAAAAATTTATGATAGCCTATTTCCTTTGACAAAAGCTTAGTGTATTCAGCCACGGCGGCTTCTTTATGCTCACGAATATCCTTGGGCCAGCTTTGCCAAGCGGCACCGTAAAACATATCGTCGGCAGTGCTTTCGGTAACGTATTTCTTGTTGTCGGTTTTGAATTTAATAAGTTCCGGAGTATCCGCCGTTTGGGAGCGTTCTTCCAAAAAATACTCCTTTAAAGACATAAACAAGGCATAGTCGTCCAACCAGAATTTATTGCGTTCACAGAAATTTCTGTAGCAAACTGTTTGGTTTTCGGTTGCTGAGTTTTGAAAATTTTCGTATGCTTTGTTAAACAGACCGGTTTTGTATTTAAGCACCTTTCCGTAATCAACCGCATAGGGGTCAAAATCCGGTATTTCTTTCAAGTCTTCTTGAGAAAGATAACCCTCTTCCACCAGTAAATCCGGGCTTATCAGCAATGGATTCCCGGCAAAGGTAGAAAAACTTTGGTAAGGCGAGTCCCCATAACTTGTGGGACCCAAGGGCAAAATCTGCCACAGCCTCTGACCGGCGTATTTTAAGAAATCAACAAAATCATGGGCACCCTTACCCATGTCTCCTATACCATAAGGGCCGGGAAAGCTTGTCAGACCGACCAAAACACCGCCCGAACGTTTAAAAATCATATAATATAATTCTCCTTTTCAACCTTTTAATTTATATAATTGAGTTTCAAACTAACATATTTTTACATACCGGTTATTTTATCATACAGCAAGAAGCAACGGTATAAAAATTTTTCTTCCGACAATTTTCTTAATCGGTATATATTTACATAAGTTATTATAAACCAAAGATTTAGTTTGAAAAGGGGTTAGAAAAAATTTTTTAAGGATATAAATATATTTAAAGACTTTCGTTATACAAAACCACTATTCACCCCGCGTTTATGAGGAAGGAGAAAAACCTTGCTGATAAAATACGAAGCTTCCCACAGAGACCAATGCATCGCCTTGTTTTTAAAGACCTTTCACGAAAAACCCTTTGAATTTACCTTTCTTACCCCGCAAAATACAGAGCGGTATTTTTGTGACTTGGAGCAAACCCCGAAATTTTTGGGTTTTGTTTATATTGTGAAAAACACGGTTTTGGGTTTTTGTTTGGGAATAATTGTGGATTATTTTAACAATATAAGTTATGATATAAAAGAAATAGCCGTAAGGTATGAAATTCAGGGTAAGGGTCTGGGCAGACAACTTCTAAACGAAGTGGAAGCCCGACTAAAACGGGACTACGCCGTAGAAGCCGTGACCCTTGCAACCCAATCTACCATACCGGCCTACGAATTTTACAAAAAAATGGGTTATATACTGTCGGAAAATACAGTACATCTAATGAAATGCTTACAGAGGTGAACCGATGTACACAGCACTGTACCGCAAATTGCGGCCTAAAAAATTCAGCGACGTTGTGGGACAATCACATATAATACAAACCTTGCAAAATCAAATAAATTCAGAGCGTATCTTTCACGCCTACCTGTTTTGCGGAACCCGAGGAACAGGCAAAACCTCAACGGCAAAAATCTTTGCCGCCGCCGTTAACTGCACTGACCCCAAGGGCACAGAGCCCTGCGGCGAATGCCAAGTATGCCGAGAAATCGAAAGGCAAAACAGCCTTAATGTAATAGAAATAGACGCCGCCAGTAACAACGGCGTGGAAAATATTCGGGACATACGAGAAGAAGTCCGCTATGCACCCACCGAAGGAAAATACAAAGTATATATTATAGACGAAGTGCATATGTTGTCTGCGGGAGCTTTTAACGCACTTTTAAAAACCTTGGAAGAACCGCCATCCTACGTTATTTTTATTTTGGCAACCACCGACCCTCATAAAATCCCGGCTACCATACATTCCCGTTGCCAACGCTTCGATTTCCGCCGAATTACAACCGAGGAAATGGTACAAGCAATCAAAGGTTACTCCGTCTCTGAAGGTATAAATATTGAGGACGAAGCCCTGCGTTATATAGTCCGTATTTGCGACGGTGCCATGCGTGATGCCTTGAGCATACTTGACCAATGCGTAACCTTCTTTTACGGCGAAAACATTACCCTTGAAAAGGTTCTGGGCATAGTAGGTTCCTCAGACGATGCGGTTTTCTTTAAAATCACCCAAGCCCTTAACACCCAAAACAGCCAAACCTGCTTGGATATAATCCAAGAAACCGTTATGTCGGGTAGGGATATAAGCCGTTTTGTTACGGATCTAACGGTGCATTTACGAAATCTCCTTATTTCCAAAAACACCGATTTTAACTCCCACGCTCTGGACCTATCCGCCGAAAGTAAGACAAAGTATAAAGAGTTCGCCGAAAATATCTCCCAAGATACCTTGATTTATTATTTAAACGAACTCTCTGCCCTGCAACAGCAAATGAAATTCTCCTCCAACGAAAGAATTTTATTTGAAGTACTTTGCATTAAACTTTGCCACCCCTTTACCTCGGACAGCCGGGACGCCCTAATTACCCGTTTGGAAAGCTTGGAAAAAGCCTTAGAACAAGGAATCGTGCCCCAAAATAATATTTCTACCAAAGAAGAAATAAAACCAAAGTCTGTTCCCACAACACCCCAACCGGAAACCGACTTTACAGAACTGACCCTTACCGGCTTGGAGGATTTGTCACCCAAAAAATCCGACCCTCCGGCTGAACCGCCCACTGATACCGTCAATAAAGATGAACTCAAACAAATACAAAACCATTGGAACACCCTAATAAATAACATAAAAATGCCAACAATAAAGCTCCAGCTAAGTAACTCAAAACCGGTTAACCTGCAAAACGACCTTCTAACCATAGAAATTACCAGCACCACCGACGAAAAAATACTGGACTTTATCAAAAGCAAAGAAATCCTAATCAAACAAGACCTGGAAACCAAATTCAACAAAACTTACAGCCTAAAATTCACCCTACCCAACCCCAATCGCCAAAATTCGCCCGTAAAATCCAACTTTACAGATCTGCCGGATGAATATATAATTATAAGCGACAGCGACTGATTACCAAGTGAAACACCGGTTTTACTTAACACAGTCCGGAGATAATTACTCATAAAGACAACAAATTCTTTTAAGTTTAAACAAATAATAACCGGTTTTTTTGGGAAAGATGGGGTTTTCTCCCCCAAGGTCTTAATTATTTTTATTTTTCATACCACACTCACAGGAGGAACATTATGGCTAAAGGACACGGGATGATGCCCGGCATGAATATGAACAACTTAATCAAACAAGCCCAAAAAATGCAAAAACAAATGGCAGATATCCAAGAAAGCATGGGCGAAAAAACCTTGGAAGCAACTGTAGGCGGCGGTGCCGTTAAAGTTATCGCCAACGGCAACAAACAAATCCAAGAAATCATTATCTCCAAAGACCTGCTCGACCCGGACGAAGCCGAAACCTTGCAAGATATGCTCGTCTCCGGCGTAAATCTCGCCCTGCAAAACGTTGAAGCCATGGTCAACACCGAAATGTCCAAAATCACCGGCGGCATGGGCTTACCGCCCGGAATGTTCTGATGAACTTTTACGGTAACCCTCTAAGCAAGCTGATTGACGCCCTGACTAAGCTGCCCGGCATAGGAAGCAAGTCCGCTCAACGGCTTGCTTTTCATATTATCAACCAACCCCCGGAAAACGTCCGCAAACTAACCTCCATAATTCTGGAGGCCCGGGAAAGCATTAAATATTGCCAACGCTGCTGTAACTTTACGGACGAAAGCCCCTGTACCATCTGCAAATCAACCAAACGTGACCAATCCACGGTCATGGTGGTAGAAGAACCCAAAGATATGGCCGCCTACGAACGCACCGGCGAATTCTCCGGCACCTACCACGTCTTACACGGTGCCATCTCTCCGCTAAATTCCGTAGGCCCCGGACAACTGAAAATCAAAGAACTGCTGGAACGCCTAAAAACTGAACCTATCCAAGAAATAATCCTCGCCACAAACCCAAACACCGAAGGCGAAGCAACAGCCATGTATATAAACAAACTCCTGAAACCCTTGGGCGTAAAAGTAACCCGTATAGCCCACGGCGTCCCCATAGGCGGCGACTTGGAACACGTAGACCGTGTCACTTTATCTCGTGCCTTGGAGGGCAGACGGGAAATGGGCTAACCCAAATTATACAAATAAAAAAAGTTCGATGAATTCTCGGCTTCATCGAACTATCATTATTTTTATTATTTTTATAATTTTACAAATAAAAAAGGCTTTAAAATAATTTAAAGCCCGTGCACCGACTGTTGACATTCCTTTCCGGACGTTACCCTTGCAGTTTGCTCGATTCAAGCACCCTCACGACACACAGACGGAATTGCTTAGTGCTGCTTTCTTCCGAACCTGACACGCTTCACAAGCGTCCATTGCGTGAGACTCAAACGTCAACACCACTTACAAGGGGCAGACCCCACAAAGGAGTAGCCTAAAGACCGGCATAAACCTCGCTATAGCGGACTGCGAGCTACAGGGAACCGCTAACTCCCCGGCTAGCACGGACAGTTGTATTATAATTCATCAATCCCCAAAAGTCAATAGCCCGAACTTGGGTTGACATAAATAAATTTTGGAATTATAATTTGCATAATTTATATTATAAACTTAATTTAAAAAAAAACCCCGATAATTTATATAAAATTATTTCATATCTTAATAAATTAAAAATTGTTTTATTCGGTTTTTTTGGAAAGTGGGGGTTTTCTCCCCCAAGGTCTTTATTTTTTTATTTTGCTTTTTGTATTTTTTTGCTTTTACTTTTTATTTTTTTACTAATTTCTCGCCTTTTCGCCCATCCCGCACCAAAAAAAGACCTGGACTCAAGGGGGGATTGAGACCAGGTTGAGGGGGGATGAATACATATGCGCCAATATAATCGCCCGCATATGATAAGTACTTTTATACCCTTTAAGAGCTAAACAACCACGCAAAACCAACAATAAAGGGTGTAAAAGCAGTTCCTTAAAATATTAAGGGTACAATTATAATAATTACCGGATTATAAAAAATTATACATATCCTCAAAAAATTTTTAATATGCCCGTTATTGTTAATAATATATAATATGCAACCGGGTTAAGTTTGCAATTACTGTTTTTTTAAGCCGAATAACAGCAAATAACCCAACAATAATATCGTCGGAGGAAACTATGGACCAACGTAACGAACAACTGGCAAAAAACTTAATCAATTACTCGGTGGAACTAAAACCGGGCGAAAAAATACTTATAGAATGCAAGGGCACCGATGCTGTTCCGCTTCTGAATTTATGCATAAAAGAAGCCTATAAAGTGGGTGCTATGCCCTTTGCCCATGTTTACGACGAAACAACCCAGCGTGAATTATTGCTTAATATTAAGGAAGACCAATTAAAACTCCTTGCGGAAGTAGACGTTCGCCGCATGGAACAGATGGACGCATACATCGGTATCCGTGCCGCTTCCAACTCCGCGGAATACGCCGACGTACCGGGCGATAACATGAACCTTAACCAACGCCTTTACAACAGACCGGTTCATACTATAACCCGCCTGAAAAAAAGATGGGTAGTATTACGTTATCCCAACGCATCCATGGCACAGCTTTCCGGCATGAGTTCCGAGGCATTTGCAGATTTCTACTATAACGTTTGCAACTTGGACTACAGCAGACTGGACGAAGCCATGGAACCCCTGAAACAACTTATGGAACGCACCGACAAGGTACGTATAGTAGGTAAGGACACGGATTTAAGTTTCTCCATAGCCAACATTCCCGTGAAAAAATGTTCCGGTAAATGCAATATCCCGGACGGCGAAATTTACACCGCACCGGTCAGAGATTCCGTTAACGGAAAAGTTACTTACAACACACCTTCGGAACATGACGGCTTTGTGTTCGAAAATGTTTGCTTGGAATTTAAAGACGGTAAAATAATTAACGCCACAGCAAATGATACTGAACGAATAAATAAAATTTTCGATATGGACGAAGGTTCAAGGTATATAGGCGAATTTGCCCTGGGCGTTAACCCCCATATTTTAAAACCCATGAAAGACATACTTTTCGACGAAAAAATCATGGGCTCCTTCCATTTTACGCCCGGTTCTTCCTATGAAGATGCCTACAACGGAAACGACTCCGCACTGCATTGGGACTTGGTTTGTATTCAAACCGAAGAATTCGGCGGCGGAGAGATATATTTTGATGATGTGCTTATAAGAAAGAACGGTATTTTCGTCCTGCCCGAGCTGGAGTGTCTTAATCCGGATGGGTTGAAGTGAGGAAAGATAAAGGAAAACCTTTTTCGGGATAAATAGACTATAAATAAACAGAAAAACTCCGTAATTTTAACATTACGGAGTTTTTTATGTGCTTATTTATTATTCAACATCAGCTAAACTGTCTATATCCGCACGGCTGGCGTTTTCAAAAAGGCGGATAACGTCTTCACTTGGTGCTTTGCCCAATAGGGATACCACAACCACCGCTGCCAATGCCAAGGCAAAGCCCGGGATTATGGAATACAAATGTGTATCGCTTAAAATTTTAACATTTTCCCAAATAAGAACAGTGGCTCCGCCGGCAACCATACCCGCAACGGCACCCATCATAGTCATACGTTTCCAGAACAGTGAAAGGAGTATAACCGGTCCGAAAGCGGCACCTAAGCCTGCCCAGGCATAGGAAACCAATCCCATAACCGTATTTTCCGGGTCAAGAGCCAAAAGATAAGCAATAATGGCTATGGAAAGCACCGCAAGTCTTGATACCCACATAAGTTCCTTGTCGGAAGCATTTTTTCTGAATATAGCCTTGTAAAAGTCGTTGGATATTGCGGAAGCTGTTACCAGTAATTGAGAATCGGCAGTACTCATTACAGCCGCCAAAATTGCACAAAGCAACACACCTGCTATAAATCCCGGCAGTAACTTGGATACAAGGGTCATAAATATGATTTCAGGGTCTGTAATAGTGGTGATAAGACCGGAGGCATTTGCATATGCGAAGCCCACCATACCAACCACAACCGCAGCAAACAGGGAAACTATAACCCAAACCATAGCTATAAGTCGGCTTTTCTTAATCATGGAGCTGCTTCTGATAGCCATAAATCTGGTAAGTATATGGGGCATACCGAAATAACCGAGACCCCAAGCAAGACTGGAGCATATAGCAACAAATCCCAATTCACTTCCGCCGAAAAGATTAAGATAATTTTCACCGCCCAAGGAGGTAAGCATTTCGGAGGAGAAATTCGGTGTACTTACAGCGGTTACTATAGGTACTATTATCAAGGCAAGGAACATAAGCATTCCTTGGAAAAAGTCTGTCCAACAAACCGCAAGGAAACCGCCCAAAAAGGTGTAAGAAATAATTACAACAGCACCTATGGTCAAGGCCCAGGTATAGTCAAGATTAAATACATTTTGGAATAATTTTGCACCGGCGTTAAATGCAGAAGCGGTATATATAAGGAAGAAAATAAATATTATGATGGCACATACGGAACGTACCGCTGAATTTTCGCTTAAAAAGCGTTTTTGTAAATATTGAGGAATTGTGATGGAGTCTCCGGCAACCGCTGTAAAACGACGAAGCCTGGCGGCAACCAGTTTCCAGTTAAGATATGTACCTATAGCCAAGCCTATGGCTATCCAAGATGCAGACAAACCGCTTGTAAAAGCCGCCGCAGGCAAACCCAAAAGCAGCCAGCCGGACATATCCGAGGCTTGGGCACTTAAAGCCGTTACCCAGCTGCCCAATTTTCTTCCGGCAAGGAAGTAATCGGAGATGTTGTTGGATTTGTTGTAAAAATAAATTCCAACCCACAACACCAGTATAAAATAAAGTACAAAAGCAATGATTTCAGGAACCAAAACATAACCTCCCAATTAATTTTTCCCGACCGCATTATGATCACGCCGGTCAGCAGACAACTTTCGCTTCATAAGCCGGTTTCAAAGATGTCTAAAGCATTACAGACCTTGACAAATTTAAAATTCAGAGTTTTCGTACAGTTGCCGGTCATCAAATTTTAAATTTTATCAAAACCTCTTTGCTTTGGTTTTACTGCCGATTCAACATTAATACCAAGCCTTTTAAATAATACGGATATATTTGGTTTTGATATAAAATCAAATATATCTTACATTAATAAGGGACAGTGCAGTGGTTTAACTTTAAAAAAACTAAAATAAATTGCAATTCAGCCAATGCTTTAAGGATTAATTGCAATTTATTTCAGGACATTTTAACTTAAACCGCTATATAATACCTACCCTCAACATAACCCTTGGTGTAATGAATCGATTAATTAATTCCCATTATAATATATTACGCTAAAGTATGCAAACCTTTTGTCATAAAGGTGAATATTGTTCATTAAAATTGAATTTTTATACAAAGTTGTAAAATATTCAGCATACCCCCGGTGTGTTTCTTTTTGTATTTACGGAATTAAAAAATATATAAAGAATAAAGACGAATTTTGTAAAATCGAAATAAATTTAAACCTGATAACATATATTGAAACAATATGGGAGTTTTATTTTTAAAAAGGAAAATTTTCGACTGAATTGGCGAAAGATTGATTTTTTTACATAAATGTACATAGTTTCCGGTTAAGTAGTAACAAAAGCGTAATTCGTACCGGTAAGCGACGGTGTCATTTAATAAAAACGCAAAAGTGAACTTTTTACAAAGCATAGCTTTTGTTATATTCCTTATACAATTAAGTATAAGCCGCGAAAACCACAGGAGGGGTGATATATGATAATATATTTTACATAAAGGTAAATTGTTACAAAGTAATCTGCTATACATCCATTTTTTTCTAAATTTTAATGTATTTTATATAATCATTAAATTTTACATAGGTAATTAAACACATATGATTTCTTGACTATCTTAAAAACAGCTTGCGTTTCGGACATATTCGACAATATGTAAAATCAGTATGGTTCAATAGAAAATTGTTACAGTTGAAAGCATAATACCGATGTGATATAACTAGACCATCGATAATTTATTCAGACAAAGCAACGTAATATTTACAGTAATCAGTTCCTTTTTTACCTAAGATATGATTATAAACGGATTTCAGTCCTATTAAATATAAAACATCAAGATTACTAAAAAATGGGGAGAGTTGACTATATGAATATTAGCCAAAGCGAATATGGTGTTGCATATAGAAACGATGCGGAATTTTTTGAATGTATAGCAGAACTTTTGGAACTCAGCGACGTACAGCAACTTAGCAATTTTGCTCAGCATTGCAAGACAAACCGCTTGGAACACAGCCTTAACGTGGCTTATTACAGCTACAAAATCTGCAAACGCCTGGGGCTTGATTACAGATCGGCAGCACGTGCCGGCGTATTGCATGACTTGTTTTTATATGACTGGCGTAAGGAAAAACAACCGGAAGGCAACCATGCCAAGGCCCACCCCAGAGTTGCTTTGAGAAACGCCGAAAAAATTGCTGACTTGAACAAAGTGGAAAAGGACGCCATAGTTAAGCATATGTGGCCGCTCACCGTCAGACCGCCCCGATATAAAGAGTCCATGATAGTATCCATGGCTGATAAATACAGTGCTTGTTACGAAGTTGCGGTTCAAATTTCCGGTAAGCTTCAAAGAAAGGCCGGTAAACTTAAAAAATTAATGACCGGCGAAGTTTTCGCCAGATAAAATAAGCATAATAGTTCCATTTTAAACAGAGGACAGAAAAAATTGATTTTTTTTCCAACGGTTAAAGGAAAAAACAATTGTTTTTGTCCTTCATCTTATTTGGAATTAGTATAATACAAAGAAGAAGCCCCCGGCACCGGGGGCTTCTTCTTTGTGGTTTAAAGCAATTGCAAAAAAACAAACAAAACTCTGTTTATAGATTTTTATTAAATTAAGCACGGGTTTTTCTGTGGACTTGCCGGAATTCGTTTTTTTAAAAAATTTCTTTACAAATGTATAGAAAAGAACCGGTATTATACCGAAAAATCCACCGTTGAATCCGGGTGAGGAATGTTTTTAATCATTTCGCATATTTGTTGACCGGTTTGGCGGGTCATTTCAATAGAATTTTTTAGTACTGCTATGTTTACCTGTTGGGCAACATTTGCTGTTGACAGTTGCATAGATAAAGTGGGAATATCCATAATTGCCTCCTTGTTTGGGCAAATTCATAAGTTGTGCTTAATTTTTAACAAATACATAAAATTTATAAACTTTTGTGGATTTTTGCTGTACTTTAAGATTAACTCCTAGTATAATATCTTCATTCAAAAATAAAAGGGTTACCCTATATGAATAATAAGCTATTGAGTTTTCTATGCTTCTCTTACCTGTGGAAAAGGGTAGCCGGTTATAAGTTTCTCGATATTTGTTCAAATTCACAACAAAATAAATTTGCTTGTCGTTTTACTGACCGCTTATACAAAATATAATACAAATACAGTATCGGCATAAATTAATATTATATTTATTTGTAAATTGAAAATATTTGTTGTATAATAAATATTCCGGTAAACTTACGAATCGAGGAACGTACATGACCAACGATATTGAACGTATAGACCAATATAAACGCTTTGCCATTATGGGCGGTACTTTTGACCCTATACACAACGGTCATTTGGTTACTGCAGAGGCTGTTCGGGACGAATTTGACCTGGAATGTGTCATCTTTATTCCTTCGGGTAAGCCGCCTCATAAGGATAACAGCTCCGTAACCCACAGCTGGCACAGATATTTGATGACCGTTATCGCCACTGTAGCCAACCCTTTTTTCCGGGTTTCACGTCTGGAAATCGAGCGTCCCGGTCATACTTATACTATAGATACTCTCACTCACTTAAAAAGCATTTGCCGCAGTGATGCGGAGATATATTTTATTTCCGGTGCCGATGCCATAGCACAGATTTTTACCTGGAAGGATTCGGAAAAGTTGCTTACCATGTGCAACTTTGTTGCCGTGTCTCGTCCCGGTCAGGACAAGGACAAGCTTATGTCCGACATAGCTCTCATACAAAAATCATATGCCGGAAAGATTTATTTCTTGGATGTTCCTGCTCTGGCTATATCCTCGTCGGACATACGTAACAGAGTGGGCAAAAACAAGCCCATTAAATATCTCCTGCCGGAGGAAGTAGAGCGTTATATAGAAAAACAAGAGCTTTATCGCTCCGCCGGCAATCCCGAGGATATTATAGATGCCCTGCGTAAAAACCTAAGCAAAAAACGCTTTGAGCATACCATTCGTGTGGCAAAAGAAGCGGTAAGACTGTCCGCTCATTACCGTGTGGACAAGGAACAGGCATATATAGCCGCCCTACTCCATGATTATGCCAAGGATATACCCTACGAAAAGCAAATTAAGCTTTGTGAGGAACACGGAATAACCGCCGACAGACTGTTGAAATCCCAACCGGAATTGATTCATGCCTTTTTGGGTGCGGAACTGGCACGTAAACGTTTCAATATACCCCAAAGCATTTATAATGCCATAAAATTTCACACCACAGGTCGAGCAGACATGGGTATCTTGGAGAAAATTATCTTCCTTGCAGACGCCATGGACCCATATCGCAAAGATGCTGAGCAGCTACGCAAGACAGCCATGGAGGATATAGACAAAGCCATGGCGGAAAAGCTGAAAAACAAGGCCGAACACGTTAAAAACCAAGGTAAGACAGTGCATCCCCATGCCATTGCCGCATACAAATATTTTCAAGATTTGTTAAGCAATGCAGAATAATCAAATACATTAAAACTTGGATAACTCCGGGATTTTACACCGACAGTATGGCAAAAACATCTGCCGGTTAATATCAACGGCAAATAATCCGGTAATCAATACATTTTTCAGACTCGTTCGTTTTAGTAAAAACGGATTTACAGGGACTAAAACGGTCCTATCTCGTACTGTTTCTTTTTCCTATACATCACTCACGAAACAGTATCAAAATCACCGGGAGGATAATTTATGGATAACCGACTTTTAACCGTAGCCTGCAAGGCACTGGACGATAAATTCGCAAGGGACATTACCGTTATGGACATCAGCGAAATATCCGGCTTTGCGGATTACTTCATTATTACAGAAGGCTCTAACCCCAACCAAATCAAGGCAATGGCCGATAATGTTGCTTTTGAAATGAAAAAAGAAGGGGTAGAACTTTTAAACTTCGAAGGAAGCGGAAACAGCTCCTGGCTGCTTCTGGACTTCGGCGACCTTATAGTTCATATTTTTGATAACACAAGCCGTCAATTCTACAACTTAGAACGTGTTTGGGGCGATGCAAAAATTATGAAAATTGACCTGCCTCAAAAAAAATAACTACACATTATACTTAATTTCGAGTTAAGCAGTAACAAAAGCGTATATTCGTGGTGAGCGACCGGTGTTTTTTTAATAAAAACGCAAGCACGAACCGTTGACGAAGAATAGCTTTTTTTACTAGTCCTTATTCAATTAAGTAAAGTAGTTAAATAACAAAACAGAAACAAACTCTTTCTCCGTATAAAAATTTCCCCAAGATTTGTTTGTTATATTTATTCAAAACCGGATTGGCTAAAACAACGCCGCTGAACTTTTGCGGTGTTTTTTCGCCCGGATAATCCGGCAGAGAATTTCTTTATCTGTTACTTTTCTGTACAAACAGTATACTAATTCCAAATCAGACGAAAGACAAAAATAATTCCTTGAACCGTCGTAAAAATCAATTTTTTTGTCCTATGTTTTAACCGGAATCATTATATTACATTGCGTACATTGTGATTTTGCCTTGCCTACAAAAGTTAAAGGTTCATCAGACTTCTTTCGCTAATATTCGGCTTCGAAAGAAACCTATTAATTCTGAACCGGGAAGGTTTTGAAAGCTTGAGAAAGAACAACAAAAACAAAAAGAAAAATTCCCTGAGCCGCAACCTTTTTGATGAAATTCTAATTATCGGTTGCTTTGCCTTGGCTCTGTTTTTATTGCTCAGTATGACTTTTCCTCAAAGTATGGGCATAGCCGGCACAGCTGTTTCCGGCATTTTAAGCGGTATGTTTGGGTTTGGTGCTTATGTTTGTCCCTTGCTGATGATAGCTTGGGCAGTTATGGCTCTTTTAAAGAAAGATGTTTATTTCGAGCGTTCCAAGATAGTTATAATAAATATACTGTTTCTGGCTGTATTAAGCTTGGTTCACGTACTGGGTTATGTTGAACCGGTAAATTACAAAAGTTTCTTTCATTATATATCCTACCACTTTGAGCAAGGTTCCGTTTATAACGGCGGTTTGGTAGGAGCAATTTTGGGTAATCTTTTAATATCACTGGTGGACAAAATCGGTTCTTTGATTATACTTTTCGCCGTGATTTTGATTCTGTCCATTATCCTTACGGGCAAATCAGTATTTGCTTTGATAAAACGCTTTAAATCCCACGGCAACAAAAACCGTCGTCCCAAACAAAAACCGGCTCAAAATCGGATAGATATACATACCGACAATGACTCCGGCAGAAACAACAGACCCATTATGTTGTTCAACGAAAGAACACCCGTTGAAGACGAGGAAATTCAATATAAGCCCCAACCTCACGAAGAATACGTAGAGCCGCAAAACGCCGGCACCGAAGTATATGTTTCCACCACAGAGGAACCGGAGGATAACCCAAATACTCAACAAAACAAACCGGGACGCGAGTTCCCCGTTATCTCCTCTGAGGATTATGTATTTCCGCGGATTGATTTGCTGAAAAAAAATCCCGAATCCGCAAACACCATTTCACGCTCCACCATTTTGGAAAACTCACGTAAACTGGAGGATACTCTCCGAAGTTTCGGGGTAAAGGCTACGGTTGTGGAGGTAAGTCAAGGTCCCTCCGTAACCCGATACGAATTGTCGCCCGGTCAAGGGGTAAAGGTAAGCAAAATATCCGGTCTTGCAGACGACTTGGCTTTAAGTTTGGCGGCTCAAGGAATACGTATAGAAGCCCCCGTACCCGGCAAATCTGTAGTAGGTATAGAATTACCCAACAAGGAAGTAACCCCTGTATTCCTGCGTGAAGTTTTGGAGGACGAAACCTTTATAGAATACCCTTCAAAACTGACCATAGGCTTGGGCAAAGATATAGCCGGAAACATAGTTGTTGCGGACATAGCAAAAATGCCTCACCTTCTTATAGCCGGTGCAACCGGTTCGGGAAAAAGTGTTTGCATAAATACCATTGTTGCCTCTATACTGTTTAAGGCTTCTCCCAATGAAGTAAAGCTTCTTATGATAGATCCGAAAGTTGTTGAATTGTCAGTATACAACGGTATACCTCATCTGCTTATACCCGTGGTAACCGACCCATTAAAAGCGGCAGGTGCCTTAAACTGGGCTGTAAATCAGATGACCGAACGCTACAGGCTTTTTGCGGAAACCTCCGTAAGAGACTTGGCAGGCTACAACGCTTATTTAAGAGAAATCAACCAAGAAAACACCCTACCGCAAATTGTTATTATTATAGACGAGTTATCGGACTTAATGATGGTTGCTTCAAAAGACGTGGAAGATTCCATCTGCCGTCTTGCTCAAATGGCTCGTGCGGCGGGAATACATCTTATTATTGCTACCCAGCGTCCCTCCGTAGACGTTATTACCGGTCTGATTAAGGCCAATATACCCTCCAGACTTGCCTTCGCCGTATCTTCCGGCATAGACTCCCGTACCATATTGGACATGGTTGGTGCAGAAAAACTGTTGGGCAAAGGAGATATGCTCTTTTATCCCGTAGGTATGAGCAAGCCTTTAAGGGTACAGGGTGCTTATATTTCCGACAAAGAAGTTGAGAACCTTGTGGGCTTCTTAAAACTTGGCGGAAATAACGGTTACGAAGAGGAACTTATAGAAAAAATAACCGGGGTTGATGTTAACAGAAATTTAAACTAATTGTTAACATTTGTTCCGTATTGTGTTATAATTATATCTTATTCCGATTTGGCATTGTAAACTTTTGCTTATATCATACCAATTCTCACTTTATTTATCTATTATTAAAGGGATTGGTATGATACCCCTGGGCATTATAAATATTTAAGTCGGTTCTGAAAACTTTGGAACCGCACTTTAGTAACCATACAGTTTACAGAAACCTTATCAATAATCAGGAATATCTTCCTCTCAAAGGAATCGTTGTTTCAATTTAATTTAGTTATTTTAACATTGATTTTGACACCAAAAATCAATGTATAATAAATCCCAAATCAGGGTAGGTTACCTTACCCAAAAGCTCT
Organism: uncultured Defluviitaleaceae bacterium; assembly: GCA_964468805.1. Classification (GTDB taxonomy): domain Bacteria; phylum Bacillota; class Clostridia; order Lachnospirales; family WRBF01; genus CAYXWM01. The sequence continues at coordinate 22,834 of CAYXWM010000029.1, forward strand.
ACAGATACATTATATAAAGAAAGGACATAACCATGTACACAGAGCTAAGAAATATTTTAGATTCACCGGAACAATTTATTGGCACCAAAATTACCGTAGGCGGTTGGGTACGCACGGTAAGAGACAACAAGAATTTCGGCTTTATCGAGTTAAACGACGGAAGCTGCTTTAAGGGCATTCAAGTTGTCTTTGATAACACTTTGGATAATTTTGTCCAAGTGGCAAAGCTTGGTGCAGGTGCATCCATTACCGTTGAGGGAACCCCGGTAGAAAGCCCGGGGCACAAGCAGAGCATAGAGATAAAAGCCGAAAAGGTTATTATCGAAGGCACCGCTCCCACAGACTATCCTCTCCAAAAGAAACGCCATTCCCTTGAGTTTTTGCGTACTATTGCCCATTTAAGACCAAGAGCCAACACATTCCTGGCTGTGTTTAGGGTACGCTCCGTTGCAAGCTTCGCCGTTCACAAATTCTTTACCGAAAGAGGTTTTGTTTGGGTTCACACACCCATTATTACCGCCAGTGACTGTGAAGGTGCCGGGGAGATGTTTAAAGTTACCACTTTGGATTTAAACAACATTCCCAAAACCAAGGAAGGCAACGTTGACTTTAAAGAGGACTTTTTCGGCAAACTTGCAAACTTAACCGTCAGCGGTCAGCTCTGTGCCGAAACATTTGCAACCTCATTCAGAAACGTTTATACTTTTGGTCCTACTTTCCGTGCCGAAAATTCCAACACTGCCCGTCATGCCGCCGAGTTCTGGATGATAGAACCGGAAATAGCCTTTGCGGAGCTTGCGGACGATATGCGTATTGCGGAAGACATGCTTAAATATGTAATCAAATATGTTATGGAAAATGCTCCTCAAGAAATGGAATTCTTCAACAACTTTGTTGATAAGGGTCTTTTTGAGCGTTTAAATAACATTTTAAATTCGGACTTTGCCCATATCACCTATACCCAAGCCATAGAATACCTTGAAAAAGCCGAAGTTAAGTTTGATTATCCCGTAAAATGGGGTATGGATTTGCAAACCGAGCATGAACGCTACATTACCGAGCAAGTCTTTAACAAGCCCGTATTCGTTACCGATTATCCCAAGGACATCAAGGCATTCTATATGCGTCAAAACGAGGACGGAAAAACAGTTGCCGCCATGGACCTGTTGGTGCCGGGAGTTGGCGAAATTATCGGCGGAAGTCAGCGTGAAGAACGTCTTGACGTGTTGGAAAAACGCATGGACGAACTGGGTCTGAACAAAGAAGATTATTGGTGGTATCTTGATTTACGTCGTTACGGCTCCGTAAAACATTCGGGTTTTGGTCTGGGATTTGAACGTTGTGTTATGTATATAACCGGCATGACCAATATCCGCGACGTTATTCCGTTCCCGAGAACCGTTAACAACGCCGAGTTTTAGTACCTGAATTCAGTAGGGAAATTTTTTCTGACATCAGGGTTTTTCCGGTACCGATTACATGGTTCTGATACGGTGCGGGATTGTACACATAAGAACCCGGATTATCTTTGCCCGGCACTATCCCGTGAAATATATTTTCCGCCATTTTCCTCTTTACTGTTTCCCGTTATTCTACGATAATTATGCGGATGATGTAAAGCAACCGGCAGTGAATTAAGCGGTTCACGTTCAGTTTCTCCGCATTTTGAAATAAGACGAAACCGGTTGATGTTAACATTGCAAACCCCGGACGGGACGTAAAGAAACCGAAATTATACTAAACCCATATAAGATGAAGGACAAAAATAATAGTTTTATCCTTGACACGTTGGAAAAAATTCAAATATTTTTGTCCTCTGTTTAAAATGGAATCAGTATATCTGCTGTAAATAAAGTTTGCCGGTAAGTTTTTGCCGGCTTCCGCCCGGTTTGCCCAATGTTATACCTTTGGTATAAAACATAATGCATAGAAACCGCTCTCTCCGAATATAAATTTATACTAATTCCGTTTGAAAAAGGGTGTTTTTAAACAGTCCTCCTTCGCCGGATTAAGGAAATTCAGATGATGCCCTCTAACCCAATCCCCAAACAGGCATCAGCTTTCACTTGAGAGGAAGCGGTTTGTATGAAGGCTATACATAAAGGCAGACTCAGCAAAAACCGAACTGTACTGATATTTATAGTTTCGGGTCTTGTGGCGGGTATTATTATCGGCTGGATTTATTCCGCAACCTTGACCGGCCAAGGTTATACGAAAGCCGCTTCATCTACCCAAGAATATTTAAAGCAATATTCCGGAGAAACAACCAATCGTATGAATATATTCAACGATTCCGTTTTAAAGCACGGTAAGACGGTGATAATGATTTGGCTTCTTGCTTTTGTCCCCATAGGCGGCTTTGTTATCTTTATGCTGATTATGATCAAGGGCATAGGCCTGGGCTTTACCACCGCTATACTGTACAGGATGTTTAAACTGAACGGGCTGGTCTGTGCTAGCCTGCTGTATTTACCCCAGTGCTTAATACTGATACCTGTTTACGTTTTCATGTCCTACAGCGGTATAAACTTTATTCTAAAGCATCTTAACAACAAAACCAAAGATTCCTTAGCCGGCTATCTTCCGGTTTTGTTACCGGGAATAGCCTGCACCGCAGCGGTGGGCTTTTTGGATGCTTATGCAGTACCCATTTTGATAGGGAACATGATTAAACCTTAACCCCTATGAATGCACCCAACTTGCTTTTCCGGGACAAATGCATTCCTTATACCTATCCTTATTTAATAACATATATTTGCTTACGTTTATAAGCTTTTGCTCTCGGCAGTATACGCTATTTTTATTACAACAACGCAAATATCTGAATTTAAAAAAGGAACGGTGACAACAATTTACCGGCTTAATCTTCAGCCGACTTGAGAGGCTCTCGCCTCTTATGCTCCAAAACGAACTTAGCAATAAAATTCGGTTTGGTTTATACCTAAACAAATCGGTCTGAAATACCGGCTTTGCGTGAGCGTCTTTTTTCTTCGATAAAAGGGATTGTCCCGCAAAAAATTAAGAACATTTCATGACATAGACAAGCTTCAAGGTTTCATAAACAAACCATTCAGCATCAAGAGTAGCCAGAAAGGGAGAATAAAATGGACGTGTTTATAGAAAAATTTATGGAGTATCTTAAAGATAAAAAGCAAGCAAGTGAAAATACCATAGCATCGTATAATAGGGATTTACGGTTTTTCAAAGAATTCATGCAACAAAGTGGGATAGAGGATATTAACAAGGTCAACAAAACAACCCTATACGCCTACATACTGACTTTGCAAAAGAAGGGCAAGGCAACAGCTTCCATTACAAGAAACATTGCCTCGCTTCGCTCCTTTTTCAAGTTTTTATACTGTGAGGAAATAGTAAAAAGCGACCCATGCTTTGACTTGAGCATACCCAAAGTAGAACGCAAGATTCCTGCAACCATCAGCCCAAAAGAGCTTGAACAACTCTTTAACCAACCCAAAAACGACCTTAAAGGTATAAGAGACCGTGCAATGATGGAATTGGCATACGCCACAGGGCTTAGAGTAAGCGAACTTATCCAACTGAGAACCGCCGACATCAATGTAAACCAACGTTATATAAGATGCACCACAGGCGATAAGGAACGCATAATCCCCATCGGTGCAGTTTGTGCAAACGCTTTGGAACGTTATCTCGAAGGCTGCCGCCTGAAAATGTTAAAATCACCTTCAGAAGAAACTTTATTCGTAAACAGAAGCGGCTCCAAGATGACTCGTCAAGGTTTCTGGAAGATAATTAAACAATACGCCGTAACCGCAGGCATAGCAACCCGTATAACACCAAACGTTCTTCGTCATTCCTTTGCCATGCATATGATAGCCAACGGTGCGGACGTACAATATGTTCAAGAAATGCTGGGTCATTCTGATATTTCCACAACGCAAATTTACTTTAATCTTCAAAAAAATAATTTAAGAGAAGATTACGACCGCTCTCATCCTCGCAGCAAATAACAGCGTTATAGGTTTTATAGACGGTATACATTTAATTACGATTTTCCGATACATATTAATGTGAGTTCGATGAAACAAACTTCATCGAACTTTACGCAATTACCCGGGATTATGCATAGTAAAACGCAAAATCTTGCTTAAAATCATATACCCGGGTATAGCATATATGACCTTTTAAATTCACCCGGCCGTGAAAAATTTGTATTTGGAAAATTCATTTCCTCATAAAAACTCTTGTCCCGATACATCCCCATGTACCGTGCAATTTTCAAATTAATATGAAGCCCATGAAGCATAAATAATACTCAAACCCCCGGCAGAACTTGTTCTGCCTTTTAAAGGCTAAAACATAGGACAAGCCGGAAAGACAAATAATTTTTGGTTATAAAAAATTTTTGGGAAGAAAAACCGGTGATTCAACGGTTTTTCTTTCCCAAAAAGTAACTTTAACATAAACTTAATTAAAACTTAGTCTACGGAGAAAGTTTCCGTGTGGTCTTTATTATTGATTATTTATCCTAAGCTTCACAAAAAATTTATTCTATATTGGTTTGGATTTGATAAAAATGTGGTTGGGATTATTGTTATTGACAGCATTGGCGGTATTCATAATTTCCCGCTCCAAAGTTGATCAAAAACACAAGGCACGAATCATACTTCTGGTGGTGTTGGGTTTAACTTTGCGAATAATTTTGGCTCGCATGGATTATTCTTTTGTGACAGACCTTAATACTTTTAAATACTGGAGCGATTATTTAGCTTCGGCACCTTTTTCGGGTTTTTATAGCGGAGAATTTTTTGCCGATTATCCGCCCGGCTATCTTTATGTATTATGGTTTGTAGCCAAGATTGGTGCCTTATTGGGATTGCCTGTAAGCAGCCTCGACTATACAGTACTTATCATGTTACCTTCAATGATTTGCGATATAGCTTTGGCTGTGGTAATATATTTAGTGGCGACAAAGCGATTTTCCTGTTCAGGGGCTTTTTTGGCCGCCTCGGCTTTTTTGTTTAACCCGGCGGTTTTAATTAACTCGTCGGTTTGGGGTCAAGTAGACATTTTCTACACCGGCATAAGTGTACTGTCCCTGTATTGTATATATAAAAAGCAGTATGTTGCGGCATTTTTGCTTTTTGCTCTGAATATAACCGTAAAACCGCAAGCACTCATACTCTCACCCATATACCTTTACAGTATTTTTCGTATACTCAAGGACAGAGTTATGTCATTCGGTCGCTTAATGGGACTGGGATTAGGCTGTATTGCATTAATATTTGTTGTTTTTCTACCGTTTACCGATAAATTTAACTTCATGCCCATACTTAATCAATACGTTTCAACCCTTACCCAATACCCCTATGCCACCCTTAATGCCTATAATTTTTATGCATTATTCGGTGCTAACAGGAAGTTAATTGACGAAATTTTTGTAGTTATGCCCTATAGCTTTTTTGGTACATTGAGTTTAATATTAATAACAGTAACATCATTTTATGTCTTATCCAAGCAAAAAAAATCAACAAATTTCTTCTATACCGGGGCATTTTTAACTATAATGACTTTTATGTTTTCAGTTAAAATGCACGAACGTTACATATACCCGGCTATAGCTTTTTTGCTTATGGCGTACCTTTTAAAGCCTAACAAGCATATGCTAATATTATTTGGCGGTTTCTCGATAACCCTGTTTTTGAATTGTCTTGATATACTTTTGGGGTTATATATATCCAATCCACCCAACATTTTTCAAGAGTGGTTTTTGCCTTATGTTTCCTTTGTCAATGTTGTTTTGACTGTTTACATGATTTATTATATGGTAAAACATAAACCATACCTTGACATGGATTTATCTAAATTCGGCAAAGTAAAAAAATCTAAGATTAAATAAAAAAAACCCACTTATGTGGGTTTTAATGCAATTATAGCGGTTTTATTTATTAATACTGAGATTTACTGCAATTTCATTTTCACTTAATATCGGTTAAGTAGTAACAAAAGCGTATATTCGTAGTGGTGAACGACCGGTGTTTTTTTTTATAAAACGCAAGAGCGAGCCGTTTACGAAGAATAGCTTTTGTTACCGGTCCTTATGAAATTAAGTATATTGCTTTTAGGATTAATCCCAATTGATTTCAGACAATAAAATAAAACGCTATAACCGGATTTATTCCGGAAAGATGCTAATTCATTGTGTGTTCCTGTGCGGTTTACGGGAATTGAATAATAACAAAGACAGGAGTGTAAAAAAATGAAACCTTTAAACTATGCCGTTGTCGGTGCAACAGGAATGGTTGGAAGAACATTTTTAAAAGTACTTGAAGAAAAAAATCTGCCCATGAAAAATTTCTACTTATTTGCCTCTGCTCGTTCCGCAGGCAAAACCGTTACTTTTATGGGTAAAGACTACGTGGTTGAGGAATTAAACGCAAACTCCTTTGACAGAGACATAGATATAGCTCTTTTCTCCGCAGGCGGTTCCACCAGCAAAGAATTCGCTCCCATTGCCGCTTCCAAGGGCTGTATCGTTATAGACAACAGCTCCCAATGGCGTATGGACGATGAAGTACCCTTGGTGGTCCCGGAAGTAAACCCGGAAGACATAAAATGGAACAAAGGCATTATCGCCAACCCCAACTGCTCCACCATCCAAGCCGTGGTTGCTCTTAAACCTCTCCACGACAAATACAAAATCAAACGTATTGTATATTCCACCTACCAAGCTGTTTCCGGCGCAGGTATGGGCGGTTATACAGATTTGGAAGAAGGGCTTAAAGGCAATGCCCCGAAAAAATTCCCTTATCCCATAGCAAATAACTGCATACCTCAAATAGACGTGTTCCAAGAAGACGGCTACACCAAAGAAGAAACTAAAATGATTAAAGAAACCCAAAAAATACTCCACGCTCCCGACATCAAGGTAACTGCCACTACTGTTCGTGTCAGCGTTTTCAATTCCCACAGCGAATCCATCAACGTGGAATTTGAAAACCCCTTCGATATGGCTGAAGTATTCGAAGTATTGAAAAATGCACCGGGTATCATTCTTCAAGACGACATCAAAAACGGTATCTATCCTATGCCCATCAACGCAACCGGTAACGATGAAGTATTTGTTGGCCGTGTACGCCGCGACTACTCCGTTGAAAACGGCTTGAACCTCTGGGTTGTTGCCGACAACATAAGAAAAGGTGCCGCCAGCAACGCAGTTCAAATTGCAGAAGTTATCGCAAAAAGCTGATTAATCTTTGCTATAATATAGAAACTATACTTAATTGCATAAGCAACAGATACAGAAGCTATTCTTAGTAAACGGTTGGCTCTTGCATTTTTTATGAAGTAAACACGGACGTTACCCCCGTGAATATACGCTTTTGTTACTGATTATTATGCAAATAAGTATAACCGATAAGCTACCTTTTCAATTAGTTAAAGTCTTTTTGAAAGGGGTTTGGGGTAAACTTTTAAGTTTTCCCCGGGGCTTATTATTTTAACATATACCCAATCATCCATAAAGGAGGATTTAACATGACAGTGTTTAAAGGTTCCGGCGTAGCTATAGTAACCCCATTCAATGTTGACGGCTCCGTAAACTTTGAGTGTTATGAAAAACTCATAGAATACCAAATAAACAACGGCACAGACGCAATCATATCCTGCGGAACTACAGGCGAAGCCTCTACTCTTAGCGATGAAGAACAAATAGCGGTAGTGGAATGTGCGGTGAAGGCTGCCAAGAAACGTGTTCCGGTAATAGCCGGTGCGGGCAGCAACGATACCGAACACGGCATAAAATTAAGCAAGGCCGTTCAAAAAGTCGGTGCTGATGCTTTATTGTCCGTTACTCCCTACTACAATAAATGCACACAAAAAGGCCTGGTTAAACACTATCAAATGATAGCAAACAGCGTGGATCTGCCTATAATCCTCTACTCCGTACCAAGCCGTACCGGTGTAAACATTACCCCGGCCACAGCCTATGAGCTTTCCAAGACCGAAAATATCGTAGCCATTAAGGAAGCCACCGGCAACATCGTTCAAATTGCGGAAATCGCCGAACTCTGCGGCGACAAATTGGACCTGTATTCCGGCAATGACGACCAAATCGTGCCCATCCTTTCTCTTGGCGGTATAGGCGTAATTTCCGTTATAGCCAACGTCACCCCAAAAGATACCCACGACCTGGTTATGCATTACCTTAACGGCAACTGTGCCGAAGCCCTTAAAATCCAATTGAAATCCATGGGTCTGGTTCGTGCCTTGTTCTGCGAAGTTAACCCCATACCGGTTAAAGCCGCTCTTAACCTTATGAACATGAACGTAGGCGGTATGCGAATGCCCCTTACCGAAATCGAACCGGTTTACCTGGAATTGCTTAAAAAAGAAATGACAGCTTACGGAATATTATAAAAAAAACAGAACCCCGGGAGATTTTGAATCTTTTGGGGTTCTGTTTTGCCGAAATTTAAGCCTCTTTTAATTTAACCGTTGACATATCTTATTTTTAAATATATCCTTATGACAATGCAAAAGATAAAAGTGAATTTTTATGTACAAACGACAAATTAACAATGATTTTCCGGTTGTATTTTTATTTCTTTAATTGTTATTTAAACCGGAAAATTCTTTTTTATATATAACTAATGAGGTGATTATTTGACTAAAATAATTTTAAACGGATATTTGGGCATGATGGGACGTGTGGTTTACGAACTGGCGAAAAAGGATGCCAATTGTGAGATAGTTGCAGGCATTGATGTTGGTGAACCTAAGGAAGCCATGTGTTTCCCCACCTTTTCCAACCCCAGAGACTGCATGGTACAAGCCGACGTTATCATAGACTTTTCTCATCCGGACAGCGTACCCGCTTTGTTGGATTATGCCGCGGACAGAAAAATGCCTGTTGTAATTTGCACCACAGGTCTTTCCGATGAAACCTTGGAAAAAATCAAGGCTACCTCCAAAAAGACAGCTGTGTTGCGTTCCGCAAACATGACCGTGGGTATTAACCTGCTTGCAAACCTGCTAAAACAAGCCGCAAAGATTTTGTATGAAACCGGCTTTGATATAGAAATAACCGAACGTCACCACAACCAAAAAATCGACGCACCCAGCGGTACGGCTTTATTGCTTGCTGACAGCGTAAATCAAGCCTTGGATAATCAGTTGGAATACGTTCATGATCGTTCAGCCGTTCGTGAAAAACGCAAGCAAAATGAACTGGGCTTGACGGCAATACGCGGCGGCACAATAGTAGGCGAGCATACTGTTATTTTCGCCGGCAAAGACGAGGTAATCGAATTTACTCATAAGGCTCATTCCAAAGAAGTGTTTGCGGTAGGTGCAATTTCCGCCGCTAAGTTCTTAAAAGGCAAAAACCCCGGCTTTTACAACATGGGCCATGTAATTCAGGGCTAATATTTTCCTTTAAATTTACCGGTAGTGTATATTACCGGTA
>CAYXWM010000030.1:0-31734 GCA_964468805.1 uncultured Defluviitaleaceae bacterium
GACCGGTGTTTTTTTTATAAAAACGCAAGAGCGAACCGTTTACGAAGAATAGCTTTTGTTACTATTCCTTATGAAATTAAGTATAATTGATTTTTTCCAACTGTTCAAGGAAACCCTATTATTTTTGTCCTTCATATTATTTGGAATTAGTATATATTTATCTTAACATTATGGGATTAACGGAATATGTTCTGCAAAGCATGGGTAATCCGTCACTGTCCAAAATATTAAGCTCCAGTCTATAGACAGGTTTCCCGGCACCAGGTTGTGTAAACCCTACACTCAGTCTTTTATTTCTGTAATACCCCGGTGCCAAAAGAAACTGATTGTTTTTCATCAATATTCCGTTTTCGTCTACCGTGTATTTTATAGTTAAACTATTGGCTTCTATTAGTATTTCTCTGTTATTACTGTCAAAAGCAGGTGCGGCTGTGGCTCGATTAAGGTCATTTGTAATCTCCTTACCCAGATTATTCAGCAGGACACTTAATTCCGCAAATTCATTTGCTCTTATATAACTTCTTATTGTGCCCATAAAAACAGGTGAGGCAACCGTTGCAACTATAATTAAAACAAACAATGCCGTTATAGTTTCAATCAGTGTGAAACCTGCCTTTTTTTTGAGAATCTTTAACACAGATGCAGGTGAAAATTTACCGATCATGTTCCACCTCCGGCCTAAAAGCAATTATGCCGTCGCTGTTAAAAAGCTCAAGGTTATGCACTGTATCCCCAAGTATATTGCTTGGATCACTGAATTTTATGGTATAGCTGTTTCCCGCAACCGAGCTACCTTCATAATCTGTTTCTTCCGTTGCCCGGTTTACCGTATTCTGCAAATCTTGTGCGGTTTCGGTAGCGTTTTGGGATATACGCAGAGACGTTACTATCATAGACGATACACCCAGTATAAGGACAGAAAAAATAAACAAGCTTACTATACCCTCAACCAAGGTTTCGCCTCTACGGGATATTAATATGGATTTAGCTTTGGTAATCAATGTTTTCATGAGATACCAACCTCCAATTTCCCGAATTTCGTACTGTCATCTTCTTATCCGTTTCTGATTTTTCCTCCATATATCCGTCAGTTAATCGGTAATTGGAGACAGTTGTCAATGCCTTATCTTTGTATTCGGCTTTAACGGTAACAACCATGGTTGAGTTAATTGTTGCCGATTTTGGCACCCAAGGAGCTATCTCAATGCCTTCAGCTTCTATTTTTTCCATACCGGGTGTAATATTAACTCTAACATCGGGAAACTCCAACTGTATTGCTACGGTTAAATCCGAGGGCACTTGAAAATTTTCAAATGAAAGCCCTAATTCTGTGGGAAGTTTGTTACCCTCATCTACACTTTTGTATAATGCAATCAACAGCTTTGTGCCCAAATAATGGGGATTATCAAAGTCCTTTTCATCAGTATTCAAACTTTCCGAAAATACTTTGAAAACAGAGTCGGCATATAGGCTTAATTGGTCATAATCCCTTTGGTTTACACTTGCACCGACAGCGGTTGAAGCCGCCATCAGTGCAGATGTTCCTATAGCCATCAGTAAAAACATTACGGCAAGCACAATTGCCAAAGATGCTCCTGACCTGTCTTTGAGTAAATATTTTAATCTATCTGTCAAAGCGGTCACCCCTTTTCCTTACCTTAAACTTGCCGTTGCGTCCGATGAAGAAGAAAGGCAGTCCCGCAGCTATGGCAATCATAGTGTTTACCTCGCCGGGTTCGGATTGATTTTGTTCGGGAAGTTCGCTGTTGGGAGCCGAATTTAGTTCTCTGTCCGTTTCGGTATCAATAATTTGGGAAGTATCTTCTTCCGTTAATCCCGGTTCCGGTGCAACTGTTCTCTGCGGATAATTTCCGAATTTCTGTGCATATCCGCTTTCCGTAACATCAACTACAACTACCGTAACGTTTACGTCGTTTGAAGGCATTGTAAACTTATAAGTTAAACCCTGTGTGACAGTAGTTAACGGCACTTCATCGTTTAAGGAATCACGAGCGTAAATTTCCGCCACTGCGAATCCGGGTTCTGTTGCGATATTAAGAGTTACCTTTTGGTCTTTTACAGCTCTGTCAGAGTATGACGTACCCAAATTATCCGTAATGGGTGATTCAACCGCAAAGGTAAGGGTAGCATCAGATACATTTACGGCTTCTATGTTCGTTACCGCTGAATACAGACCCAATACCCTCTTGGAGTAAAACTTATCCAAAGCAGCTTTAATATCGGTAGTAGCAAGGTTAATATCTTGGGCACTTGAATCGGAGTTTTCGTAAACAAGTTTAGCCCTGTCTATATCACCTTGTAATGCCACCTTGGAACCGGGCAGGAATTTTCCTATTTCATAGCCTTCAACAGCATCTGAATAAGCCTGATTTGCTTTTTCCAAAGCTATGCCAAGTTCAACTAAATTTGAACCCACTCCGTCTACGGTTCCGGTTACAGAATTGACAGCTGTATTTTTATTTTCACCAAACAACTTACCCAATTTGCTTCCCACAGATTCTACTTTAATTTTGTTAACGGTTGCCCCGGCTATGGTGCCTATAGTATCGTTCAAACCGGCTATACCGCCTACAATATTGTTGCCTTTAACTGTTTCTGTGGTATTTTGAACGGTATTGCTTACCAATCTGCCGTTATTGTACCCTGCAATACCTCCGACATTGTCGTTGCCCTCAATATGCATTCCTTTGCCGTCGGTGTCGCCTGTAACTGTACAATTTTGTATCAACCCAAAATTTTTGCCTGCTATACCGCCTACGTTATCATTACCCTTAATGCTTGTTACGGGTTCAAGAATTATGTTTTGAACAGTACCGCTGTTATGGCTGAACAATCCTATATTATCAACAGTAGAGGCTTCTATGGTAAGGTTTTTAATGCTGATTGTGTTGTCGGCATTGCCGAAGGTACCCTTAAATTCACCGGTAACAACAGAATTGTCAAGGGTTATTCCTTTGAAATCAAGGTCATTTTCCGGTCTGAATGCTACTCCCGCCGTGTTTTTCATTTCACTGATTTTTCGCATTTGCTCGGGAGTACGTATAGTGTATACGGGGTTGCGTGGAGTTTGGGTATTGAAAATTGCCTTTTCGAATGCAGGGTTGTAATAACTGTATCCGTTTGCCGTTTCATAGTTATTCAAGGTAGCTTTGATGATTTCGGCTCCCGTATCGTTTAGGTATACCACATTTTTACCGCCCAAAGTCTCGTAGACTCCTGTGTATCCGGTGGGAATTATAAAGCAGTAACCCCGTTTGGTAACGGTTTTTGACGGATTAAGGCTGTTTTGAATAACCGGAACCACGTCGTTACTGTAATTAAAGAAACCGGCATCTCCGTCATCATATATTTCATAATAAGCCAAGGTAAACTCAAGAGAATCAGTAAGGGGATAATCCGTAGGAGGTGCAAGATTCCTTATACTCGGGTAAGGATATGTTCCTGCCGGACCCCAATTTAACCAGTCTGCAAGATTCATGTTTCTGAATTGCTGTGTGGATTTCGGTATACCCGGGGTTCCAGGATTTACGTTATCGTTAAAGTCTTTACCCCCAAGATAAACAACCGTGTCGCCTATTTCTTTATAGCTTTTTCCCACAATCGGGAAGGCAAAACCGTTTTCAACCGGAGCCTTGGCTATATAAAGAGAAAATTCTGCTCTGCCCTCGTTATAACCAATCAAACCGCCTAAACTGTTATCGCCGGAACCGCTTGTTCTTATGGGGATTTCCGGACGGGTGTCGTCTTGCTGTTTGTAAACTGCATAAACGTCTGTAATATAACCGCCGGTCTTGTTGTGTCCGGTAACAGAGCCGATGTTTTGTATTATATGGGAGCCGGTTCCTTCAAGATCAAATCCGGTAACCGCCGATAACTGAATTGTTCCTTCGTTTTCAGCCGCAATTACACCCATTTTTAAAGCTCCTGCTGTAAGCGAGCCGGTAATATGGGGTTCATGAACGGTAATCTTTTGTACTACACCTTTATTAGTTTCAAACAAACCGACCTTATCCTCATTTGAGCTGATCTTTAAATTGTTTATTACTTTATAATTACCGTCGTAAACCCCTCTAAAATCTCCCTTTACAACAGCACCCGAGAATACTTTAAACGAGTCGTAGTTTGATATAAGAGAATCGTTATATTGAGCCGCGTCTATATTAATTACCTGCTCAAAGGTTCTGCCGTTGGATAAACTTCCGCCTGCCGCAGCCAGTTTACTGATATTGCTTAAATGTCTCAGAGAACGTACATTCAATTTTGTTGAAATTTCGGGTGTTAAACTTGCTTCGCTGTATTTAATTTCACTTGGGAAATTAAAATCGAAATACAGGTCTTTGCCCACGGAATCGGCATTTACAGTGGTAGTTGTACCTATAATTCTGTTATGCTTGTCGTCCTCTATTTCTTGATTGGTTGGATATTGTTTTTTTGATAATCGTGTAAAGAGACGGATTTTATTGTATCCGGTTATTATTTTACTTTTAATATCTTCATTAAATTCGATACCGATTTTTCCCGTTCCCAACACATTTTCCACGGCATTTACTTTAATAGTTGTGCCGTTAATAACCACGTCGTATTCGCCGGTTTTTCCGATTTCCAGATAATATCCGTCTTCAACAACCTGTTTATCTTGAAGATTGCTGATGGGATTGCCTTTAAGATCCAAACTATAGAAACCGAAGGTATTGTCAAAATATTTTTCGTAATACTTCAAGGTTGTATCGTAAATGGCGTCTATATATTCCCAAGGGGTAATATGAGTATTTACATAATCGTTGTTCTCATGTGTAAATCGGCTTAGATCAGGATAAATATAGAAGCCCTCAGCCGGCTTAAAGATTGCATAATCCTTATTTTGACCGTTCTTGGTGGGCAAATCATCCAGTCCGGGATAAGACTCGCCTCGGTAAACCGAAGAGGTTATTATTTTGTTGTTTCTGAGGTTTTCCCTGGTTTCCCAGAAAGTACTGAACAGTCTCTCAAACTCCGAAATAGTATCGATACCGTTGATTTTCGCTAATCTGTTGCCCTCATCTTCAATCTTGAAGAGATTTTTTCCTACTATGGTATCGGGCTTATATTGGTCTGCTTGCAAAGAGAAACAGTTTTCGATATAAGTGTCGTAAGAAGCCAGACCGAAAATTGAACCGGATGCTTTACTTTTTTCGGTATCGTTTTGAGAGGGCGGTAATTTACCCGAAATATAACCTATATTGTAACAGTTTAAAAATTGCGTGTTTCCTGTTTCGCCGCATATACCGCCTATACGAATAGATACCCCGTCTTTTGGAGTGATTTGGGTCAATATGCCGTGAATATCTTCTTCAATATTTATCCTTCCGGTATTGTAGCAAGATACTATTTTTGCATTGTCAGTCTTGCTTCCGCTGGCGGTACCTACTATTCCGCCTAGGAAACCAAAATACGCCCTGACAGTGCCTGCATTATAGCAACCCACAATCTGCCCGGTGTATTCTCCTTCCATTGGTTTCTTTATGACAAATATTGCCCCTGCAATACCGCCTGTATTAGTTGTAGAAGCCCAATATGTTGCCATTTTTGAAAGGTTGGGGTGTATGTCTGCAATATTTGCGGATGAAATAACTTGTGATGAATTAGCTATCACCCCAACAATACCGCCAACATGATACATATACTCTGTATTACCCGTATAATTCCCTACAATTTGTGAGAAACAGGTAATTTTGGTCTTGTTATCAACTATATCTTCAATGTTGTGGGAGTTGGTACCGACTATACAGTTTATTATTTTGCTGTCGGGACCATAGGTAATTCCTGCTATACCTCCGTGAACATGAGCGTACTGTATACCTAAGCTGTCTGAATAGTCAAAATAATGGTTATCTTGTCTGGTTCCGCAGAATACTGTGTCTACATTTCCGTTAGCATCAGCAAACAAATTAATCCTATTAATACTTTGAACCTTAATGTTATCTATAATTCCGTAGTTAATATTGGATACTATTCCGCCGCCCATACCGTTTAATTGGTAACGAATTTGCGGGTCTATAAACTCCAAATTGCGTACGGAGGCTCCCTTTTGCAAATCACCAAAAGCAGAACCTGTTCTCTCCCTCAAGGGAACCTGTGTGGAAATATACATAACCAAGTCATAAATCCTATAAGAAGCCGGTCGCCTTGTTTCCGGGTCAAGCATACCGGCAACACGACCGTCGTATATACCGGCAAAATCGGATATTACATTTCTACCCATAAAATTCAAGGGCTTTCCGTCTATCTTATAATTCTTCCTACCGTTCAGTTCTTCGGTAGCAAAGTTTAAACTGATAGTTTGATTAAAGTTATAGTCCTTGATATTTATAGGTTTGTATTCATCGGGATTATAACCGATTATGATTGTTTCTATCGTAGTTGTCTTTTTTGTGGAGTAATACTTGTTTTCTGATGAATTATACCTAATGTCAAGTTTTACGGAAGTAACGGTTTCAATGTTGTCGTTAACTTCTGTTGTAATTACTGTTATATCATCGAAAGTTACAACAGTAGTTGTGTTACCGTTAGCGAAAGTCCCTGTGTTTTTGATGTCGTCAAATTTATGAACAGAATAAAAATCTTCTGTAAAAGTAACAGTACCGGGCTTTGGTCCGGATGAATTGATTTCACCGTTAATATTTAGCATCTGCCTTGGAGAACGCACTTCCAAAGTTTTAGTAGCCGGAACAGTGTCACTTTCTTTCAATAAATATATCTCGTTGGCAAACATGGGATTAAAATAAACACTGCCGTTATCGCCCAAACCTTTAAGCTCGTTAACAAAAGTATCTCCAACGCTTGAAGCTTCTATTTTTGTAGGAGACAATCCTTCCGGTGTTTTATTGGAGCCGGTAATAACTCCGCCGATTTCGGAATGAGTAAATTTTATTACTCTTCTTCCGTCAAACAGTTCGCTCGGTCTATCTGAAATATCGTTGCTAGCGTTACCTTTAAAACGAATATTGTAATTGTTAACGGTTACAAGATCCAGCAGATAGCCTTCTTCCACAACCGTTCTCTCCGGGTCATAGCTAAGAGTGTTGATGGGCAATTTATCGTCCAAATAGAAGAAATATCCCACGCTGTCGTCGTCATATACCTCGTAATATTTCAAAACAATTTCAAGTATGGGCCAATCCATGTAGTGGTTCATGTCTTTTAATCGGGGATATGGATAAGCCTTGCCTGCCAGTACTTGTGTCAAGTGGGTTGTGGATTCGTCGGCTGTTGCCCAGTTATCGTTACCGGGAAACATAGCGGCAAAATCCCAAGCGACTTTATCCCCATAGATTATGCCCACACCTTGGTTGCTGTCTGCATTTTCGTTATAAATACCGGTTTGCAGGAAGTATATTTGGTTTCCTTCTTTGCCTGTGCCTATGGTAGGTTTATTTCCGAAGCCCAAAGCGGTTGTATAAGCATTGTTAAAGCTTCCGTCTTGCTCGCCTATAATACCGCCTATTACTTTATTTGAAGCGTTTTCCTTGGTATAAACCGGAGGAGCAAAGGTTCCGTCGGCAGCCTTAAACGAGTGGTTGTAATAAACATCGCTTACGTTACCGCGGTTTACCCCTACTATACCGCCCAAAACTTGGGCAGCCGTATTTGTTCCTTCTACTTCAACATGGGAGACATGGCATTGTTGGATAGTACCGCCCGCATGAAGTTCGGATGTTATACCTCCCAGGTTCTTCTTGCCTATAAATTTAGAATCTATCAGGGCAATTTGTTTAACAGTGCCGCTGATTTGTGCAAATAAACCTATACCGATTTTTGAAGAACCCTGACCGTCCGCACCGTCAAGATTTACCAGAACATTTCTGATATATTTGTTTTGCCCCAAATACGTTCCTCCGAAGTTCATATCAACTACGGATTCATTGGTGGGCATTTTTGCGTTTTCATTCAGGGTAATGTTTATTGTATCCGCTGAAATGTCTACCTTAATTTCTCTGCGATAGGGTTTAAAATCCAGATTCAATTGTTGCGTAAATATCTTAGCAGAGGTGATTCTGTCCACATTATCCAGATGTCTGGGTGAACGAACAATAAATTCCGGTCTCTCTAAATCTGAAGTATAAATGGCATTGGCAAACAACGGGTTGAAATAGACCTTTGTTGTATCCGTATCACCGGGTCCTTCGGATAAAACTTGGACATTGTTGCTAATCAGTTTTATACCTATGGGTTTAGCCGATAAATCAGATAATAACGGCATTAAACCTTCGCCGATTTTGTTATCGATAAATAAGCGGTAGCGAATTTCTTCAACACCCTCAACCTCGACCTTGTACGGAACCGGCAATTGGCTCAATTTAGCGTTTGAGTCTTTCCATTCCCATTTGGGATTGTTGTTGCTGTTTGCAGTATCTGTAAATTCATACAGTGTGTTGCCCAAATACAATTTAAAGTTGTTGCCGTAGGAAAAATCTATACAGTAACCGTCATTGGCTACCAATTTATTATCTTTTGCCTCGGCTAGACTTCCGTTTGAAGAAAATCCCCAAGTACCGTCAGTATACAACTCGTAATAAGAAAGCCTTGCACTGCTTGTTATTCCGATTTCTTTAATATCTTCCCAAGGAGTTACATGATTTAATGTTTTTAATTTTGGATAGGGATAATAAGTTGCTGTATCCTTTCCCTGTGCATAAATTTCATTGCTATTTACAAAGAGGCTTGATAACTCGGGAGACTTACTGACCAAGTCAGCTTTTGAAATCGACGTAGGATCGGAGCTGCCGTTGGATATATAATAACTCTTAAGGGCAGGTGTACCGGTACCAATTATTCCGCCGCTGTGGGGATTTGTTTCGTAAATTGCTTCATAATTGGTAAAATAGGTGCTTATAACTGTGCCGGCGTTGTTACCTACTATACCGCCTAGATTTGCGGTGATACCTGCTGTCAAATTAAAATATTTCGGATCTTTTGAAAGATATGCATCCGATCCGGTAGTATCCACCGTAACTGATTTAATGTTAACACGAGCGTTGTTATATGCATTTATAATTATACCGTCAAGCAGACCGGTACTCTTGACATATCCAACCAAGCCGCCAATGTTTCCCATATCTGCTGTTACCGAACCGGTTAGAGGATTGTCGGAAGTTTGTTGTGTGGCATCATAAAAACCGCCGTTATAGGATTGGCTGAGTACGCCCGAATCCAAGAAACCAACCAAACCGCCTACATTGACATTACCGCCGGAACCGCCGGAGGCTGTTACGTTGGCAAAGGCATAACTCTGGGTAATTAAACCTTCGAATAATTTACCGGCGATACTGCCCACATTTAATTCAAAGTTAGACTTATTGCGATTTCCTGTTATTTGCGCGTTTTCAAGAGCAATACCTCTGATAATGGTGTTTTTGCCCGTTATTTCTCCGAATAAACCGATATTGCTAAATCTGTCGGAACCGCTTGTATCTATAGTAAGATTTCTGATTACATACGGTTTATCACTTTTTTCCAACCCCAGATAATTGCCTTTAAAATTCGAAATAGGAGGGAAATTGGTTATATATTTCATTTCTATATGTGAAATTTGCCTGTAACCATAGCCTTTATCTCCAAAATGTCTTATATTATAGAGATGTCTGGCGGATTTCAAAATAAACACATCTGCTGTGCCTTGATTAATACTGCCTGAAAAGTGGGTATTGGCAACAGATAAAGATGTTGTCTTTTCTGCCCCACCTGTAGTTACAAAGGCACGAACATTGTGAGGTTGTGCTATGCTATACCTTGAATTAATGTTATAAGGAGCATTTTCTAAGACATCGCCTTTAATATAGTCTATAACCCAAATATATTTTTTGTAAGATGAGGAAATATCTACCCCGTATTGGATTATTGATTTGGAGCCGGGAACCTCTGAATATATCAGCTCTTTATTTACACTCGTATCGACATTTATTAAAGCATTTGAAAAGTTACCGGATAACTTATCAAGTTCCGGTACTGAAATATTCAAAACCGTATTATTATTTTTAACGTCTGCTAACCCAAATTCGGCTGTTTTCACGTCTTTGGGCAGATAAGCCTCGAAATACAGTACATTTTCGTAGCTTTTTACAGCTACATCATTTATGTCCAGCGGTTTATCGGTTCCGTCGTAAATTTCCACAATGTTGGTAAGAGGTACGGGTTCCGGTTGACCTGTATAATCCACCCCATAATAACCTTGCTTTCTTTCGCTGAAACTTGTATATGGTCTTGTACCGTAAATGCTGCTGTTTGAGTTATCGGTGTTATCGTAATCCAGTTCATCAACCACATCACTGTAAAAAACAGAAGAAACAACCCCTGTTTTAATGTTGTATTCAATTACTATGGCGTTATTTAAAACATCCTTATCTATAACCACCGGTTTAAGAAGTTTATTTACCGGATTTTCCTCGGTATCGTCACCTTTTGCCTTGCTGATAGAAACTATATACGGTACATTTCCCGCTTTTTCGTCAGCTTCGGGATAATTGGTTCTTGTGCCGGCATCGTCCTTCAGCTTTCCTTCAATGCTGTCAGCTTCTAACACGGCATTATTAATTATTTCGGTAAATTTATCGGTTGAACCGGATTTTTCGTAATACTTTCCGGTCAGTGTTTCTTTAAGTGTTTTGTTGACCTTCATTTCCGAAAGCCTGCTTTGGGCAGCCACAAACAGAGTTCTGGCAATGTTCATACGATTGGTTTGCCTGCCCGAATCAAGAAATCCAAGCATGGAGGGTGCTGCGATAGCCGCCAGTAGAACAATTATAGACATAGTTGCCATAATTTCCACCAGCGTAAACCCTTTGTTGTTTTTTAAATTCCGATTCATAAGAAAACCCCCCTTTATACCGTCATGTACTTTCAGATTTCCGACTCCGGTTTTCATATGATTTATATTATTTCCTTATATCACAATCAAAATATACAGTCAATTATACCGGCCCAAGATTTTTGTCCGATTAAGTCCGGTTAAGCCGAAAGATGCGGTAAAAATAATTATTCAGTAATAAGTATTTTATTATGATAATAATAATTTTGCAAGACAGAAAATACTTAATCGCCCGGTTTATAATTTAACCGAAGTATTTTTATTCTCTATACAAAAAAATATAATAAATATTTTTAATGGAAAAGTTCTGTATAATTGTTTTTTTTAGTTTTAACTAATCCCTTCTAAAATATTTAATAATCAGTGCTATTGTCTTTGTTTTGTTTTTAGTGTATATTTATAATGAGGCAATATATTTTTAATGTGAATAAAAGCTTCTATTTTTCAAATAAATTAACTGAATGCGGAGGTAACAATCATGAAGAATTTGAAAATCAGGACTAAGCTTTTACTGGGTTTTTCGGCCGTTCTTTTACTGATGATAATACTGGGAATAACTGCAATTAGTTCCGTATCCGGCCTCAATACTTTGTTAACAGAGTATAAAGAAAAAAATTTGCCAAATGTCGATTACATATGGCAGATGAGGCGAAATTTAGTCTCTTTGCAAAGATACCTGCTTATAGCCATTCAGGACTTTGAAGGTGATTTAACAGAGCAGTCTTTAGCTAAAGCCAAAGAGGATAGGGAATCTTTAACCAAGACCATTGATAAATTCAGAGCAACCATGCAAACTGACAGTGAAAAATTTGAAGCCTTTGTAAAACTGGTTGATAATGCTGCGGTTTACAGGAAGCAAATTGAGGACTTATCACGGAAAAGAACCAGGGCAGCATCAGACGAGGCTTACGGTATACTCATAAATAAATACAAGCCTATGTTTGACGATGCGGCAAAACTGCTTATCGAAATTTCAGATGAACAGCATGAATTGGTGTTGCAAAAAGATGCTTCCGCTTCAACAGTAATTTCTGATTCCAACCTTCTTGTTTATGGTATTCTGATTTTAGGAATATTATTAACCGTCTTGATTGTTTACCTTATAACAAAAGCCGTTTCTAAACCTATTAGCGAATTGGAAGCCGCAGCGGCGGAAATCTCCAAGGGTAACCTTAACGTAAATATCAAAAAGAACGGCAGTGACGAAATAGGAATGCTCACGGAAGCCTTTATCCGGGTACGGGATTCGATTTTGATGATAGTCAATGAAATTTCCCATATGACCACAGAATTGGATAAGGGAAATATAGTGGAAAGAATCAACGAAAATGAATTTCAAGGCGAATTTAAAACAGTTACAAACTCTATCAATTTAACCGTAGATTCCCTTATAGGCGATACCTTGGATATCTTGGATTCTTTCGCAAAGCTTGGAGAAGGCAACTTTAACGTTAATCTCAAACAATACCCGGGCATGAAAGCCTTGGCAAACGAAAAATTTGATATGTTGAAAAACAATCTTAAATCCCTAAACAATGACATTTCTTCCTTAATCAACAGTGTTATGGAAGGAGATTTGGATAATAAAATAAACAGTGATTTATATCAAGGAGATTGGCAAGTCCTTACCGAAGGCATTAACAATATGTTAAAAGTTATAGATAAGCCGCTCAAGGAAGCAAATAATGTTTTGGTGAAAATCTCTGACGGTGATTTCAACGTTAAAGTAAGCAAAAATCATAAGGGCAGTTTTGCTCAGATGATGAATTCCATGGAAAAAATGATAGACTCAACAAGCTCATACATAACCGAAATCACCGAAACTCTGGAGTATATATCCAAAGGCGACTTGAAACATAACATAACCCGGGATTATGTAGGACAATACCACTTAATAAAATCATCAATAAACAACATAAACGCAACCTTAAAAGATACCGTTAACGATATAAAAACCTCCGCAGACAGTGTACTTATTGGTGCCGGGCAAATATCCCAAACATCTATGGAATTGGCCAACGGTGCAAACAGCCAAACAAACTCCGTCGAGGAACTTAATGCTTCTATAAGCATTATCAACGAAAAAACTTGCGAAACCACCAAAAAGACTAGCGAAGCCAACGACCTGTCCAAACGCTCAATTGACAACGCGAAAAGAGGCAGCATGGAGATGCATAATATGCTAAAATCCATGGATGAAATAAAACTTGCCTCCGGAAATATTTCAAAAATTATCAGCGTAATAGACGAAATTGCTTTCCAAACAAACCTGTTGGCTCTTAATGCAGCTGTAGAAGCCGCAAGGGCAGGCGTTCACGGCAAAGGCTTTGCCATAGTCGCCGAAGAAGTCCGTTCTCTGGCAGGCAGAAGTTCCCGTGCGGCAAGAGAAACCTCTGTGCTCATTGAAGATGCCATTAACAAGATAAATGGCGGAACTCAATTGGCTACCCTGACTTCGGAAGCCTTAAATACCATAGTAAGCGACATCAATTCCATTTCGGAAATTATCGAAACCATTAACTCATCTGCAAGCGAGCAAACAGAAGGTATATCTCAAATAAGTAAGGGTATCAAGAATATTTCGAAAGTTGTACAGATAAATTCTTCTACCTCCGAAGAAGCCGCAGCAGCTGCACAGGAATTAAACAGTCAATCCGAAGTCTTGGCAGGATTGGTTGCCGGTTTCAGTATTTAAATTAATTTAACAAAAGCTCCAAACTAAACAAACTTACAATATTTTACGCTTGATATAAGGCATAAACAGTGTAAAATAGACTTATACTAATTGCAAATTTGTTAACAAATTTCATTTCCAAACCCCTAAATAAAGGAGTGCTCACTGTATAGTGGCACTCCTCTTTTTATACTGATTTTATCAGCATTTATACTTAATTTCGAGTTAAGCAGTAACAAAAGCGTATATTCGTAGTGGTGAGCGACCCGTGTTTTTTTATAAAAAACGCAAGAGCGAACCGTTTACGAAGAATAGCTTTTGTTACTATTCCTTATGCAATTAAGTATAAATCCTTATAGTTTAATAAAGTTAAACTACTTAATTATCTCATCTTTGTTTTTTAACAGAGTATCGGAAATAAGTAATTCCTCAACCTTTTCTAAACCTAAGCGATCTATGGTTTCTCCGAAGCGTTCGCCTTTTATACCTTCTTTCTTAAAAAGAAGTATAGTTTTTTCCACTACATCAAGGGCTTCTTCTTTGGTAAAAAGTTTACTGATGGGCGTACCCATACGGATTTTTTTACCCCATTTACCGCCCACGTAAATTTTGTATAAGGTTTCGTTGTCTTCAAAAATTTTAAAGGTACAAGTTCTTGTGCATTTACCGCAACGGTTACAAAGATTTTCGTCTATGACTAATTTACCTTCTTCCAAGGTAGCCGCTTTCATAGGGCAAGAGTTGCTTACCACGCATTTCTTGCATCCTTTGCAATCTTCTTTATTAAACTTGGGTATACGTTGCCCAACCAATCCTACATCGTTTAAGTCCGGTTTAGCACAGTTATTGGGGCATCCGCCGGCAGTAATTTTATATTTATGAGGCAAAACAACATTGAAATATCCTTCAAAGAAACGCTCATGTATTTCCTTTGCCATCCCTTGAGTATCGTAGAGACCGTAAACACAAGTTGTTCCTTTACAGGCTACAATAGGACGAACTTTAGCCCCGGTTCCGCCGGTAGCCAAGCCTTCTTTAGCTAAAAATTCCCTTAGAGGTTCTATATTATCGTAGTCTACCCCGGGTAATTCACAGGTCATTCTTACGGTGAAAGTCACTGTGCCGTTGCCGTATTTTTCAGCCGCCTCAGACAGGACAGCCATATCTTTAGAAGTTAAAACTCCGTTTTCGGTGATAACCCTGCATGAAAAAGCATTGGTGCCTCTGTTATGCAGAAAACCAAGGCTTTTAACGTGTTTTATTTGTTCCGGATTTAATTTTTTCTGTTCGCTCATTTTGTCCTCCATACATATAGACTTTTTAACTATCAGAAGATCGGTGAAATTTTAATATCATCCATCTCATATTATTTTAACGTAAATTTTAATTTATTGCGTTTGGTTCAAGACCCTTTCGTCTGATTATATATCATCTGCTCTTGCTTTACAACCTTCGCTCTTGTATTATAATGTTTCCATTTTAAACAGAGGACAAAAATAATTGATTTTTCCCACGGTTCAAGGAAAAAACGATTATTATTGTGCTTTATCTTATTTGGAATTAGTATGCTTTATATTCCAAATTATTTTGCATATAAATTACCGCCGTTACAGCGTTTAGTCTATGGTTAAAACGTAACCGGGTATATATCTGTTGTTGTTAAATTGTAAAAAATTTGGTATTATATATTAGAATAAAACGATTCTCAAACAGAAAGGAAAGAAGGAGCGAAGGAATTGGATAATGAAGCGTACTTATTGATAAAAGCCACTGAAGGAGATATGGAAGCATTTGAGCAATTAATCCTGGGGTATGAAAAGTTTGTGTATGCCATTGCCTACAGAATGTTACCAAACAGCGAGGACGCAAAAGATATATCCCAAGAGGTATTGATAAAGATATATAAAAATTTGCATGAATTTTCGAATATTACTTATTTTAAAAGTTGGGTCGCAAGAATCACCACAAATACCTGTATCGACGAGCTTCGTAAAAGACGCCGCAAAGATACCGTAAGCCTGGACGAAACAAAAGACGGCGAAGAAGGTCTTAAAATCATACAAATTCCTTCTAAAGAAACCACACCCGAGGAAAGTGCCCTAGAGTCGGAAAAGCAAAAAGAATTGGTTTCGGCTATTCATAAGCTTTCCAACGATTATAAGACATTAATAGTATTGAGAGATATACAAGGAATGAGTTATAACGAAATTGCGGAGGTAACCAACAGTAACTTGGGAACAGTAAAATCAAGATTATCACGTGCAAGACGCCGATTAAAACAATTGTATGAAAAGGAACAAAACACTCAGAATAACGTTATTATAGATGGAAGGAGGTAACCGAGTGGATTGTGAGAGATATAAACTGATTTTCACGGCGTTCTTGGACAATGATTTGAACAAAGAAGAAAAGGCGGACTTTTTGGCTCATATAGAAAAATGCCCTTCATGCAAGGCTGAACTGGAAGAAATCCGGGCATTGCTTAAAGATTTACATGAATTATCCCATATAGAACTGCCGGAAGGATACCATGATGAACTGATGGAAAAGCTGCACCGTCAACAACAGCAAGTTCGCTTATTTATGGAAAAAACACCGTCCGCTCCGGCTAAAAAGATCATGCAAGTTCATCCAAAGAAAGTCGTAAAAATACCTTTCTTCCGCAGACTTGCAGGAGCTATGGCTTATACTTTTGCGGCCTTGATGATTGTTTCTGCCACGGGGCTGATGTTGTTCGGAGAAAACTTTTGGGGAACCAAGGACTTTATTGTGGAGTATCAAAGCCCTAATCCTGAAATTGAGCAGACAACAGCGGGCTACGGAACACCCATAGGAATGTTTGGCATGGATAACCGGCAGACAGCAAATACCGGTTCAGACAGCGGAGAAGCTGTTTCTCAAAGCTCAATGGAATCGGATTCGGAAGAGATTCCTCCCGAATCGTCTGAATTCAATTTAAAAATGGCATTGGAAGACGATTACGATTTAAATAATAATCCCGAAGTTCAAACTGTCGATGTAACCGGAAACACAGCCGGAAATATGAAAAAGACAGCCGAATACAAGCTAAGTACCGGAAACGTTCCGGCTTTTGTTACTCATATTAACTCAATGTTTGAGAGCATGAATTTAACGCCCAATGTAACAGAGCAGAATTACTATGATAACAATAATACTTATTTTACCACCGTGAGTATACCAAATCATGAATATGATAATTTTAAAAAGAATATAGAGACCCTGGCTGCAAATGACGAAGTAATTTTAAGTGTTGAAGAATATAGCAATGATAACTATCGTTCTGCTTTGATTTCTCAGATTAACATAAAGCAAACGGAAGAACAACGTATCAAGAATATTCTGTCAGTAAACAACACTAACGTTGCCGACACCATAGCCTTGGAAAACCGATTGTCCGAATTAAATTACGATATTATTGATTTACAGGGGCAAATAAATTTACACGACGACAGTGTTTCTACCGTTAGGTTATTTGTTTCTGAAAACCCTGCCGCTATGGACTTGCCGTCTCAAATCGGTTTGGCATTTAATGAATCCGCAGAAGGCACCCTAAATTTTTTCAAGGAATTTATCCTGTTTTGGGTAAGAGCCAGTATCCCACTTTTATTGATTGCAGTAATATTCCTACCCATATTTATATATAGGCATTATTATAAAGTAAAAAACAAGACCGGCTGATGTCAATTAAAAAGGAGTATAACTTATTTAAGGTTATACTCCTTTTCTATGATTATTGATTGTTATCCGGTTGAGAGGGTAAAGTTTGTGTTGAAACGTTTTGAGGATTAGTGTTATTTTGCAGGTCTGATGCGGCTTTTCCTCCGATAAATCCGCTTAACAGGGATTTAATGTCTATACCTGTGGATTCCGCCACACCTTCGGTAATTTGATTAGCAGAAGACATAATGTCTTTAATAAGTTTTGTGGAATTACCGTCGCCGTACATTACAATTTTGTCGGTTTGAGAAAGAGGAAGAGCAGCGTTTTTGACTATATCCGGTAATACTTTCAGATACATTTCCAATACGGATGCTTCACCCATGGCTTTCATAGCCTCTGCTTTGGCAAGTATAGCCTCTGCTTCGGCTCGACCCTTGGCTTCTATACCTTTAGCTTCTTCTTCGTCGGCAAACCTTTTTGCCGAGGCTTTGATTTTGTCTGCTTGAGCCTGTTGTTCCTGCTCGATTTTGGCGGCCATAGCGGCTTGCTCACGTTTGTATTTATCCGCCAAGGCTTGTTGTTCTATTGCATATTTATCTGCTTCGGCTTTTTTCTTAACCTCTGCATCCAAAGCCTTTTCGGTCAATGATATTTCCTTTTCCTTCAATTCAACTTCACGCTCTCTGCGAGCAATGTCTGCATTAACCGATGAAGTTTCTATACTCTTACGCTGTTCTTGTTCTTGAATTGCGTAAGCTGCATCGGCTTCTGCCCTTTTGACGTCTTGATCTATTTTAAACTCTGACTTTTTAATTTCAACTTCCTTGTTTTGCAATGCTATGTTAATATCTGCCAGAGCCTTAGCTTTATTACTTTCTTCCATAGCACTCGCTTGAGCCACGGCTATGTCTTTCTCCGCATTGGCTTTTGCTATGGCGGCATCTTTTCTGATTTTTGCTATGTTATCAATACCCAGGTCTTGAATAATACCTTCTTTGTCTACAAAGTTTTGTATGGTAAGGTTTACTATTTCAAGCCCCATTCTTCTCATATCGTCGGCAGCGTTTTGCAAAACTTTCGAGGCAAAAAGGTCTCTGTTTTGCACCAATTCAGAAAGTTTCATTTGCCCTACAATTTCACGCATATTGCCCTCAAGAACCTGTTGAGCAACCAAGCCTATTTCTTCTTGGCGTCTGCCCAAAAAGTTTTCGGCGGCACGAAGTATCGACTCTCTGTCCGAAGCTACTTTGATGTTGGCAACGCCGTCAATGAAAATATTGATATACTCACTGGTAGGCACGGCGGAGTTTGTTTTAATGTCAACTTGCATAAGGCTGAGTCTTAATTTGTCAACTCGTTCAAAGAAGGGAATTCTGATGGTAGCTCTACCCACAACAATCCGTGAGCCGCTGTATCTTTCTTTTCCCTTTTTAAAGCCCGAAATTATGTAGGCTACGTCCGGTGGTGCTTTTATGTAGGATATTGCCAAAAAAACGGAAACTAAAATGATTCCTATTACTATCCATACTATATCCATTTTTATTCCCACCTTCCCAATTGATAACAACAGTACTTCCATACCCATTATCTGACCTCCCGGTTGTGATAGTGTTAGAGTAAAAGTTTGAACTTGAATATGTATATTATATCACAAGCGTCGGTTATTTTTCAACTGAAATTTGACTAAATGCTATATTTTTTGTTAAGAATTGGCGGCTTCCTTGAAAAATCTTAACCAATTTAAATATTCAATTTTATTTAGACTGTTTTTTAAGTAAACAAAGGCAAAGTCATGTCTTACATTGTAATTTTCTATATATATTTGGCATATTTCTCCTCTTTCGATTTCTTTATCAACAACGGCTTTATATAAAAATGAAATACCCAGACCGTCTTTAACCAGTTCTTTTATGGCATTGGTATTTCCTATTTCGGTTATGCTTTTAAAATTATCCAAGTTAAAATTATTTTCATACAGTATTTGGTCGAACACGTTTCTTACTCCCGAACCTTTTTCCCGAATCAATAATCTGTGATTTAATATTTCTTTGAAATTAATATTTTGATTGGCAAGAGGATACTCCCCGGAGCATACCGGTATAAAGCTTTCAACGGCTAATACCTCATAATCATAACCGGACTTATCAAAATGTCCTTCAAGTATTACAAAGCTTAATTTACCGTCCCTTAATCTGTCCAGTAATGATTTGGTATTATCCACAATCATTGAAATATCTTGATTTGGATATGTATTGATAAGTTTTTTTAATATTTTCGGCATTATATATTCGCCTATACTTAGAGTTACCCCAAATTCCAGTGGTAGGTTTTTTAGCTCCTCTTTATTCATCAATTCTTTTATTCTTATACTGTCCGAGTTCATGGTTACCGCAAAGTCATTGAGCAATTTGCCCCTTTGAGTAAGCATCAGAGTTTTGCCCTCATAATAAAACAATTTGCAACCGTAGTATTCTTCCAAGTACTTTATATGTTGCGATACCGCAGGTTGTGTTATGTGAAGGTATTGAGCTGTTTTGGTATAACTGCCCAGTTTACTCAACACCAAAAATGTTTCAAATCGGTAATCTAACATAAATCTCTCCCTAAGATAAAAAATATATTCCGGTTAAAACTATGTTATAATATAAACACACTAGGTAAAAACGACTATACTTTTCATCTTTACACTAAATATTTTGTATGTTTTATCAGTAATTCCGCATGCTGCAAATTATTATACCAAAAAAGTTACAATAATCAAAACACTTTATAATCCTACTTAATTAAGCCTTTATAATAAATTTAGTAATTAAATGTAATTTGCATAATACTTTACATAAAATTTAATCAGATTTATTGAATACATATTAAGTAAACTATATACCATATGTTAAAAACTTTCATATTAAAATGATTTATGTTATAATATTTGTGCAAGTATAAAGTTATAATATCGGGAGAGAAATATGGTTAATCTGGAAAATGACTGGGATATGCTTCTGGAAGCGGAATTTTCAAAGGACTATTATCAAAAACTGAGAAAGTTCCTAAAAGCAGAATACAAAAAACATACGGTATATCCCAATATGTATGATATATTTAACGCCCTAAAGTATACATCTTATAAGGACACTAAGGTAGTGTTGCTGGGTCAGGACCCTTATCACGGTCCGGGACAGGCTAACGGTCTTTGTTTTTCCGTTAAGCCCCAAGTACCCATGCCACCATCCTTGGTCAATATTTTTACGGAAATTAAAAACGATTTGGGTAAACCAATTCCGCCTAACGGAGATTTGACTCGCTGGGCAAAACAAGGAGTACTCCTCTTAAATACTGTACTGACCGTAAGAGCCGGTGAAGCAAATAGCCATAAAAACATGGGTTGGGAGACCTTTACGGATAAAATTATAGAGCTGTTAAACCAAAGAGAAATACCCATAGTCTTTATGCTCTGGGGTGCCAATGCTAAAGAAAAAATCAAGCTGCTTACAAATAAGAAGCACAAAGTATTAACCGCGGCACATCCAAGCCCATTGGCGGCATATAAGGGTTTCTTCGGTTGTAAACACTTTTCTTCCGCTAATAATTTTCTCAAAGAATTGGGCATTCAAGAAATTGATTGGTAAAAATTTCAACCCCGGTATATTCATCATGACAGCATATGTAAAGAACATTTATATTATGTAGACAATATTTCGATTTAACACGGTTGCATAAGAAAGTCCCTCCTAAGAGGGACTTTTTATATTTTATTAATTTGCACGTACTGACTGATAATTAATAGAGCCTAACCCATCAGGTTACATGTTTTTTCATTGATTTTAAAGCACTTTTCTCCAATCGAGAGACTTGAGCTTGACTTATGCCGATTTCCTCCGCCACTTCCATTTGAGTTTTTCCCTCAAAAAAACGAAGGTTTAAAATATGCTTTTCCCTATCGTTTAGTCGCTTTAATGCTTCAGCCAAAGTAAGATTCTCCAACCAGCGAACATCGGTATTTTTTTCGTCACTTACTTGGTCCATTACGAAAATAGCGTCAGAACCGTCATGAAAAACCGGTTCGAATAGGGATATGGGGTCTTGAATTGCCTCAAGGGCAAAAAGCACATCGGACTTTGGCATGTCCATTTCTTTTGCTATTTCTTCTATTGTTGGCTCCTTGGAATTTTTACTTATGAGTTGTTCCTTGACTTGAAGAGCACGGTATGCCGTGTCTCGTAAAGAACGGCTAACGCGTATTGAATTGTTGTCTCTGAGATATCTGCGAATCTCCCCGATAATCATGGGCACAGCATAGGTTGAAAACTGAACCCCTTGGGTAATATCGAAGTTATCTATTGCCTTAATCAGACCAATACAGCCCACTTGAAATATATCGTCCACATATTCGCCCCGGTTGTTGAATCGTTGAATTATACTTAAAACGAGACGCATATTGCCGTAGATATATTTTTCCCGTGCCTCTTTGTCGCCTTGCAGAATCTTGTCGAAAAGCAGCTTTTTCTCTTCACCTTTTAGGATGGGGAGTTTAGATGTGTTCACTCCGCAGATTTCAACCTTGTTGTAAAGCATTTCATTCCCTCCAAAGTTAGCTACTTTATTGTGCCTAATATACCAACTCGCGGTTAAAGTAATTAATTACTCTAATCAAAATCTGGCAGAACTGCATGGCAGGATTTTGCAATAGTACTGATTCCATTTTAAACACAGGACATAAACAATTGATTTTTTTCCAACGGTTCAAGAAAACGATTGTTTTTGTCCTTCATCTTATTTGGAATTATTTGAAAATATTGTTGCAAATGATTATTTCCCATGAAATAAATCATTTCCCAACCAACCAAAAATATACATATATAAATTTCCTATAATTACCGGGTCGGCTCCTAAAATTCCGGTAAAATTGTATTAACCCTTTCATTAGTGCCCAATTCAAACCAAGTATTTAACACTTTTTCCAGTGAAGTTTTTAAATCGTGGCGAGTTGCCTCGTTTTCCGCCAACAAATCTATTTCCGTAAAACACTCATTTTCCAGATAAACCTTACAACTGCCAATTTTGTCGCCTTGTGAGACGGGTGCTTTTATGGCAGGCGGAATTTGGTATACCAATTTTAATTTATCCTTTTCTTCCTTACTTAAAGGCAAAATAACGTCCTCTTTAAAGCAAACCTTTACCTCCGGTATTTTGGAACGTTCCACTGCAACTACTCCCGCTTCCGAGTTTCCTGATACTACTTTTGTATACTCAAAATTATCAAAACCGTAGTTAAGCAAAGCCTTTGTGTCTATCCATTTTTGTTCTTTGCCTTTATTACCCCAACCGCTGGCGAAAACCACAGTTATGAGTTGCATATCTCCTCTTTTTGCCGAACCCACAAAACACTGACCTGCCTTGCCTGTAAAGCCCGTTTTAACGCCGTTTGCTCCTTCATATTCTCTGAGCAAGCGGTTTTTGTTCATAAGGCTGTAAGTACGTTTGTCTGACTTTACCTCTACTTCGGATGTATTGATTAATGCCAAAAATTTCTGATTTTTTAATGCATAGGCGGTTATTAATGCCATGTCATAGGCGGTTGAATGGTGGTCATCCAAGTCAAGCCCGTTGGGTGTTTTAAAAACCGTGTCTGCCGCACCCAATTCCTTTGCTTTTTCAGTCATGGTTTTGCAAAATTCCTCCACGCTGTTGCCCACATGTTCAGCTATGGCAACGGCAGCATCGTTGGAGGATTCCAACATCAAGGCATACATTAAATCTTGCAGTTTTATTTTTTCTCCCGGAGACAGCCCCATTCTTACCTTAGGTGCAAGGGAAGCTCTCCGGGATACGGTGACCTCATCGTTTAAATCTGCGTTTTCCAGGGCAATAACAGCAGTCATTATTTTTGTGGTACTTGCCATTGCCATGGGAGTATGTTCGTTTTTACCCCAGAGCACTCTGCCGGTTCTTTGATCCAACAAAACCGCCGCCAGAGATTTAATTTCGCCGGGTTTTTCCTCGTTAGCATGTATGGTTACCTGTAACAAAAGACTTATAATCACTGTAAGAATAAGCTTTTTCATAATAACACCTCTCCTGTGTTTGCTTAGTCCAATGTAGTTTGTGCAAAAAATTCTAAAATATAAAAAAATTCTCACCGGATTGCGTGGAAACTCCAAAACCTTACATTACAGTAAACTTTATATCTATCTACTTGTTATGCCAATTCCATATGAGATGATGGACAAAATGGAATCGGTATTATTACCTTTCTTTTCTAAAACATTAGTTTCTTAAATATTCTTCTGATTTATGCAATCGGAAACGAAGGTTGCAAAGCTTATCAAAATCTAATACAATAGAAATCAAGCAAGCAAATGTGACTGCAGAAGGAGATTCAGATGTACAATTGGGAAATCAGGCATGAGGAAGCTAACATTGAGATGATGTCTGAAGTATTAAAGATAAGCCCCCGGTTGGCTCAGGTAATGGTTAACAGAGGTATCAGAACCCGAAATACAGCATTAAGATACTTGAACCCAAAAATCGAAACCATGCATGACACCGGACTTTTGAAAGATATGGATTTAGGTTTGGATATATTGACAGAAAGCCTAAGAAAAAAGGAAAAAATAGTTGTTTTCGGCGACTATGACGTTGACGGGGTTATTTCTGTGGTAATACTCTACAAGGCCTTGAAACGATTGGGCGCCGACGTTACATATTACATACCTCATAGGGAACACGAGGGCTACGGTCTGAATATGACTGCCATAAAACGTATACATGAGGCACAAACCGACTTGATAATAACCTGCGACAACGGCATAGCCGCCTTGCAGGAAGCGGAATACGTTAAAGAAACCGGCATTAAAATGATAATAATAGACCATCACGAGCCTTCATTTATCACCGACACCGATGGTCAAAAACACAATGTTCTGCCCAAGGCAGATGCTATCATAGACCCCAAACAAAAAGAATGCACATATCCTTTTAAAAAGCTATGTGCAGGGGCATTGGTATATAAATTTGTAAAGTACTTGTTTCAACGCTTGAATAAAAATTTCAATACCGACGAATATTTGGTTTTTGCAATGATAGCCACATTCTGCGATATAGTGGATTTGCAAGACGAAAATCGTATAATCGCCAAAAACGGACTAAGAATATTAAATAACAACAAAGCTATAAATTTAGGTCTGAATGCATTAATAAATATAAAAAGCCTGTCGGAAAAAGAATTGACGAATTTCTGTATAGGCTTTATTATAGGGCCTTGTATCAACGCCTGCGGACGATTGGAAACCGCCGCTTTGGCAGTGGAGTTGTTTACAACGGAAAACCCGGAGGAAGCAAAGGAACTGGCACAACGTTTAAGCACACTTAACGACAACCGAAAATTGCTGACCCAACAATCCACTAAATCCGCTTTGGAGCAATTAAATAACTCCGGGCAGTACAATGACGGTGTTATCGTGTTTTACGACCCCAAAATGCATGAAAGCATAATCGGGATAGTTGCCGGTCGTATCAAGGAGCAACTTTCAAGACCTACCATAGTCTTCACCCAAGGCGAAAACCTTGTAAAAGGCTCTGCCCGTTCCGTTGAAGGCTATAATATTTACGAAGAATTATTTAAGTGCCGTGATTTGTTTGAACGTTTTGGCGGTCATCCCATGGCGGCAGGTATTTCCTTAAAGGAAGAAAACATAGAGGAATTACGGAAACGCCTTAACTCCGAAATTGCCGCAACAGCGGATTTCACTCAAACCCTGTACTGCGAATCGGAATTGCAACTATCGGAAATTACTTTTGATTTGGCAAGGGAATTAACCTATCTGGCTCCCTTCGGCAAGGCTAACGAGGAACCCTTGTTTTTGAGCCGTAATTTAAGCCCTGCCTCTATTAAAGTAATTGAAGGAAAATCCACAATAATTCTGCA
Organism: uncultured Defluviitaleaceae bacterium; assembly: GCA_964468805.1. Classification (GTDB taxonomy): domain Bacteria; phylum Bacillota; class Clostridia; order Lachnospirales; family WRBF01; genus CAYXWM01. The sequence continues at coordinate 25,144 of CAYXWM010000030.1, forward strand.
ATTTAATGTTGAAGGTACAAATCGTCAAATTAAGGCTGTTTCCTTTGGATTGGTGGAGGTTTTAAGAGAACGTCTTGATGAACTGTATTCGGAATACGAGACAGAAAAAATCGTATGCGGAATATTAAGGAATTGTGATTTATTAATGGATTTGGTTTACTCGGTACAAATTAACAACTATAATAACGATGTTAGCGTACAGATGATGATAAAGGATTTTAGGTTGCATCGAGGTAATTAATCTCTTTATAACTTTAAGAATAGGTATGCTAAAATCACTGCTACAAGTATTTGAAGAAGTTGTTTACTATATTAGCCCTAAGGAGAATTTGCATGGATATTAAGCAATATATAAGAACGGTTAACGACTTTCCTCACGAGGGAATTATTTTCAGAGACATTACTCCCATTTTGCAAAATCCACAAGCCTTAAAAGCGGCGGTAAATCAAATAGCAGAGGTTATACAACCTCTGGATTTCGATTATATAATCGGTCCGGAATCTAGAGGATTTATATTCGGCGTTCCTGTTGCCTATAAAATGGACAAAGGCTTTATACCGGTGAGAAAGTCCGGTAAATTGCCTTATACTGTTTTGAAAAAAGAATATGCCTTGGAATACGGAAATGCCGTTATAGAAATGCACTCCGATGCCATCAAACCCGGTCAAAAAGTTGTTATAGTAGATGATTTACTGGCTACCGGCGGCACAAGCAAGGCCTTGGTTGAATTGATAGAAGAACTGGGCGGAGTGATTCAGGCTGTTGTGTTCTTGATAGAATTGGAAGATCTTAAAGGAAGAGAATTATTAAAGGGATATAATGTATCTTCGCTGTTAAAGTTTTAGGAAAAATAAAAACCTTGGGGTGTAATCTTTTTCCATAAGATTATCTGCCCCAAGGTTTTAAATTTTTACTTAAACACAGCATATTTACTTAAAAAATAATTCAACACTATAACTAATCCTGTAGTTCCGATTTTACAAATCAAACTGTCAAACATTAACCGCTCCACCAAAATTATTAACAGTCCTGTTTCTACCAAATAAGTAGCCACACGGGCAGCAATAAATTTGAACAATTCGGCTATTAAGTTTTTTTGCTCTTTTGACTTAAATACGTAATATTTATTGGTAAAGAACGCAAAAAGCACGGAAACAACGGTAGAAACCGTATTGGAAACCGCAACTCCGGCGTTAAGCCGGGATAGTCCTTGATAAATAACCACGCTGATTAGGGTGGTTAGGACACCGAAAAACAAATATGCATGGGTTTGTTTCATTTTAAACATCTTCGTCGAATCCTATCTTTTGGCTGATAAGGTAGATTGGACGATTTTTTATTTCGTCGTAAATTCTCCCTATATATTCGCCCATAATCCCCAGCATAATAAGCACTATACCTTGTGAGAAAAGAATAACGGCTATGGTTGAAGCCCAGCCTTCTATAACGTTGCCGTAAACCAGTTTTTGAAACAGGATAACCACCAAATAAATAAAACTCAACAATGCTATGGCAAAACCCGTACCCGTGGCAAGTTTCAGCGGTTTGTAGGAGAAAGCGGCTATGCCGTCCATGGCAAAACGAATCATTTTTTTTAAGGGATATTTTGTTTCTCCGGCGAAACGCTCGTCACGTACATAGTGAACGGCTGTTTGATTAAAGCCTGTCCAGCTTACTAAACCCCTAACATAGCGGTTCTTTTCGCCCAGCATTTTCATGGCGTCGCAAACCTTGCGGTCGATTAATCGGAAATCCCCTGTATCCACTGGTATATCCACATTTGTCATGTTTTTAAGCAAACGATAATACATCTTCGCCGTAAATTTTTTAAACGCGGATTCACCCTTACGTTCAGAGCGTTTTCCGTAAACCACTTCATAGCCTTGCCGCCATAGCTTTAGCATTTCCGGGATAACCTCCGGTGGGTCTTGTAAATCGGCATCGATTATAACTATGGCATCTCCGGCGGCAAAGTCCATTCCGGCGGTTATGGCCGGCTGATGACCGAAATTTCTTGAAAAATTCAGGAGTTTAACGGATTTGTCCTTGCTGCATAAATCCGCAATAATGGCTGCGGACATATCTCTGCTTCCGTCGTTTACAAACAGCAGTTCGTAAGTTTCTCCCATTCCTTCCATAACCTTGGTCAATCTTTTATATGTTTCGATTATGACCGGTTCTTCGTTAAAAACCGGGATAATTACAGATAATACGGGTTTCATAATGCCTCCGATGACTCTAATCTTCATTAATTACAGGATAAATTTTTTAATACATAATAGTATGAATTATTCATGTACCGCATTAGCGGAAATAAAGTAGAAAAACAGTCCAAACAATACCAAGATAAAAGCCTCATACAAGGGCAAGATATTTTCCAAACCCTGTAAATAATAGCCGGACAAAAAGAAATATTTAATAAACCCTATTTGGGGTAGAATGCTAGAAATATCAATAAAACAATTACCCAGCAAAGCCGTTGCAAGTAATGCAAAAACAATCAGGGCGGGGAAAATACTCTCCTTTACGAATACGGACAAAAATCCGGCAAAAGCCGCCAATCCCAAGGCATATCCGAAACACAACAGCAATAAATCCAAGGTAAATGTTATCCCCAGTGAAACCTGTGCCGCTACCAAAAACACAAATACGGGAATAAAGATAAAAACATCGGAATAAGCCACATATTTAGCCTTGGAAATACCGGAACTCAACAACTTTTTGTATATCTCGGAGCGTTTTTCCGCTGCCAGAAACATTCCCAACAATAACGTCAGCAAAACCGCAAAAAGAGCCGTTAGTCCGTGATTGACTCTGTTAAAAGCCAAGCTCTCGGGAGTATAGTCTGCGGAATCCAAAATTTTATAATTTACATCCATTAACTTCATGTTATTTGCGTATTCCATAGTTTTGTTTTGAACAGTGGTTTTTATTTCCTCCGGTTCTTTATCCGGAAAAAATTCCTTCAACACCTCATAAGCCACTTCACCGGAATTGCTCTGTACTATGCCGGAAACCATCATCAGCGATGCAATTTGGTCCGTCATGGACTGTTGAGTTTTGTAGAGATTAACAGACTTAAAAAAAGAGCCTTCATCCAATGAGGGCAACAATTCAAATCCACATTCCAGTTTGTTGGCTGCCACATGGTTTTTCAAGATTTCCAAGTCGTCATATACTTGAACTTCGCCCAAATCTCCCATTATTTTTCTGAAGTAATCGGCTGCAAAGTCTCTTTTTTCTCCCGGCTCGTAATACAGACCCACCTTTATTTTCAGGGCACTTTCATCGTTAAAAATACCGCCGAACAGCATAATTCCCACCGGAAACAAGCACAATGCGGTGATAAATGAGGGAGTAAGCAACAATTTTAATCTGGTATACAAAAAAACAAAGAACAGACGCATAAAATCAGCCTTTAAATTCGAAATAACGCAGTTTCAGATAAGTTCCGGAAACAAAGAGTATAGCTAGGGAAACTATCAAAATAACCGCATTTACAGAGCTGTACAATTCCAAAACGTAGTAATTCAAGCTCGTAAACCTTAACAATTGAAACACCGAAGGTAAATACACCAAAGGGATTATTCCTCCGGAAACAAACAGCATATAAAACGCCGCCAAAATCATAGCAAAACAAGCACTTACAGGCTTAAAAAGCGAATGTATCATCATTATAAACGCCGTATTCAATAAGCTTAGAAATATCCATTTAAAATCCAAGACCAAATACAGCGGTATTGTCAAAAGAGCATTAATAAAGAAAAAACCCGAGAATTTAAGCATTATCTGCTTAAAAAGTCCTATGCCGGATATTTTGCAGAGCATATGGAAATTCCTGTTTATTTTAAGATTGTGCACAAAAAACAAGGATAATACCATGGAAAAAAACACGGCAAAAGAAATAATATAATGTATATCAAAAGGTACATTACCCGTTTGCCAAAGTATGTTTTCGTTAATGTATTCTTTATAATTAAGCATTTGTGTTGCAAATTGAATATTTATGGGATAGAGCAGCGTTTCCATTGCCTTTTCATGACTGTAACCCTGTGCATAGACATAATCAAAAGAGGCATAAATCCCCGATTGAGATGATGCCAAAAATGCCACGCCCGCTTTTACCAAAATATTGGTAATTCCCAGCTGTAACGGGTATTTTGCGGAACCTGCCAGGGTAAAGGGCGAATTGATACCCAGCTTGATATGCTCCACAAACTTTTCGGGCACAACGATAAACGCCGGAATTTCACCGTTTACCAGCCTGGATTCAGAAGCGGAAACATCGTTTTTAACCAGTTGCACAGTATTTTTTATACCCTTTTGGGAATTGATAATGCCGATAAGCATGTCTATTTCAAAGGCATTGTCGTTATCAACCACGTCCACTTCAAAAGACGAAACTATAGCCTTTCCGGCTATCAGTTCATTGGACACAACATAAATCGCTCCAACCAAAGCCACGCTCAACAACAAGCAAATCAACAAAGACAAAGTAAAGTATTTTTTCAACTCAAGCAAGAGCAATTTCATAAATAACCAACCTTAAAGGGAGAAATGTATACTTAATTTCGAGTTAATCAGTAATAAAAGCGTTAACGAAGAATAGCTTTTATTACTATTCCTTATGCAATTAAGTGTAGGAGTTATACTGATTCCATTTTAAACAGAGGCTTAAAATAATTTGTTTTTTCCAACGGTTCAAGGACAAAACGATAATTTTTGTACTTCATCTTATATGGAATTAGTATAATAATATATTGTTTTCGGCTTAGTCTAAATTCGTGAATTTACACGGATTCTTTCCAACAAAGCCTGTTTAAATGCCGCTCCGGAACCCAAACCCTCCGGGCTTCCGGTATACACCAACACGCCGTTGTTAAGTATGAATATCCTGTCGCATATGATAAGTTCCTCCGCATAATGAGAAGAAAAAATGACCGATTTGCCTTTCTTTTTTAAATCCAAAAAGCGTGACAAAGTTTCCTCTCTGTTGTCTATGTCCAGAGCGGTGGTGGGTTCATCCAAAATAAGGTAGTCCGGCTCGTTCATAAGAGCAATGTCCAAAGCAAGTTTCTTCTTTGTACCCCCGGAAAGAGTGTTTACCTTCTTTTTAAGGAAAGATTTCTCCTGTGTCAGAACCTTCTTTCCGTAAACTGCCGACCAAAAACGCAAGTTATCGGCAACGCTCAAGTTTTCAAAAAGGGCACTTTCTTGGGGAACAAATCCCAGAGACTTCTTTAAAAGCTTTCCGTTTTTAAGCAAATCTTCGCCGTCCAAAGTTACGCTGCCTCTGTCCGGCTTAACAGCCGTAACCAGCACGGACAGCAGGGTAGATTTTCCGGAGCCGTTAATCCCCGCCAGCCCAATTATTTCTCCTCTTTGCACACTTAGGTTTATTTCCTGTAACACAGTTTTTCGGTAGGCTTTGGTAATACCTACAGCACAAAGCATAAAATCACCACAGTATATAAGTTTTGCCAAAAATTACAGGCCGGTAAACCCTTGATAAAATTTAATATGTATTATATTCTTATATTTCTGAAATTTTACCTACCAATCAGATAGGTTTAATCAGTGCAATGCATCCGTATTCTTTATGTCCAAGTTTTCCATAATGATTTTTGCAGCCTGTGTACAGGCTTCCTCAACCATTTCGGCACATTTTGCCTTTCTTTCGGGGCTACCCGGTTCCAGATTCTTGGTCAGTTTTGCACAGCATAAAGAGCCTTTTCTTTCGGTCATACCGGTGTAAAAGGCTTTGGTCAGCTTCATGGCGTTGCTGATTTTTGGATCTTTCGGCTCGGTTCTGCCGAAACAAAGTCCCAAAATCATAACAGCCCCGGATACGGTTCCGCAAATACATTGAGTACCGCCCATTCCGCCTGAAAAACCGGAAGCCATTGCAATTATTTCGTTGGAAACATTTGGTTGTAAATGTTGTAAAAAGGCATTTACAACGGATTCGGAGCAAGAATAGTTCCCTTGCATAAAATTATTTCGAGCTGAATCGCATAAATCGCTAAGAGAAAAGGATTTGTTCATTATTTGTCCTCCGTCTTATAATTTCCAAAGTAATATGTAAATTCAATTAGGATAAAGAGCAAAAAATTTCATTTACAGAAAATAATTCTGTTGTAGACTTTTTTCTAATTTTTCGTTAACATAATAATTCCACAAAATTATTTTATTCGAAAATATTATAACATATTTTACCGTAAAGGCAATGTTTTTCTTAACTTTGGACAAATCACCGATTTATTAACAAAATATTTTGCTTCGGTAACATGGTAAAGCACGAAACTTTCCCAAAATAAAATGCTGTTATTGCGGTTTTTTATGACATATGCCAAAAACGCAATTTCTACAATACATTGATATTTCGGGGTTATTTTATTGTGAGTTTTTTTAAGATGTTTTTACAATAATTAACACAGGTCGATTCCGCTTTGTCAATTATTTAGCATAAGTATAAAAATTTTTTTGATTTTTTTGAAAAAAACTATTGAATTATTTTTTTTATACTGTAAAATATAAAGGGAGTTGATTTTTGCAATAATTATTTATAGGAGGTTTTCAGATGGTAGCAG